>NYXZ01000137.1 GCA_002686595.1 Planctomycetota bacterium | reverse complement strand
TTGAGGAGCCGGAAGTCGTTGAGGAGCCGGAAGTCGTTGAGGAGCCGGAAGTCGTCGAGGAGCCGGAAGTCGTCGAGGAGCCGGAAGTCATCGAAGAGCCGGAAGTTATTGAGGAACCGGAAGTCGGCGATGAAGCTGAAGCTCCAGGATCCTCAGATGATTAGCATGGGACAGTCTGACCAATCATGAACACTCCCCGCGTATTGATCACAGGCGGTGCGGGCTTCCTCGGTAGCCATCTCTGTGAGCGTTTTTTGGCTGAGGGCTATGAAGTGACATGCATGGACAACCTGATCACCGGGGCTGTCCACAACATCGAACATCTGTTCTCGGATCCGCGCTTCCACTTCGAGCATCGGGATGTGACCGAGTACATCCATGTGGTGGGGAAGCTGGATGCGATCCTGCACTTTGCCTCCCCGGCCAGTCCCATCGATTACCTGGAGCTGCCGATCCAAACCCTCAAAGTGGGCTCCCTCGGAACTCACAAGGTGCTGGGCTTGGCCCGGGCCAAGGGGGCACGCTTTCTATTGGCCTCTACCAGCGAGTGCTATGGAGATCCCCTGGTGCATCCCCAGAGCGAGGACTACTGGGGCAATGTCAATCCCGTGGGGCCGCGGGGGGTCTACGACGAGGCCAAGCGCTTCGCCGAGGCCATGACCATGGCCTATCACCGTTTCCACGGCGTCGAGACGCGCATAGTCCGCATCTTCAATACCTACGGCCCGCGCATGCGGTTGGAGGACGGACGCGCCCTACCGGCTTTCATGTCCCAGGCCTTGCGGGGCGAGGAACTGACGGTCTTTGGCGACGGCAGCCAAACCCGTTCCTTCTGTTTCGTGGATGATTTGGTGGAGGGGATCTGGCGACTTCTGAACTCAGACGAAGTGCAACCCACGAACATCGGCAACCCGGCGGAGATGACCATTTTGGAGTTCGCCCGCAAGGTGGTGGAGATCACTGGTGCCGGATCAGAGATCAGTTTCCGCGAGCTGCCGATGGACGATCCCAAAGTGCGGCAGCCGGACATCACCAAGGCTCGGCGCATTCTCGGCTGGGAGCCGGAGATTGCCTTGGACGAGGGGCTGCGCCGCACGCTGGCAGACTTCCGCACGCGCGTATCCGCCACCGCCGAGGAGCCGGTTTAGGCCGGGCGAGATGTGTGGCATTGTCGGAGCGGTGGGGGATCTGGGGCCCGGGCAGGAGCTTGTGCCCTCCTTGGTGGATGGCTTGCGCGTGCTCGAATACCGCGGCTATGACTCAGCCGGCGTAGCCGTGGAAATAGACGGGACCCTGGCCACCTGTTGCCGAGCCGGGAGATTGGCGAACCTGGAGGAGAGCTTGGCCGCGGAGCAGTTGGGGCCGGCGGCCAGCGCCGCCAGCGCGGGCATCGGCCACACGCGTTGGGCGACCCACGGACCGCCCACGGACGGCAACGCCCACCCGCACATGGACAGCGCCCGGCGCGTGGCGGTGGTGCACAACGGAATCATTGAGAACTACGCGGCCCTGCGCGATGAGCTGGAGGCCGCCGGGGTGACCTTGGTTTCCGACACGGACACGGAGGTGCTGGCGCACCTCGTAGGGAGCCGCCTGGAGGCCGGGGAGGACCTGGCGAGCGCGGTGGCCGGGACCCTCAGGCGTGCTCGGGGCTACTACGCCGTGGCCTTTATCTCGCCAAGTTGCCCGGGCCTCATCGTCTGCGCGCGCAAGGGACCGCCCCTGGCCCTGGCGACCTGGGCCGCCGATGATTCCGGCCGTGGTGCCGGGGCTTACCTGGCCTCGGATGTGCTCGGCCTGCTGCCCCACGGGCGCCAGGTCGTCTATCTGGAGGACGGGGATCTGGCGCTCTTGGAAGCGGGCCGGGTGGAGGTGCGCGGGCTGGACGGAAAAGTCCGGCGGCGCGAGGCCTGCACGGTGGAGTGGGAGGCGGAGGACGCCGGACTCGGTGACTGGCCCCACTACATGTTGAAGGAGATTCACGAACAGCCCGATGTCTTGGCCCAGACCACCTTCGAGCGCATCCGCGAAGAAGCTGGAGATGTGGTTTTCGAAGGCAACCAGTGGTCTGATGAATCCCTGGCGGGGATTGAGCGGGTGCAGGTCATCGCCTGCGGTACTGCCTTGCACGCCGGCATCATCGGAGCCTACATGGTGGAGGAGCTGGCGCGCGTGCCGGTGGATGTGGATTTCGCTTCGGAGTTCCGCTATCGCGATCCGGTGCTGGCGCCGGGCACCTTGGCCCTGGCCGTTTCCCAATCCGGCGAGACGGCGGACACCCTGGCGGCCCTGCGCCTGGCCCAGGAGTTGGGCGGGCGCGGCGGGGCTATCTGCAATGTGGTGGGCAGTACGCTGGTGCGCGAGGTGGAGGAGGTCATTTTGACCCATGCGGGCCCGGAGATCGGCGTGGCCAGCACCAAGGCTTTCACGGCCCAAGTGGCGGCCGCTTTCCTTTTGTCCCTGCGCCTGGGGCGCGCCCGGGGAGCCCTGGCGGCGCGCACGGCCCGCGAGCTGCTGGGGGAACTCCGTGGCCTGCGCCCCTGCATGGAGCGCCTGCTATCCGGCGGATTGCTGGAGGAGATTCGCGCCTGTGCCGCACGCTTTGGAGAGTCCAAGGGCTTCCTCTTCCTCGGCCGCGGCGTCAACTACCCGGTGGCCTTGGAGGGTGCCCTCAAGCTCAAGGAAATCGCCT
The DNA here is from genome assembly GCA_002686595.1 of Planctomycetota bacterium. Taxonomy (GTDB): domain Bacteria; phylum Planctomycetota; class UBA1135; order UBA1135. Next base: position 19,350 of record NYXZ01000137.1, on the reverse strand, counting down.
ATGTGCACGCCGAGGGTTACCCCGCCGGTGAGATGAAGCACGGTCCCATCGCCCTGGTGGAGCCGGGCATGACCATCCTGGCGATCAACAGTCCGGGGCGCGTGGCGGAAAAGGTGCGCTCGAATATCGAACAGGTCAAGGCCCGCGGCGGCGAGGTGATCAGCGTGGGCGCGGACGCCGCTAGCCACGCCATCGCCGATGCCGTGTTGGCCGTGCCGGAATGTCCGGAACTGCTCTCGCCCCTGCTCAATGTGGTGCCGCTGCAGCTCTTTGCCTATGAGGTCGCGCGCCTCAAGGGTTGTGATATTGACAAGCCGCGCAATCTGGCCAAGAGCGTGACCGTCGAATGAGAGCGCTCCCGGTGGACACGAAAAGACACATCAGCACCCCATGAAGGTTCTAGTCACCGGCGGCGCCGGATTCATCGGTTCACATCTGTGCGAAGCTCTGTTGCAGCGCGGTGATGAAGTCGAAGTGTTGGACAACTTCAACGACTTCTACGACCCGGCCATCAAACGCGAGAACGCCGCCCTGATCTCCGGCGCCGGGGCCCGCATCACAGAGGGCGATATCCGCGACGGAGAGTTGGTGGAGCAGCTCTTTGCGGACGGCGGGTTCGATGCGGTCGTGCACCTGGCCGCCATGGCCGGCGTGCGGCCCTCCCTGGCCGATCCCCTGCACTATCAAGATGTCAATGTGCGCGGCACCATGATCCTGATGGAAGCCATCCGGAAACAAGCGGGCCTGCGCTTTGTCTTCGCTTCTTCTTCCAGCGTCTACGGCGGCAACCGCGAGGTGCCATTCAGGGAGGATGCCCAACTGAACCAGCCGGTTTCGCCCTACGCCGCCACCAAGCGCGCCGGGGAGCTCCTGGCTTACACCTGGCATCACCTGTACGGCGTGCCCACCACCTGTCTGCGCTTCTTCACTGTCTACGGCCCGCGCCAACGGCCGGAAATGGCCATCCACAAATTCGTGGCGCGCTGCCTGGCGGGGGAGCCCATTCCTTTTTTTGGGGACGGTGGAAGCCGCCGGGACTACACCTATATCAGCGACATCATCGCCGGCGTGTTGCGCGCCCTCGACCGCTGCGCCGGCTACGAGATCTACAATCTGGGTGAGTCGCAGACCACCACCCTCTCCTCCCTGGTGGAGCAGATTGGCGCCGCCTGTGGCAAGGAACCCATTTTGGAACGGCTGCCGGATCAGCCGGGGGATGTGCCGATCACCTTCGCCGACATTTCCAAGGCCCGCAAGGCCCTTGGGTACGCGCCTTCGACCGCGGTTTCAGAGGGCTTGGAGCGCTTCCTGGAATGGTATCGGCTGCGGAACAGTTGAGGCCCGGACCCGTCCCACTGGACAGGCAAAGGCCCCAAAAGGGCTCGCCATGTGCTAGTCTCTGCGGCGTCTCTCCCACCATCACCCAAACCCCCAGACACCACGCGCCATGAAGGGCATCATCCTGGCCGGCGGACTTGGCACGCGCCTCTTCCCGCTGACGAAGATCACCAACAAGCACCTCTTGCCGGTTTTTGACAAGCCGATGATCTACTACCCGATCCAGACGCTGGTCAACGCCGGGATTCAAGAGATCATGATCGTCACCGGTGGACGCAAGTCAGGTGACTTCCTGTCGCTCTTGGGCAACGGCAAGGACTTCGGGCTGGGGCACCTGAACTACGCTTATCAGGAGGGCGAGGGCGGTATTGCGCAGGCCCTGGGGCTGGCGCGCCACTGGGCCGCCGGAGATGAAATCTGCGTGGTACTCGGCGACAACCTGATCGAAAAGAACATCAAGGGCGCCGTCGACGACTTCCGCGCCCAGGCGGGAGGGGCGAAGATCATGCTCAAGGAAGTCCACGATCCCCAGCGCTTCGGGGTTGCCTCGCTGGATGGGGAGAAGGTCACGGGCATTGTCGAAAAGCCCAGCGAGCCGGAGTCGAACCTGGCTGTGATCGGCATCTACATGTACGACGAGCGCGTCTGGCAGATCATCGACACCCTCGAGCCCAGCGAACGCGGCGAGTTGGAGATCACCGATGTGAACAACTGGTATATCCGGGATGGGTCCATGAGCTATGAGGTGCTCGATGGCTGGTGGACCGATGCGGGCACTTTCGAGTCCCTGCGCGTGGCCAGCAACCTGGTGGCGGAGGGCGGCGCAAACCACACGGATGCCAGGGCAGGCCAGGCGGTAGCCGAGGCCAACTGACGCCCGTGGCAGTCCAGGGGGAGCGCGGGCGGGTGTTGGTGACGGGCGCCGCGGGCATGCTCGGCAGCCAGGTGTTGTTGGCGGCGCCGGATAACCTGCGGGCCGTGGGAACTGACTTGCAGGCGGAGCCGGGTGTGGATTTCCCGGGGGCGGATCTGACGGATGAAGCTTCCGTGGCCGTACTGTTTCGCGGAGCCGGCCCCCTGGTCGGTGTCATCCACTGCGCGGCCTACACGGCCGTCGACCAGGCCGAGGAAGATGAACAGTTGGCCTTGGCGGTCAACGGCACGGCCTGTGGCGTGCTGGCCAGGGCCTGCGCCCGGGAGGAGCTGCCCCTGGTCCTGGTGGGCACGGATTTCGTCTTCGACGGCGAGTCCGAGAAGCCCTATCGAGAGGATGACCCGGTGGCGCCCATCTCGGCCTACGGACGCACAAAGCTGGTGGGGGAGCGGGAGGCCCTGGAGGCTTGGCCGGAAGGCTCCCGGGTGGTGCGCACCCAGTGGCTCTACGGGCCCCGTGGCGGGCACTTCCCCGGAACCATGTTGGCCCTGGCCCGGGAGCGGGATGCGCTCAAGGTGGTGGCGGACCAGATCGGTTCGCCCACTTCTACGCTGGAGCTGGCCCCGGCCCTGTGGGATGTGCTCCTGAGCGGCGAGCCTGGCATCTACCACGCCTCCTGCGAGGGGGCTTGCAGTTGGTACGAGCTGGCCGTGGCCACTTTGGAACTCGCCGGCATCACGGACGTGGAAGTCAGCCCCTGCGGCACCGTCGATTTTCCCCGACCAGCTCCGCGCCCGCCCCAAAGCGTCCTCGATTGCTCCAAACTGGCCGCCCTGCGCGGCCGGCCACTGGCCCATTGGCGCACGGCCCTGGCGACCTATATCGCCGGGCGCTGAGGGTGGAGAGGCGGGTCGGATACCACGCTCCGTGGCGCTTTTCATCCTGACACCTTTGCCCCACGGGGGGCCAGGGAGCAGACTGGGGTGGCCCGGAGACCCTGTACCTTTTCCCAAGGCTTGACCCACCATGAGCAAGACGATCATCGTCACCGGCGGTGCCGGCTTCATCGGCAGTAACTTCATCCACACGCTGGTGGCGGAGCGCCCGGACTGGCGCATCGTCAACCTCGACGCCCTGACCTACGCCGGCAACCTGGAAAACCTGGCCGCGGTGGAGACGCACCCCGGCTACACCTTCGTGCACGGCGATATCCGTCGGGCGGAGGATGTGGCCCGGGCCTTCGATGCCGCAGGTCAGGTGGACTACCTGGTGCACTTTGCAGCCGAGAGCCATGTGGATCGTTCCATTGAATCCGGATTGCCGTTTGTCACCAGCAATGTGGTGGGGACTCAGGTCTTGCTCGATGTTTCACGCGAGCGGGGCCTGGGCAAGTTCGTGCATGTATCCACGGACGAGGTCTACGGTTCCCTGGGGGAGACGGGCTACTTCACTGAGGATACGCCCCTGTCACCCAACTCGCCCTACTCGGCGAGCAAGACCGCCAGCGATCTCCTGGTGCGTGCCGCGGTCCACACCCATGGGTTCCCAGCCTGCATCACGCGCTGCTCCAACAACTACGGACCCTGGCAGTTCCCGGAGAAGCTGATCCCCTTGATGATCGCCAACGCCCGGGCGGACAAGGCTCTGCCTATTTACGGCGACGGCCTGTATGTGCGCGATTGGCTCTATGTGGTCGACCACTGCGAAGCCATCCTGCGCGTGGCCGAGGCCGGTGAAGCCGGCGAGGTCTACAACATCGGCGGCAACAATGAGTACCCCAACCTGACCATCGTCAAGACCCTCTTGCAGGCCCTGGGCAAACCCGAGTCCCTGATCACCTTCGTCAAGGACCGCCCGGGACACGACCGGCGCTACGCCATTGATGCCTCCAAGATCAGGGCCGAACTGGGCTGGGAACCGCGCTTCACATTCGAGCAGGCCCTGCCCCTGACGATCCGTTGGTATGAATCACAAGATGAGTGGACGCAACGAGTTATGTCCGGTGCCTACCGCGACTACTACGACCGCCAGTACGGTGATCGCGTCTGAAGGGCAAGGGATAGTCAACCCAGAGCCCCAGGAGGCCGATGAAGACCTCACAAGCGGCCCTCCCAACCCTCCCAGAGCCTTCCCGGGCTCGTTACCCCACCCCCTCGCGGGGGGCCGCCCCCAGCTATCCCCATGATCCCCCCCCGGCTTCTTTCGCTGCGTCCGGCCCTGCTGGCCCTGGTTCTGATGGCGCTCTGCGCCTGCACCTCACAGCCGGACAAACGCCTGTTGCAGTATCTCAACACGGACGGCTTCGGCAACCGCTACACAGGTAATGCCGAAGAGGAGAATTGGCTCTCCATCGGTGACAAGGTCACGATCATGGATGTCCTGCACCAGAAGGAAATCTACGCCACGGAGACCGTGGCCATCGACGGCACAATCATGTTGCCGGAAATCGATGCGGTGCATGTGGCAGGCAACACGCGCTCGGAGGTCGAGGCGCTCTTGACCGAAAAGTACGCGCCCTATTACACCGATGGCACGGACATCAAGGTGCGCATTGAAACCGAGGGCAAGAAGTACTTCATCTTCGGCGAGGTCAACAACGACGGGGAACAGATATTCCCCGGCGATCTAACGGTCTTCGAGGCGGTCATGGCAGCCCAACCCGACGAGAACACTGCCAACCTCGGCCGCGTGCGCATCATTCGCGCCGATCCCCGCGATCCTTTGGTGATCACCGTCAACATCGGTGACATGCTCGAGGGCAGTGGGGATTCCACTTTTAATACAACCTTGCGCGAGCGAGACATTGTTTTTGTGCCCCCCACACTATTGGCCAAGCTCGGCTACTTCCTGGATGACTTGCTATTTCCGGTGAAGAAGGTCCTGCAGGGCGTGGGTGGAGCGCTCTTCGGAATCAATACAGGCTTTGGCGGGCGTCGCCGAGTGGGCGGCGGTTTCGGAGGGGGCGGCGGCATCTATTAGGAGCCGAATTCAACCATGGCAGTAGAAGTAGAAGGCAGAGGACAGCTCCAGGAGTTCCTCGGTGTACTCACGGCGCGGCGTTGGTTGGTGATCGTACCGGCGGTGATCGTGTTCGCCCTCGGGGCCTCCTTCGCCGTTGTCGTCCCCAAGAAATTCGTCACGCGCACCCAAATCGAAGTGCGCGAGACGAGTCTGCCGGACGCCGGCAGCCGGGGGCCTTCGGCCAGCAGCCAGGAGGTGCAAAACGCCTCCTACCAGATCAAGTCATTGGCGCGCCTTGACAGCGTGTTACGCACCTTGAAGTGGCCTCAATACTTGGCCCTTTCGAGCATGGATCAGGCGGAGTTCCGGCGCCGCATTCAGGAGAACATCGAGGTCACTGTACACCAGAAAGCCAAGGGGGCCGCCTCGACCTTTGTCACCATGAGTTACGCTGACACGGACCCCAACCGGGCCGTGGAATTCCTCAACGCCCTCAGCACTGCCTGGCAGGAACAGGTGCTAGAGCGCGGCAAGACCAAGGAAAACGCGGAGCTAGATAAACTCAAGGAAACGCGTTCCGCCCTGCAGGTCCAGTTGGCCGAGCAGGAGGAGGAACTGGCGCGCTTGAAGGAGCGCTACAACATCTCGCCAACCCAGCCGGCGCCCGGTTCCAATCAGGCTCGCGGAGAGGACTTCGTGTTTGAGCGCTTGGGCAAAAACGAGATTGAGCTGGAGGCCGCCGGACAGCGCGAGGCCTTGCTCAAGGTCGACCTGGCGGGCAAACGAGATTTGCTGGCCAAGATGCCGATTGAGGTCACAAGCGATATTACCGGCACCGGCGGGCATGCGGATGAGATCACACGTTTGGAAGGTGAGCGCCGTGAGCTGGAGGAGAAGCTAAGCGGCTACGGACGCGCCCACTCCCAGCACAAGTTGCTAGCCAGCCAGATAACCGAGAAGAGCAGCCAGATTGATGACCTGCGCCAGGAGATGTTGCAGGGCGGTGTGGCCGGCGTACGGGTGCCCAATCCCGACCGGGCCCAACTGCTCAAACAGATCGATGCCATGGCGAGTGAGCTGGAGGTTGCCAGGGTGCGGCACCAGTGGCTGGAGAGCGCCGTGGCCGATGACCGTGAAAGCGCTCGGGTGCTACAGACCGTCTACAGTGAGATCCGCCAAGGAGAAGCCAAGATCCATCAACTGCGTCTGCTCCAGGAACAGGTCAACGGCAGTTTTCAGGACAAGAAGCTACGCGTCGACCACATCAACAGCGCCGCCGGGGATCCATTTGAAATAACCGAACGGGTGGCCAAACCGAATCGCCCCACGGAACCAGATCCCCTCCTGATTACACTCTTTGCCCTCTTTATGGGCCTCGGCCTGGGCAGCAGTCTGGCCCTGGGCACGGAATACAGCGGCAGTGCCTTCCGCAGCATCAATGATGTCAGCCGTGTGATGGTGGTGCCGGTGCTGGGATCCGTGGGCGCCATCGCTACACGCGTCGAGGTGCGCCGTATGCGTCTGACGCACGCAATCTGGGCCGCCTGCACGACGCTTGTGGTGGGCGGCCTGGTTTTTCTCACTTGGGCCTGGGTGACACAATCAGCGCTGTTGACGCCGGCTCTGCATTCCCTGATCGAGGGGGTTCGCGCCCCGTTCCTGTAGCGTAGGAGTCGGCCCCAGCCATGCGTGATGTCCTCGTCGCCCTGGCGATTCTGATCTCCCTGCCGACCTGTTTTCGGCGACCTTTCGTGGGGCTGGTGCTCTTCTCGCTGCTGGCCTACATGCGTGTCCAGGACCTGACCTGGGGTTTCGCTCGGGAAATGCGCTGGTCCTACTATGTGGCCCTGGTGACGCTGGCCGGGTTCGTCGCGCAGCGCGTTGATAAGCAGTTCTTCAAACCAGACCCGCGCACCTGGATCATGTTTGCCCTGGCCCTGGTCATCGGCCTGGGCATCATCCTCTCAGCCGGCAGCGGTGAGTTGCCCACTTTTCAGTTCACGAACTTCCTGAAGGTCGTGGCGGTGGCCCTCTTCACCACCGGGATCGTGCGTGAACGGCGCCAATTGCGCGTTCTGCTTTGGGTCTTTGCCCTCTCCTTCGGATTCTATGGGCTGAAGTCTGGCCTGGCCGGAGTGCTCTCCTTCGGCAACTTGACAATTCTGCAAGGGCCAGGGGGCATGTTGGCGGACAACAACGACTTCGCCTTGGCCCTCTGCATGGCCCTGCCGCTGTTGGTGCACCTGGGTGCCGCGGAAAAAAATGTCCTGCTGCGGAGGGCTCTTTGGGTCCTGGTGCCCTTCACCGTGTTGACGGTGGTCTTGACCTACTCCCGTGGTGGCTTCCTGGCCCTGGCAGTCACAATCCTGGTGCTCTGTTGGCGGTCCCGCAATCGCTTGGCGGGCCTGGCCACCCTGGGCCTGTTCGCCCTGGCGGGCTTGGCCATCGCCCCGACGAAATACGTGGAGCGCATCAGCACCATCGCCGACTACCAGACCGAGGGCTCGGCCCAGGGGCGCCTGCAAGCCTGGGGCGTGGCCTGGACGATGATCAAGGACAACCCGGTGATGGGCGTGGGCTTCAACCGCTTCCAGGAGAACTACGCGCGCTACGATCCGGTAATAGTCACCGATGAAATGGCCGAGGGGCGCACGCGCGTGGCCCACAACAGCTACCTCCAGATTTGGGCCGAGGGCGGTTCCATTGCCTTTGGTTTGTATCTGTTGCTGATTGTGCTCTCCTTCACCGATCTCTGGCGCCTGCGGCGACGAGCCCGGCGCCGGTACTACTCGAGCTGGATTCTCTCCTATACCAGCATGCTGGAGGCCTCCATGGCTGCCTTCTTGGTGGGATCGACTTTCCTGAATCGGGCCCACTTCGACCTCTTCTATCATTATGTAGCGGTGATCCTGGTTTTTACTGTGCTTGCTCGCCGCCAAATGGATGCCGAGGACGCCGGCGGCGCTGGCTCCGGCCGCCGCGGGCAGGGTGCCATCAGCGCCTCAAGCCGAGCTCCCGGTGGGGGGCGCAGCTCGCTCGGCGGGGCCGGTCTTGGAGGTCCTGGCGGCCGCCGTCTTGTGCCAGCCCACGGGCTGCGCAACACTCCCGGTTGAGGGGCGGCGCCCGTGGCGAGGCCGCGGAGTCGGCGCCACCAAATCCATGTGCGGCTTCACCGGAATAATTCTCGACGATCAGCGCGGCGACGCTGACGGAAACTTGCTGCGCGAACGGGTGCAGACCCTAGCCCACCGCGGGCCGGACGAGGAGAGCGTGGAGACCGGGCCCGGCTTCGGTCTGGCCTTTGCGCGTTTGGCAATCATCGACCTAGCGGGCGGCCGCCAGCCCATTTGGAATGAGGGAAAAGATGTGGCCGTGGTTTGCAATGGGGAGATCTACAACTTCCGCGCACTGCGCAGCGAGTTGGAGGCCGCGGGCCATCGCTTCCGCAGCGACTCCGACGCGGAGGTTCTCGTGCACCTCTATGAACAGGAAGGCGACGGATTCCTGAAACGCCTGCACGGCATGTTCGCCATCTGCGTGGTGGACACCAGGCAACGGGCCGGGGCCGAGGGCAGCGGGCCGCGCGTACTGCTGGCCCGGGATCGCTTGGGCATCAAGCCGCTCTTCTACTCCTGGAACGCCTCTAGGCAAAAGGGCCTGTCATTCGCCAGCGAGCCCAAAGCGCTCTTGGTGGGGGCCAGCCGCCGCCGGTTGCGGGCCGCGTCCTTGCTGGATTTTCTGGTCCAGGGCTATGTGGGCGGCGCCCACAGCGCCTGGGATGGCATCGAACGGCTATTGCCCGGACACTTCCTCACCTGGCGGGCCGGCGGGCAGGCTCGCCTTGCGGAATACTGGGCGCCGCCTGCCAATCTGCGGACCAGCGCCGCCTCGGACGGCGAAATCCGGGAGTTGATGGATCGCGTGGTGGCGGAACGGTTGGTGGCGGATGTGCCCCTGGGGGCATTTCTCTCCGGCGGCATCGACAGCACCGCCGTGGTGGACAGCATGGCCCGGGGCACGGGCGAGGCACCCTTGGCCTGCTCCGTCGGCTTCCACGAGCGCAGCCATGACGAGTTGCCCATTGCCCGCCGCACGGCCGCGAGCCTGGGCGCGAAGCTACATGGCGAGGTGCTCACGGCGGACCCCACCCTGGCCCTCGATGTCTTGCCCTGGTTCTTCGATGAACCCCACGCGGATCCTTCCTGCGTGCCCACCTACCTGGTCTCCGCCATGGCCCGCAAGCATGTCACCGTGGCCCTCTCCGGTGACGGCGGCGACGAGGTCTTTGCCGGCTACCGGCGCTATGTGCACGACGCGGCCGAAAACCGATTGCGGAGCCTGATCGGCCCCCTGGGAGCGCGCCTGGCCGCGGGCCTGGGAGCGCTCTACCCCGCATTGGACTGGGCCCCGCGCCCCCTGCGAGCGGGCACCTTTCTGCGCCACCTGGGGGAAGACCCGGCCCGTTCGTATTGGAACAGCGTCAGCCAACTCTCCCGCGACCAGGCCCTGGCCCTGCTGTCCAAGGGGGCGGTGGAAATGCTCGCGGAACACGATCCCTTCGACGCCTTCGCCGCCCACTACCACGCCCCGCGTGAGGCCGGCTCCCTCTACCGCGCCCAGTACGCGGACCTGCGCACCAACCTGCCGGACCGTATCCTCTCCAAGGTCGACCGGGCTTCCATGGCCGTTTCCCTGGAGGTGCGCGTGCCGCTTTTGGACCACCGTTTCGTGGAGGCCTTCGCGCCGCTCCCGCCCCGGGAGAAGGTGCACCGCGGGCGCGGGAAACACGCCCTGCGCCGGGCCCTGGCCCCGCGCTTGCCGGCGGAGGTTCTGGCGGGAACCAAGCGCGGTTTCGACACGCCCCTCACGGCCTGGATCCGCGGTCCCCTGGGCGGCCCGGTGGAAGAGGCCCTGGTGGCATTGCCCGAGAGCTGGTTTGCCCGGGATGTGCTGCGCTCCCGCTTGGCGGAACACCGTGCCGGCCGCCGGGACCACGGACGCCTATTGTGGAGTCTGCTGGTCCTTGAACGGTGGCGTCGGCGCCACGACGTCGAGGAGCAGCTGGCGTGAGAATCGCCGTGGTGACCTCTCTGTACCCCAGCGCCGCCCTGCCCCGAGAGGGCATCTTCGCGGAGCGGCGTTGGCAGCACATGGCCCGCCGGGGACACGAGCTGCGCATCATTCGCCCCGTGCCCCGAGTTCCCTGGCCTCGCCTGCGCCCGGCCTGGCGCGATTTGGCCGCCATGGAGAGCCGCGAGGAGCGTGGCGGGTTGACCATCGAGCGCCCGCGCTACCTGCACCTGCCCGGTGGCAATCGCCGCGACCCCAGAAACGGCCGCGCCTTCGCCCGAGCCGCCCTGGGCGCTTTGGATCGCGGGCCCGCGCCGGATGTCGTCATCTGCGACTACGCCTGGCCAGCTGCCGCCCTAGCGCCGCCCTTGGCCCGGCGCGGCCTGCCTTGCCTGATCCACGGGCGCGGTTCCGACGTGCTCGAAGTGGCCCAGGACCCGAACCTGGCGCCGCTCCTGGGCGAGTACCTGCGGGCCGCCGGGGCTTGGTGTGGGGTCTCCCTCGATTTGGTGTCCGCCATGGATCGCCTGGCGGGAGCAGAGCGCGGCGTGCTGACGCCCAACGGCGTCGATCTGGCCGCCTTTCCCCTGGCTGATGAAGCCGAGCGGATGCGAGCCCGAAGTGAACTCGGCTTGCCGGAACGGGGCCAACTCCTGCTCGCCGTGGGCCATCTGATTCCCCGCAAACAGCCCCTGGTCGCCCTCGGTGCCTTCGCCTCCGCCGCGCCCGCCGATGCTCATTTGGCATTCATCGGACGCGGCCCCCTGCAGGCGGCGCTGTCCGCCGCTGTTTCCGCCGCCGATCTGTCCGAGCGTGTTTCCCTGGTGGGGGAGCTGACGCCAGGAGCTTTGGCGCGCTGGTATGCGGCCTGCGATCTGGTGCTGCTGCCCTCGACCCGCGAGGGGCGGCCCAACGTGGTGCTGGAGGCCTTGGCCTGCGGGCGCCCGGTGCTGGCCACGGCGGTGGGAGGCAGCGGCGAGCTGCTGGGAGCTTGTCCCGAACTCCTTGCGGCTGGCACGGGCCAGGCGGATTACACCGGTGCCCTGGCAGCCCTACTGGCCGCAGGAGCCCTCCCCGAGCCCGAGAAGTTGCGCGCCATGGTGGAGCCTCTGACCTGGGAACGGGCCTGCGAGGCTCTTGAGGGAGTCCTGCAGAGCGCCCAATGCGGTGCGCGGGCGGCGCCATCCCCCGGTCCCCAGGGCCTCTCGGAGCGCGCACAGGAGGGCGGGGGCCAATGAGGATTCTCTACCACCACCGGACCGCCGCCGAGGACGGCCAGGCGGTCCACATTCGTTCCATGTTGCGGGCCTTCCGAGCCACGGGCCAGGAGGTCGAGGAAGTGGCGCTGGTGCGCCGGGGCGACGGCACCGGTAGCTCCGATAACACTGATAGCCCTGATAGCCCCGATAACACGGATCGCCCCGGGGCCACCGAGGGCAGCGCTGCCGCAGAGAGGCCAGCCGCGCCGCAGCGGGAGAGTCGCTGGAGCCTTTGGGAACACCTGCCGCGCTTCCTGCGGGAACTGGCGGAGTACGGCTACAGCGCCTCGGCCCGGCGCATGTTGCGGGCCCGGGGACGGGAGTGGCGCCCGGATTTCATCTACGAGCGCTACGCCTTTGGCAATGCCGGTGGTCTGCAGGCTGCCCGAGCCCTGGGCGTGCCCTTGGTGCTGGAAGTCAACTCGCCCATGGTGCATGAACTGGGCCGCACCCGGGGCCTCAGCTTCCCGGGCCTGGCCAGGCGCATGGAAGGCTACATATTTGAGAACGCCGACCTGATCTGTGCTGTCAGTGAAGTGCTGGCGGGCATGTTGGTGGAGCTGGGGGCCGATCCCGAGCGCATCATCGTCACGCCCAATGGAGTGGACCTGGCTGATTTCGACGGCGCCGAGCGCGGCGCAGCGCGCGCCGCGCTGGGCCTGGAGCAACTGGCCGCCGCGGACGACACCGCGGGCGACGGCGCGCACGACGGGGCACACGACACGGCTGGCCCGGGCGCGGGGAAGGGTGCCACCGACGACGGGCCGATATTGGGTTTCGTCGGTTACCTGCGCGACTGGCACCGCCTGGATCTGGTCGTGGAAGCCCTGGCGCGGCCGACCCTGGGCCGGGCGCGTTTGGTTGTCATCGGCGAGGGTCCAGCTGTTCCAGCCCTACAGACCCAGGCCCGGGAACTGGGCGTGGCGGATCGGTTGCACCTGGCCGGGCCGCGGCCCCACGGAGAGATACCGTCCCTCTTGGCCGCCTTTGACATCGGCCTGGTACCGGCCATCAACCCCTATGCCTCGCCCCTCAAGCTCCACGAGTACATGGCCGCCTCCTTGGCGATTATCGCTCCGGACCAGGCCAACCTGCGCGAGGTGCTGACGCCGGAACAAGACGCGCTCCTGGTGCCCCCCGGGGATGGTCCGGCCCTGGCGGCGGCCCTGGAACGGCTGGCCCAGGAGCCGGACCTCATGCGGGGTCTGGGCGCCGCCGCCCGCCGCACCGTGGAGGCGCGCGAGTTGACCTGGGAGGGCAATGCCCGCCGGGTCTGCGCCGCCGTGGAGGAAATCCTGTGAGCGCCGAGCGCGACCCGACCCAGCTGCACGCCCTCTCCTTCGATGTGGAGGAGTACTTCCAGGTGGCCAACCTGGCGCATCACTTTCCGCGCTCGAAGTGGGACACGATTCCCTCGCGGATTGATGTGGGCATGGAGCTGATCCTCTCCGCCCTCGAAAGACACAATGCCCGGGCCACCTTTTTCTTCCTGGGCTGGATCGCAGAGCGGCGCCCCGACCTGGTGCGCCGTTGCCTGGATGGCGGACACGAGATCGCCAGTCACGGCTTTGATCACCGCTTCCTGGGCGAGCTGGGCCCAGAGGGCTTGGACGCTGATCTGGCCCGCACGGAAGAGACCCTGATGGCCGCCGGTGCTCCGCGCCCGCGGGGCTTTCGCGCCTGCACTTTCACCCTGACACGCGAGACCTGGTGGGCCTTCGAGGTCCTCGCCAGCCGGGGCTACACCTTTGACTCCAGCGTGCATCCCATCTCTCACCCAACCTACGGCGTACCGGATTTCCCCGGTGTAATCACGCCGGTGGAAGTGCCTTGTCGGAGCGACGGCGCGGGCGGAGACACAAGCACCATCACCGAGTTCCCGGTCACGACCATGCCCTGTCTCGGGCGCAATCTGCCCGTGGGAGGCGGTGGTTACCTGCGCCTGCTGCCCGGTGGCCTGCAGCGCGCTGCCCTACGCCGCGTTGCCGCCCTCGGACGTCCGCTCTGTCTCTACTTGCATCCCTGGGAGTTCGACCCGGACCAGCCGCGCATCCCCGCGCCCTGGTTGAGCACCTTCCGCCACCGCGTGGCCTTGGGCCGCACAGCTGCGCGCCTGGAGTCGCTTCTCAGGACTTGGAAGTTCGGCAGCTTGGCAGAGGTGCTCAGCCGGCCTGGAGCGGGGAACGACTCGCCAGGCTGATGAGGGCCCGGAGCAGGTCCGCGCGATAGGGGGTTTTGGCCAGGGTTGCCAGGGGCTTGAGGAGCTCCAGAGCGGCTGCCCCGTCACGGGGCTCCCCCCGGCGCAGGTGGGCCAGGGCCAGTTCTAGAGCCACTTCCTCACGGCCCAAGTCCCGGGCCGTGTAGGTGCCGGTGGTCAGGGCGCGGAGTGTCGCTAGGGGGGCTCTCCACTCCGGGCGCAGGCCGTTGGTTTCCGCTAGGGCGCGGATGAAATCGCGCCGCACCTTGGGAGTGGTTTGCGTTTCGCCAGCGGGCGCCCCGGGAATGGGGGTCGTGGCCGCGTTCAAGTATTGGGCAACGCGACGGGCACTATCACCGGCCTCGGCGGCCAGGAGGGCCAGGGCCTCCGCGGAACTGCTGTCTCCGCTCATGGTCAGCAGCCGGTAGTAGGTTTCCTGAGCCCCGTTGCGGTCGCCGGACTTGCGTTGGAGATCACCAAAGAGGCGCCAGAGGGTGATGGAGCCGGGCTGGCGGTCGAGCTCATCATCTAGGGCCGTCAATGCTCGCTCCATGTCCAGTTCCGCCAGATGCCTGACCCAGCGCTCGGTCACACCTGGACGCAGATGCTCCAAGGGTGTGTGCCCGGTGGCGCGCCGGAAAACCTCCAGCCGTTGCAGGGAGCGGGCCACGGAGGTGCGCGTGGCGTCGGCCAAGCCCAAGCCCAGGTCGATGCGGGCCAGGGCAATCACAGGCAGGGGGTCTCGCGGGAAGGCTCGCGCCAGGTCCTGTAGTTCGCGGTTGAGGGCCTCGCGGTTCAGTTGTCCTGGCATGCGCTCGTGGACATTTTCCATGAAGCGCACGAACTCCGCCACAGCTGCTTCATTGGAAGAGGGCGTGCCGTCGGGTGGAGTCAGCAGGGGCAGGAGCCGTCGCCAGGCCTCGATGGCGCCGACCACATCATTGGTTTCTCCCCGCAGGCGCGCCAGAAGTGGCAGGGCCAACAGGGGATCGGCGATCTCGACCACGCCTTCGAGGAGTTGCAGGGCACCAGGCAGTTTGCCCGAGCTGCGGAAGAGAGCAACCCGGTCGAGGGTGGCCTGGGTCCGATCCGCATCGCTGCGTCCCAAGATGGACCACCGTTTGCGCCGCAGCTCTACCATGTCTGGATGATCGCGGGAGCCTGTTCGTGCCAACAGGCGGCGTTCGGAGAGATCCCAGGCCGGGGGAAATGCGTAGCGGGGTCGCTGGAGCAGGTGCAGGGATTGGTCGACGGTTTCATCTCGTCCGAGGGCCGCCAGGGCGCGCAGGCCGAACCAGGTGGGCCAAAGAGCCCCGACTTGATCAGCCGGTAGATCGAAGAGGCGCTTGATGATCCAAGGTTCAAAGCCGGGCACGTCCAGGGCCAGGCGCAGGGCGAGCAGTTCCCGCGGATCGCGGCCCGTGATGTTCCTATTCCCCGACTCGCCGACTGCTTGGCTGGTCTCGGAGAGGGAGGCTGCTCCCCAACCATTGGGCACCGTGACTTCCCCCGCGGTCATGGCGGCCAATGCCGCCGCCAGGAATACGCGGTCGCCGGCGTTGTCCGGGACTCCGGCAGCGGACAGGGCCTGCAGGCGATCGCCCGCTTCGACGAAGCGTTCCTCGCACAACAAAAGGGCTAGGTCCTGAACCTCGTTGGGCTGGAATTCGCTTGAGCGCACCTCCAGCGCCATGGCGGGCAGGTTGCGCCAATCGTGGTGTTCCACCATCTCCAAGACGCGCATGAGCTCTGGGCGCCCATCCGTCAAGAAGGCCTCGGCCCGGGCCACACTCTCCCGGGCCTGTTGCACCTGACCCAGAAGACTCTGGGTGATGGCCAGGCGAATCAGGACTTCGCCACCCCGCGTCTCCGGGGCCGCATCCAGGGCTTGCAGCAGGTTCAGCGCCGGCAGCGTGGCGCCGCGCTCCAAAAACTCGTCCACCAGGGGCAGGGCTGCATCGCGCTCCAGGACAGCGTCTTCCAACCAGGCCTGGAGGCGAGTTTCAACTTCATCTCCGTTGCCTTCCATCAAGAGGGCGGCGAGCTCCAGGCGGAAGCTGACCATGTCCGTGTGACTGGGGGACGTATCAAGTTGGGTGGCGAGCTGACCGTCGGAAGCCGCCGCCGTTGAGTCACCCGCGGCCTCTTCCCCTGAGCCAGGGGCGGAGACGGTGTTCGCATTTGATTCCATGGAGAGGATTTGCACAGCCCGCCGGGGCTGCTCCATCTCCAGGCTAATGCGGGCCAACAGCAGGCGTTCTTCCCGGTCCATTTGCTTGGCGGGGGTGCGCCCGAGGGCCAGGCGCGCGGCGGCCGCTGCGCCGGAGTTCAGCAGTTCCCTGGCCATGACGACGCGGCCGGAACGGGCTGGATCACCCTCCACCAGGCGGCGCCTCAGATGGGCGGGGAAGGCGGCGGTGTCCAAGCGCTCGAAGTGGAGTGCGCTGGCGCCGTCGCGCCCCGCCAGTTCCAGGCGTTCTGTCAAACGCTGGGCCGCCAGGGACTGTTGATTCAGGTCCAGGTGGGCTTCCACGATCAGGTCGAGGGCCGGGATGAACCCTGGGTACTGGCGCAGCAACTCGTTCAGTACGGCGATCACGCCCCGGGGGCGACTGTCTTCCCGGTGGTGCTCGGCCACGCGGAACAGACCATAGGGCCCCACGGTGAGGGTCGGCAGGAAACGGTCTTGGGAGACGAGTTCCTGCTGCAGGCCCTTGGTGTCTAGGGCATCGCCGATCAGGCTTTCCTCGCCGTAGGCGCGCCAGGTGGGCATGAGCTCCTCCCAGCGCCGCGGCAAAAGCACCATGGCCTGCAGTTGGCGCTGGGTGGCGAGGCGGAAGTTGGGGCTCGTGCCCGTGGTTTGGATCTCCGCCAGGCGCAGCCAGTCCTCGCCGTCGCCAGCTGGTTCCAGGTCGACCGCCCCCAAGAGGCTGGCTGTTTCCCGGCCGCTGCCCAGGGACCGGTGAGCCGTCGAGATCAACCGGTACCCGGCGGCCGCGGCCCCCGGAAAGGGCTCAACCGGGTTGTTCTTGAGGTATCTGTCCAACCAAAACTGGGCTTCAGCTGGGCGTTTTCGAGCTAGTTTCGAGAGGCCCAGGTAGAAGTTGGCCATGGAGCGGGCGCCGCTGCTGCCAGTGCGGCGCAGGAGATCCTGGGCCTGGTGCATGGGGCCCCAGGCCTCGGCTCTGTAGAGGGCCAGGCAGATGGTCTCGAAAGTCTCCGGAGATCCCGGCAACTCCAGGTTCATCCAGTCCTGGGCCACCTCCCGAGCCTGATCCAGTTGCCCCTCGGCCACCATGACTTGTAGCAGGCGCCGCAGGAATGCCTCGTCGGAGGCGATATCGGTTTGTTCCAGGCAAACCAGGCCCAGGTCCAGGGCCGCCCCGCTCTGGCCAGCTCGCAGTAGAAGGTCCAAGAGGCCGTTGATGGCTTCGCCGCCGGGGGTGCCCGCTGATGTTCCCAGACCATTCTTCGCGGTGGGTGAGGGAGCGGCGGCCAGGCTGGCGGCCCAAGCTGAACGGGCAGCTGCGTAACGGTCGCTGGCCCTGGCGGTGATGTCCAGGAGTTCCTGTTGGGTGGCCTCGTCCCCGGGGGGGAAGAGGCCTTGGAGTTTGCGCAGGCTTTGGGCCCGCAGGGGATCGCGCTGGTCGCGGGCGCAGACATCCTCCACCAGGGAGCGGGCCTCGTCCTGGGTCATGCGTGCCAGAGAGCGAGCGCACAGGGCGGCGCATTCGGCCTCCCGTTCCGCACCGATGGCCGCCTGCAGACGGCCGGCCAGCAACCAGGCGGAGTGGCGTTCTACCTGGCGTTCGAGGAGGGCCTCCACATTGCGCAAGCCGACTCCATAGCGCCCCTCGGCGATGTCCAACTCGATGATGCGTTCCTCGATCAACAGGCTGCCTTCGGCGGAATTGTCAGCCAGGCCACCCTCCCTGAGGACCAGTACCAAATCGTCCCGGGCCAGGCCGTGGGAACCGAGGCCCGTCAAGAGGTCGGCCCTTTCCAAGAGGATGCGAGCCGCCAGGTCGTTGTCTCCGGTTTCCTGGGCCAACAGCAAAGCGTGGTTGAGATCCAGGTGCACCAAGTGGTCGTCGAACTGGCCAGACGTGCGCTGTTCGCGCACATCTTCCAGGATTTGATCGGCGGAACGCTTGGGTTGGGCGACCACCGCCACCAGGGCGGCGAGCAGTGCGGCGGCGACGACCAGGAGCGGCCAGGTTGAGGTCTTGTTCATCGGGAAAGTGGGGGGCGGGGACCGCAGCCTAGGGCTTGGCGGGGGATGGTTCCAAAGGTGAAGGTGGGAAGCTGCCTAGGAGTCCGTTGAGAGAGTCCCGTCGCGAGGCACAGCCAGCGGCGACAAGGCTGACGCGGCGTCGCCTTCGCCAGCGCCGATGGCACCGATGGCACCGATGGCACCGATGGCTTTGCCGTAGTAGGGAATTTATCAACGGACTCCTAGGGTTGGCCGGGGGGCGCCGTGGGAGCGCTTGGAGTCGAGAGGGAGTCGGGGTCCAGCAGGCCGTACTTGCGCATCTTGTTGAAGAGCGTGGTGCGGTTGATGCCGAGCATGGCGGCGGTGGCCTTGCGGCTGCCAGCGGTCAGCTCCAGGGCGCGGCAGATCAAGAGCCGTTCGGGGGTTTCCAAGGCCTGGCGCAGGGGCGGCAACTGGCCCAGGGCCAGCAGGCCACCGAGGCCATCCAAGCCGGCGCTGATGGAGTCCGGGGCCGGAACCGCGGCGGCGAAATCAGGTCCCAGGTCCGCCGGCTGCAGTACCTCGCCGGTGGAGAGCAGGACCGCCCGCTCAACTGTGTGTTCCAGCTGACGCACATTGCCGGGCCAGGGGTGGGCCGCCAAACGGGCCAGGGCGGGGGCGCTGAAGGTGCTGGCGGGGCGTTCGTATTCGGCCCGGAACTTGGACAGAAAGAGGTTGGCCAGGTGTTCTATGTCAGCCGGTCGGGAACGCAGGGGCGGCAATTCCAGGGGCACTACATGGATGCGCCAGTAGAGATCCTCGCGGAAGGTACCGGCGGCCACGGCTGCTTCCAGATCAACATGGGTGGCGCAGACCAAGCGCACATCCACCGTGCGCGTGCGTGTTTCCCCCAAGCGCTCCAGTTTGTGTTCCTGGATGACGCGCAGCAACTTGACCTGCAACTCCAGGCTGGCATTGCCGATCTCGTCCAGGAAGATGGTGCCGCCATCGGCGGCCTCGAAGCGTCCGAGTTTGTCGGCGGTGGCGCCGGTGAAGGCTCCCTTGGCGTGGCCGAACAGCTCGCTTTCGAGCAGGGCGTCGGGCAGGGCACCGCAGTTGACCTCGATGAAGGGTCCGGTGGCCCGCGCCGAGGCGCCGTGGATGGCCCGCGCCAGGAGCGTCTTGCCCGTGCCGCTCTCGCCGTTGATGAGAGCAGTGGCCCGCGTGTCCGCCACCGTGCGCGCGGTTTCCAGAATGCGAGCGGTCTCCCGATCGCGGGTCAGGAAATCGCCGAAGGAAGCGCGCCCGTGGAGGGCCCGCTTCAGGTCGCGGTTTTCCCGCACCAAGGCGGATTGCTCCAGGGCGCGGGTCAGGGAGACCAATACTTCCCCCGGAGCCACCGGCCGTTGGAGTACATCGAAAACACCGGCCTCCATGGGGCGCGAGGCGCCGAAGCCAG
>NYXZ01000136.1 GCA_002686595.1 Planctomycetota bacterium | reverse complement strand
GGTGGGGGGGGGGGGCGGGGGGGGGGGGGCTTGAAGGGCGGGGGGGGGCTTGAGCGGCGGAGGACGGAATCCGGACTGCTGGCGGGGAAAAGGCCTGGGGGGGTGGGGGGGTTGGGGGGAGTGAGGATGGGCCGTTAACTGGCCAATGCACGGCCGACCATCCCAAACCCCCGCCCGCCCAGTGGGGACGCGCAGATCACTGGCGGGTCGCACCTGAAATGGGAAATCACGCCCGGACCCTGAAGCGCACCTGTCCCGCACACTCTCTCGTTCACGGAAGGTTTACGCTTCACATGGCGGCAGTTGGCGCTAGAATCACCCCCAGCACGTTCCGTCGGCCAACCGGCGGCGGCACCGCCCGCCACCCTGGCCATATTGGCCCCCCCATCCCCCCGAATCCCGAGCACGGAAGCCCCACATGTACGATCCCCAACTGGTCCAGCCCATGCGCGACGAAATGACCGCCATGGGAGCCGAGCAAATCATGACACACGACGGGGTGGACCAGGCCATGCTGCGCGACGGCACCACCCTGGTTTTCATCAACTCCGTCTGCGGCTGTGCCGCCGGAGCTGCTCGCCCGGGCCTGCGCCTGTCCCTGGAGCACGAAAAAACCCCTGATCACATCGTCACCGTATTCGCCGGCATGGAAGCCGAGGCCACCGCCCGTGCCAGGGAGTACTTCAAGCCCTATCGCCCCTCATCTCCGCAGATTGCCCTAATGAAGGAGGGCCAGCTCCTGAAGATGATCCAGCGCCATGACATCGAGGGGCGCGAGCCGGCAGATGTTTCCAAGGCCTTGACGGAGGCCTATTCGGAGTTCTGCTAGCTACTCCTTCCGGCCCTGCTCGCTCCAAGGAAGACCCTAATCGGGCAGGCATGCGCCCACTCCGTATGCTTTTGGTCAATGTAGTTTGGAATTGGACCTAGCCCCCCGGGCAAGGCCCCAATGCGCTACCTTAATGGGCAATCTGCGGGACCTGCCGCGGCTGAGATACATCCGCCGCATCGGCAGATCCGGCGCCCCGACCCCCGATCCCCACCACCCATGTTGTCCCTCCTCATCTCCGCACTTTTCATAGCTCCGGCCCAGCCAGGCGCGGCGGCCCTGCCTGCAGCCATGCGCACCAACTGCTCCGACGAACTGGCTGCCCTTGAAACCGAGTACGCCGCCGCCTTCGCGAGTTGGGAAGAGGCCTGCCTCGGCGTGCGCTCGCGCCGCCAACGCCCGCCGCACCCCTGCATCGTGTTCTTTCCACGCTACCGCGCGCTGGCGGAAGGTGGCAGCGGCGGGGCCATTCCCTGGGTGGTGAGCAACGCCAAGGATGCGGGTATCAAACTCGTCGACCGCCGCACGCTGCTGCCTGCCCTCTTGGCCACGGCCTTTAGCGAGCACGCTGCGGAAGCGTGGATGGAAGACACGCTCTTTGCCCTGGTTGATGTACGCAAGCTGCTTGACAAGGAACAGGCCCTGGCCTGGTGTCATGAACTGGCAACGGCCAACCCGGCAGCCACGCCTCACCTTGAGGTGCGCGCCGCAGCCCTTTATGCGAAGGCCCTGATTCTCAACAACGCTGGCCGCGAAAAAGACGAGGCCAAGTGCGCCCAGGCCGTGGAACTGCTGCACCTGACGGCAAGTGAGTACGGTGGTTCACGAGCAGCCAGCTTGGCCCTCGACCTGCTCTTCGAGCGCTTGGTAGACGAATACAACCAGGCGCGGCGCACGGCAAGCGCGCCGGCCGCCGGGGACGCCGATGGCGTCAGCTCCCCAAGCCAGACAGCGGTGGATGTAACCCCCAGCTTCTGGGGCCGCTTCAAGGAACTCGCTGAACTGGGGAATGGCCGTGCGAGCTCCTGGCTACTTGCCAATGCGACGGCGTCGGGCCTAGGTGGAGCTGAACTCAAGCAGCTCAAGCTGGGCTTGCTGGAGGGTTTGATCAGCACTCACACCAACGAACCGTGGCTGATCGAGCTCGCTCCGCTGGCGGCGGAAGTCGCCCTGCCAGATGCCCTGGAGGAGTGCGCCGTCTTGCTGGCGCGCTGGGCGAGCAGCGTCGACGAGCGCACCGACCAAGCACGGATTTTCCTCGGGTTGGCGCGGGTGAACTTCGAAGCCGGCAACAAAAACGAGGCTGTCGATCTCCTCAAAAAGATCATGCACTACCACGCCGACACTGAGCTGGCCTGGGAAGCCGAGGACATGCTGGGCACTTATACCGCTCCGCGTGTGGGTGAAGAGGCCCCGGACTTTGAAACCACCGACGTGGACGGCGAGAAACTGGTTCTCAGTGACCAGCGGGGAAAGGTGGTGATGCTCGACTTCTGGGGCTTCTGGTGAGGCCCCTGCCGGCGCGAAATCCCGCGCCTCAAGACGCTCGTGCAGCGTCTGAAGGACAAGCCCTTCATCCTCATCGGCATCAACACGGACAGCGACAAGGATGACTACCGTAAAAAGCGCGCCGAGGCCGGCATGACCTGGTACAGCTCCTGGCAAGGGAGCGGCAACGGACCGCTCTGCCAGGAATACAAGGCACGCGCCTTCCCCACCTTCCTGGTGCTAGATGCGCAGGGCATCATTCGCTACCGGGGCCATAGCGGCGAGGAAGCGGAGGAGCTTGTCGACAAGCTCCTGTCGTTGATGAAGTAGGCGGCAGCTGGGCAATTGACCAGCCGCAGACTCCTGATGAAGTAGGTCGCGGGTGGGTGCTAGCCGCGCCGCCAAGCGCTTGGGACGCCACTCCGCACCTAGGCCATGGCGGCCACGAAGCGCAGGGGCATATCGACAAGCTTCTGTCGTTGATGAAGTAGGTAGCAGCTGGGCAATGGACCCGCCGCAGGCTCCTGCTGAAGTAGGTAGCGGGTGGGCGCTAGCCGCGCGCCAAGCGCTTGATGAATCCCCGCAGGCCGCCCACCGCCTTGGGCCTGGGCAACTCCAGTTCCAGGTTGAGAGCCCCCGCTCTGATGGCAGCCAGTTCCACCGCGGACAACTGCAAGCTACCGGCCGCGGCGTTCTCCCGGGCTTGATCAGCAGTCCGCGCCCCCACCAAGGCCGCGGTGATTCCGGGCTGGTCAACGGTCCAGGCCAACAGCACCTGGCCCAAGCTCGCTTCCTGTGTCTCGGCGATGGGCGCCACCGTGGCTTCCAAGAAGGCATTCACTCGGCGCCGGTTCTCCTGGCTGAAGGTGGGCTTCTTGCGACGCCCATCGTCTTCCGCCAGCACGCGATCCGCGGTGACGCGCCCTGTCAAAAGCCCTTGATGCAAAGGTGAGTAGACGACGATCCCGATCCCCTGCTCTATGGCGTGGGGCAGCACATCCTCCTCACTTGCCCGTTCGAGCAGGTTATAGGGCGGTTGATCGCTGGCCAGGGGCACTTGCCCCAGGGCTGCTTGGGCCTCCGCCATCTGTCCGGGGCTGAAGTTTGAAACGCCAATCTCACGGATCTTGCCTTCCCCGCGCAGTTCCAGCAGGGCTCCCATGGACTCGTCGATGGGAGTCGTGCCGTCGGGCCAGTGCACCTGGAGCAGGTCGATGCGCTCGATGCCCAGGCGACCGAGGCTGGCCTCCACTTCGGCGCGCAGGGACGCGGGCCGCGAGTTGCGGAAGATGCGCCGCGAGCGCCCGGCCCCATCCTTCGTCTCAAAAAACGGTTGCCCCTCGTCCGTGTCCCACCGCAGGCCGGCCTTGGTCATGACGATGACCCGTTCTCGGCGCCCGCGCTCCGCCGCCAAGAAACGCCCCACCAGCTCCTCCGAATGCCCGAACCCGTAGACCGGTGCCGTATCGATGGCGTTTGTTCCACTCTCCAAGGCCGCACCGAGGGCAGCCAGCGATTGCTCGTCATCTGCTGCGCCCCACCACCAGCCGCCGATGGCCCAGGCGCCAAAACAGATCACCGGGATCTCAAGCTCTGTCCTTCCGAGTTTTCTTGTACGCATGGTTGGCTCCCCGAGAGTGTATCGTCCGCGCTGCGCCAACACAGGCGCCGCACCCCATGTCCGCCACGACCAAGGAACTCCGCGCCCTCGCGCACCTGGCGCTCCCAGCCATCGCCACCCAAGTGGGATCCATGGCCATGGGTGTGGTGGACACAATTATGGTGGGGCGCTACGGCGTCGAAGCCCTGGCCGGCGTAGCACTGGGCAACACGATCATCTCCGTTTCCTTCCTGTTTGGACTCGGTGTGGTGCTCGGGATGGATCCCATCGTGAGCCAGGCCCACGGCGCAGGCGACGGGAAAAAGTGTGGCCGCGCCCTGCAATGGGGAATCTTGGCGAGCCTGATCATCAGCCTCCCCATGGCCCTCATCTGGTGCTTCACCGAAACCATCCTCGGCCTCTTCGGCCAGGAATTGGCCCTGGCGGAAATCGCCCAGGACTATGTGGGCATCCAGGTTTGGAGCCTGCCCTTCTTCTATGTCTTCTGCGCCCAGCGCAGCTACCTCCAGGGCCGCAGCATCGTGCGCCCGGCCATGTGGATCATGCTGGCGGCGAACCTGATAAATGTCGCGGTCAACTGGCTCTTCATCTGGGGCAACCTGGGCATGCCCGAGCTCGGCGCCACCGGCGCTGGCCTGGCTTCAAGTGCCGTCAGGGTTTTCCTGATGCTGGGACTGACAGCCTGGATCATCCTCGGTCGCCTGCATGAAGGGGCCTGGGTGCCCTGGGACCGCATCGCCTTCCAATGGCGCGCCGGCATCGGCCGCATCTTCCACTTCGGGCTACCCATCGGCTTGCAGATGGTCTTGGAAGTGGGCGCCTTCGCCGGCTCCACGCTCCTCGCCGGCCGCTTCGGGGCCATCGCGGTCAACTCCCACTCCATCGCCCTGAACCTGGCCTCTTTTTCGTTCATGCTGCCCCTAGGCATTTCGATCGCTGCCACCACGCGCGTCGGCAACCTGATCGGAGCCGGCGATCATCACGGAGCCCAGCGCTCGGCCTGGGTGACGCTGGCTTGTGGTGGCGGCGTGATGGCAATCTCCGCCATGGCGTTCATTCTCCTGCGTCACTCACTACCGGCGCTTTATTCCACCGATCCGGCGGTGATTGCCCTGTGCGCCACGATCCTGCCCATCGCCGCCGCCTTTCAGGTTTTCGACGGCGTCCAGATCGCCGCCACCGGCGTCTTGCGCGGCATGGGCAGGACGCGGGCTGTGACCATCTTCAACTTCCTGGCTTACTGGGTGCTGGCCCTGCCCTTGGCCTGGTACCTGACCAACTACAGCGAACTCGGCATCCGCGGCATCTGGTGGAGCCTGTGCTGCGGCTTGGCCATCGTCGCCAGTGGCCTGGTTTACTGGATACACAAACGAGGCCCGGCCAGCGCTGAGGCCATTCGGCTCTAGGAGTCCGTTGAACAAATCCCGCAGCGAAGCGAATCCGTAGTAGGGAGTCAACCTACGGGCTCTTGGCCGCGATCAGTTAGTCGATCTCCAACAGATAGTGAGCATCGCCATCGACGGTTTCTTCCTCGGTTTTGACAACGGCGTAGTGCGTTCCGGCACTGGCTGCCACAAATGAGACGCTGAGGGACGGCAGGGGCTTGACGATGCCATTGGCGAAGCCACAGTCGTCAGACGGGGAGAGAGAGTACGCCAGCGTTGTCATCACTCCACCGATTTTGGCCTGCGCACTCAGGGCTGGGACACAGGAAGATCCATGGCCGTCGTGGTGCGGCATGACGAAGTTGGCGCTGGCCGCGGCGTTGAGGTCCAGCACTACCAACCCTGGAGCATCCACCTTGAAGGCGTAGGCATCAATGCCAGTCGCGCTCTCCAGCAGGCCCGCCGCCATCCCAACGCTACTGAGCGGGTCGGCCGTGCTGGGTGCTCCATTTGATTCGGACTCCCAGAGTGACTGCGCCACAAGTTCGAGGTCGACCGACCAAGCCAGGACACCAGTTTCCGATTCATCAGTCAGGTGCAGGTAGTAGGTCCCCGTACTCGGCAGCAAGGCCCTCAGGATGCGGATCGTCGCACTCCCCTCCGTGCCACTCGTATCCCCGGAAACGGCAATCTCGTCGCCGTTGGAGTCCAGGATGAGAGCGCCCATGGTCCCGATTTCGCCGACGCTTGTCCCCGCACCGTAGAGGTGCAGACGCACGAGATCGCCCCGTTCCCCATCAAAGGCCAAGATGTCCCCCACATCGCCGGCGGTGCCATCCAGACTGCCGCTGAGGATGCCTCCATAGGCCATGAGGTCCGCATCGACCAAGGTATCGTTGGGCTCCTGTTCCGCACCCGTGCCCAGGGGGATCTGCTCGAAGTTCATCCAATAGGCACCATTTGAGATGCTGGCCAGGTCCGTGAACGAAAATACGCGCAAGTAGTACGTTCCGGGATTCGTCACAGTCACATCGAAGCCCCAGTCCCCAGCATAGGCTGAGGTTGGAGAGGCGAGATCGTTGCCATCATCGCCCACCAGGTAGGGCCTT
>NYXZ01000149.1 GCA_002686595.1 Planctomycetota bacterium | reverse complement strand
GCTGTCAGATCTGATCGAGTCGAACAGGCCTGCCGATCGTCTGCGCTCGGCTTCGTCTGTCGCACTGTCACGCCGCCACCGCCGCCACTCCAGCTACTTCAGCCACCACTCGACAAGACGCCCAGCCGCGCCGGAGTCGGGCGGGGAGCGACCGGGGTCGGGCGGCGTGAGTACGGGTTCCGGCGAGATGAACACGGGGTCGGGCGGCGTGAGTACGGGTTCCGGCGATATGAACACGGGGTCGTAGACGAAATCCAGCGGGATGTGGTGGGGTGATTTGGTGGGGTCGCGGGGGTGTGCAGTCGGTGCGTGCTTCTTGGTGTGGCCATGCAAACGCAGCGACGAATCCCTCGAGGAAGGCCTGCTGCGTCATTCTCGGGAAGGCGATGTGAAGCTCTCGTCCCCAGAAGCATGCGCGCAGGATCGGGATGTGAGAGCTATTGGCGGAAACGCATGAGAATCGCGCCCATGCGTCGTCGCGAGTCATGAGGCCCCGGACAACAGCCAGGCAGCGACCCCAAACAAGAGCCAGGCAGCGACCCCGAACAGCAGGGCGGTGGTGACGCAGGGGTTGGCCCGGATACGGTGCGATCAGGCCTACTCGATGGTCAACTCGGAGACCGGAAGCCAGCCATCGTCCTGTTGGCCCTCGTTCGCGAGACGAATAGGTGGCAGCGCGACGGTCAACGGATCGACCCCCGCCTTGCTGGCGATGGCAACCTCCAACGAATACACCCCGGGCTGCAGCCCCACGTCCACGTTGAGCATATCCTCGACGCTGTGCTCCCCCGGCAGCCACTCGCGCGTATCTGCGCTACTGATGAGAGTCTGGCTGCCGGCCAGCCCATTCAGCCGGTACCGGACTTCACGGCTGTGGTACATCGGCGCTACGCCGTCATTACTCCAGACGGCTTGGATAGCGAGGAGCCCGCCCGGTGCCGCCGTCTCGCTGTGGCTCAGGTGGCTGAGCCCAATCCGATAGCCCCCATGCGTGAGGTAGTCCTCCGAGATCTCCAGGTAGGACTCTGGAAAGGCCTGGAACTTCGAGTTAATGAGTGACGAGTGCTGCTCGAGCGCCCACTCGAAGGAGCGATAGACCTCGCCATCAGGCGCCTCGGTCGTCCACCCGAGATCGATCCAGGTGGACCATGTGCCGCAAGTCTCGAGCACAACGGGTGCCCGCTCCCAGGTGCTGGGGAAGTCTGCATAGGCTGCGGTCAGGGCCTCGATGGACTGGGGGTATAGATCCTCGTGGTGGTTCCAGTTCGGGCCCCAGTAGCCCCAGTCTCCCCAGCAATCAACGCGCCAGCCAGCCCCACCGGCGGCAGCGTGGGCACCCACCTGGGTCTCCAGTGGGCTGGTCGGCCCACCGATGAGCAGCATGACCAGCGGAGTCTCGCTGAAGGCATCCAGGTAATGGTCGACCAGGTTCTCGTAGCTCGCCACGATCGCCTGCTCGGCTGCATCGTCTTGGGGACTGTAGATGCTGAACAGGTCCGCCGCCGAAATGCAGGCGGTGTTCCACTCTCCCCAGCAGCCGACCGGACCGATGTCGACATGGTCCAGGCTGGGATGGCCTCCGTATCGGCCGGCGAGCGCTGCGACCATCCGCTGGTGCTCCGCCTGGAAGGTCTCGTCCCGGTAGTCCGGCCACTTGAGTCCGTCGAAATCGAGTTCTGCAGCGGAATAGGGTGCCTCCGCGAGCCAGCCCGGTACTCCGCGTCCACCCTCCTGAACAGTGATGATACGAAAGGAGAGGCTCTGGCCCAGAAGGGCAGCGGTCTGCATCGCGTTGTCGATCATCTCGAAGTTGAGGAGACCGCGCGCAGGCTCGATCTCGGCCCACGTCCAGCGGAAGTAGGCCGTCCCCGAGTCCGGGTGGTTCTCGGGCCAGTGGGCCCGCACCCGGTCAGCACACTCCTCCGGGGTGAAGGTAATCGGCGGCAGGTTGCACCACCACCCGAACTGGAAGTCGGCAAAGCCGATCCCGGGGTTCACCAGGGGTTCCGACGACCCGGCAGGGTCGACGGTGACCTCCAGGCCCGGTCCGGTGTCGTCGTCATCGCCGGTGTCGTCGTCATCGCCGGTGTCGTCGTCATCGACGGTGTCGTCATCGCCAACTGCGTCCTCGTCACCAGCGCCATCACAGGCCGGCAGAACTGCTACCAGCAGACAGGCACTCAACAGCATCCACAACTTTGAGAGCTTCACGACGACCTCCACCTGGCAAGCCTAGCGCAGGAAGGGGGGGATAGGGGGGCGGGTTCTATCCAGGGCATCGACGCCCGGCATCGTCGTCACCCGTACTGAGCGCGATACCGCTCCTGGAGCTCGCTCATGGTGTCGAAGAGCGAGCCATCCGCGGCCATCTGTTGACCCCAGTAGATCTCGATATTGGCCCAGTCGCCCATGGACATCTCGAAGGTCGTGCGCGCCAGCGCGACGGCGTCCTTTCCCTGGCCGAGCCAGACCTCCTGGGCCGTCGCGATCTCCACGTACCGCTCGAACGAGATGGGCTCGGGCCCCTCCGGCGCTTCGCTCGTCCCCAGATACTGCGCCGTCGCGTGGGCCGACGGGGCATAGGGGCCCGCGGCAGCCGCCGCGAAGTGCCGACTGTACTCGGCGGCGATGGCCCCCGCCGCCATAATGTTCTCCTGGTTCATCATCCGGGCTTGCCACCCCCCCGACACCAGCGTGAAGCGCGCCTCGTCCAGCTCGAAGCGCGCCAATAGCGCATGGAATCCGTCGGGGTAATCTTCCGTCGCGAGGTGGACCCGCTCCGCCTCGATGGCGGCGTAGGTCGCCAGGTCGAAGCCCTCGATGGGCGTCATCATGTCCGGGGTCAGGGCGCCGCGCATCTGCGCGTGGTATTGCGCCATCAACTGAGCCTCCAGCTGCTCGCCCTCCGACCGGACTCGACCCAGGGACTCCACGAGCGCGGCGGTCTCGTTCACGAAGGCGATGGCGCCGGGCATCGTGGCCGCCAGGTCCATGGCGAGCAGGTCGGACACGAAGGTCAGGGAGATGGTCTCACGGCCCACGTGCAGCGTGCGCACGCCGAGCTTCACCATGGTCTCGAGGGTCCGCTCACCAAAGGTGGAGGGCAGCTGGTCGAGGACCCCTCTGATGGCGTCGAGGTCATGGGGATAGTCCTTCAAGAAGAGCCCCGGGGCGACGAAGTGGGTCAGCTCCCGCTCGTGGGTGTCGTCCCAATTCTCGTCCGCCTCGTCGGCCCCGTCCTTGTCGGGATCGTAGCGAAGGAAGAAGGGCACCTGCCCATTCACCAGCTTGCTCTCGATGTCCATGTTTCCGCTGAGGAGGCAGACCTTGATTCGAAAGGGCCGCTCGTTCACGCGGCCCGAGTAGTGGACCTCGCGATCGTCTTCCCGGACGAAGACCTTCCCCGGCACGAGGTCGGCGAGGGTCTCCAGGCGCTCTCGGCAGTAAGGGACGCGCTCGTCATCGTCCATATCCCACCCGGCCCACTTGGGCGGCATGGCCTCGACCCCTTCGCAGCCTTCGAAGCGGCACTCTCTGGTGGACGCCTCGTGCAGGTTCGCCCCGTCGAAGCGGCAATCCACGAAGGTGGTGCTGTCCAGCTTGGCGTCCGTGAGCACCGCGCCCTCGAGGTTGCATTGGCGGAGGGTGCAGCCGTCGATCCGAGTCCCCTGGAGGCGGGCCCAGCTCAGGTCGACGCCCACGAGCTCGGAGTTCATGATCTCGGCCTCGCTCAGGTCGGCGCCGGCCAGGCGGGTGCCCTCCATGGTCGCGTCGTAGACCTCACAGCCCACGAGGAGCGCCTTGCCGAGGTCCGCCCCGTTGAGCTGACACGACATGAGCGTCGAGCCGCTCAGGTTCGTGCCCACCATCTTGGCGCCGTTGAAGAGCGTCCCCGGCATGTGCAGCTCCGACAGGTCGAGCCCCGACAGGTCCTTGCCCACCAGGCCCGTGCCACGCATCACGAGCCTCTGCACCTGACCGCGGCTGAGCTTGCCCCCGAAGAGCCCGAAAAGTCCGATAATCATGTGTGTCGTCTCCCTGACTGGCGTCCGTTACCATCCGTTGGCCTGTGCCCCCGGCGTGCTCAATCCCGTCCGAGGCTCACCTCGACGCGCCAGGTGGCGCCGGGGGCGTCGTCCGACACCACCACCCGGTTGGTGTCGAGGTTCATGTCCAGCATCGGGTCGCCCTCCGTCGCGGTCCCCTTGGGGTCCTGGGCCAGGACCGGCTGACGGTTCAGAATGCTGCA
Organism: Planctomycetota bacterium; assembly: GCA_002686595.1. GTDB lineage: Bacteria > Planctomycetota > UBA1135 > UBA1135. Next base: position 4,700 of record NYXZ01000149.1, on the reverse strand, counting down.
CTGCGCGAAGCCGCCCCCCCCTGTGCCGTAGATGAGCGCATCCCCGCACGACACCTCGATGCGGCAATTGAAGTCGACGGTGGGGACAGGGTGCACCCGCACGGTGCACGCCTCGTCGGAGGGCACGGGTGCCGGGCCGGAGCTGTAGGTGACTTGCCCTTTGCGCACCACGGTGTCGTCGAACCCTGGGTCCTTGGCCGTGTTCCCCTTGAAGATCGGCTTGCCCGCCTTCGGGATGCTGTACTCGTCCACCTCGAGCTGCACGGAGAAGGCCGGAGCGACGTCGTGGAAGACACGGGCGCTTCGGGTATAGGTGTCGATGGTCATCTGGGGACGACCGCCGGTTCTGGTGCCCTTGTCATGGCAACGCAGGCGATGGTGATACGTCCCGCCGCGCGTGTCGGCCGCCCCCTCCCAGAAGTTGCAGCTGCGCTTCTGCTCTCCCTCCAGCGGGTCGGTCCAACCGTACAGGGGCTGCCCCTCACACGTGATGTCCACCACGGCGCGCAGCTTCGAATCGATCCGCTTGAACCGCCCCGTGACCTGACATGGCGCTCCCACCCCGAGAGGCTTGCCTTCGACGGCCGTCACCCGGGCCGACCAGCTGGTCGTGAGGTCGGGGCTCGCCATCACCAGCTCCGCCACCTCCACGCTCGCGTCCGTCTCGGCGTCCCCGGAGACGCCCCTGACCAGCGCAGGCACGGCCCAGCATGCCAGGACGAACGCGGCGATCCCCAACACGGCCCAGCCATCGGAGGCTCGCCCGGCTCGCTGGATGGAGTACCCGGGCCCTTCATCGGCGACGTTCACGCTGCTGGGGTGAACGACCATGCGCACCCCCACTCCGATGAAGCACGCGAGCACCGTCCCGCCGAAGACAAAGATGGGCCAGGGCTGGTCGGTGGCGATCCCCCCCCCCCAGAACAGGGCCCCGGCGGCAAGCGCGGCCACGATGCCGATGCGATAAGCGCGTGCGCCCTGATGAAAGCTCTGCTCTTCTGCGGTGGGCTCGGCCGTGCCTTCCCACGCCCACTCACCCTCTTCGCCCAGGGCCTCGAGGACCTTCGGGACCAGGGTCAGGACGTCGGCGGCCGACCTGACTCGTCGCGTGGGATCTGGCTCCAGGAGGTCCGCGAGCAGCCGCGCGGTGGGAGGCTGGACGTCCAGAGCCGAGCGCCAATCTCCGTCCTGGTCCCGGTCCAGGAGCTCCCGGGGGTCGCCCCTGGAGAGCAGGAACACCGCCAGCGCCCCCGCAGCGTAGAGGTCCGAGCCGGTCGACGCCTCGCCCGGGACCTGCTCCGGGGCCCAATAAGCGGTCTGCTCTCCACCGCGGGCGCCGTCGGTCCCGAAGCCGATGAGGACCAGCCGCCCGTCGCCTCGGCGGCGCACGACGCTCCGGGGGTTGATGGCGCCGTGGACCACGGTCGGCGTACGCTGGTGGCCGTGTGCCAGGATCTCTAGCAGCTCCCCCAGCATCTGGACGACTTCTCTCTCCTGGTGTTCGCGGTCTCTCGACTCGGTGGCCAGATCGACGCCCTCCACCAGCTCGTGCACCAGGCAGAACTCGGCGGACCTCGAACCCACGACCACCATATGGTCCAGGTAGTCGGGCACACCGGGGTGGGAGAGTTGCTGCAGCGATCGAGCCTGCTGGTCGAAGGTGGTCTTGGCCTCGGGCCCGGGGGGACCTGCGCTCGCGACGACGGTCACCATCACCGGCTGGGTGTCTTCGAGCCGCGTGGCGCCGTAGATGGCGCGACTCCCGTCCAGGTCGATGACTGCCTCGAGGCGGTACCGATCGTCGATGACCAGCCTCGTGCCGCAGGCTCCACAGTCGAGCGTGGCCCCGGACTCGCTACTACAAACCCCACAAATCATGGAAAGCAACCACCGTTGGACTGAGTGATATCCGAATCTAGGCGCCTCCGAGAACGGGCGTCAAGGCCTGGCCATGGCCAGCGGATGCCGGATCTGCTAGACGGTCGCTCATGTCCATGACCCCCGAGTTGTTCCACGCCCAGGTGGAAGCAGCGCTACACGAGAACGCGAGGCGCATCGACTCGGATCTACAGGCCGACGGGAGCGGCCCCGCCGGCGGGGTCTACCACAGACACTTTCTGGTGGACGCCGTGTTGGGGAAGTGGGCGACGGCGGCGCGCAGCGGACACAAGCCCCTGCACCGAGAGGGGTATGGGGCCGCCGCGACCGAAGGAGGATACCCGGAGCGGGGGTCCTTCATTCGCATGCTGGTCGATGGCTGGGATCCGCAAGATCCCCACGGCGCCCGGCTCCTGCACCTGGACGCGGCGTTCTGTGCCCTCGAGCTCCACGGCCGCCCCCTGGTCCTGCAGCCAGGCGACATCGCGCGCGAGGGCTGGCGCCGCCAGATCGTCGCCGAGGCGCGGGTGCGTCAGCAAGCAGCGCGCGAGGCCCACGCTGCCGAACAGGCGGAGCTGGAGCGCGCCTTCGTGGCCGAGCGCACCGCCGCAGGGCGACCCCCGCGGTCCATGCCCCACCGGCCCTCTCTCCGAGGGGTGGCCATGCACTGGGAGTACGCCCTCGAGAACGACGACCCCACCATGGCCGCCGTGTGTGGCCACGCCCTGGGCGAGCCCCCGAGCGAGGTCGCTCGCCTCCTGGGCGAGGGGGTACGCAGCACCCTGGCCAGCTACGATCAAGGGGGGCACAGCAACCCCTTTGACCATCAGGACGCGGTCCTCACCGCCGTGTCGCTGGACATGGAGAGCGAGGCCCTCGCCCTCGTGAACGCCCCCAAGCTGGTGTGGAGCGTGCCCTTCGCCGCGCCCAGGGCCACCGCCATCGTGGCGGCGGTTCGCTATCTGCTCGGGGAGACCGACCCGGGGTGGCCCGGCGATCTGACCACCGCCGGAGTCGGCCTCACCGAGGGTGACACCTACGACCAGTGGTGCAACCGCAACCTGGCCAACGTCGCCCAGCTCCTGGTGGCCATTCGGTGGGGCGAGTCGGAGCGGTTCGAGGCCTTGCTGGACGAGCGGACGGCGGAGTGGAACCTGACCCGTGAGCGTAGCGGCCGGATCGGGCCGGTGACCCTGCTGGACCGCGCGGGTCTGGGCTTGTGCGCCCTGGCCCGACGTCACGGGATAGCGGTCGACACCGACAGCGTCTACCTGCCCCTCGACGTCCTCGGCGGGGGCTCCTGACGAGGTCCCGACCCAGGGACCATGCGTGATCGTTTAGGCGCTCGATCGGCTTGAATGGCGGTGCCACGCCCACTCCAGCGCTACCCGTCCTGTACAAAAATCCGTCCCACGCCGGGATCACGGTCTCGCCGCCATCGGCAGCCTGAACGAGCGCCCAGATCACGGCCGCCCCTGGCCACCGATGACCAGACAAATCATCACCGAGCAGGGCTCGAGCGACAACCACGGCCATCGCACGAAGCTCTCCATTGCCCCATCACCGCTCAAAATTCGGCAACTCCACAGTCTCCATGGCCACAGCGTCACGCCGCCTCGCGGCAGTAGAACTTCAGCATCCCCCCGACTCGCTCCCGGCACCGCACTCCCCCTTCGGCCAGCTCGGCTCGCACGCCCCCGTCGATCAGCTCGCCTTCGAGCCCTTGATGGGGTCTCTCGGAATGGTAGTGCAGGACGTACTGGCCCACAGCCCACCGCAGATGAGCCTCACCCAGCGGCACGAACCTGTCGAGGCACTCGGATTTTATGGAGAGCACAAAGCGCTCGATGAATGCGTTCAGATTGGGGCTCCGTGCCGGCAGCCGCAGCACTTTCACACCGCTGTCCGTCAACATCTTCCTGAACGCGGCCGTGAAGACGGGATCCCGGTCCAGCACCAGGTGGCGCATTCCCAGTAGGAACCCGTCGTCCGCGTCGGTGAGGTTCCTCGCCACCTGCATCATCCAGGCACCAGTGGGCTCGCAGGTGATGCCGGCGATCTCCACTCTGCGGGTCATCAGGTCCATCACCACGAGCACGTGGTAGCGGACCAAGCCGCCCAGCGTGAGCACTTCGACAGTGAAAAAGTCGGCGGAGGCGATCGCTCCCCAGTGAGCCGCGAGGAAACTCGCCCAGGATGTAGTCCTGTTGCGCTCCGGCGCGGGTTCGAGGCCATGCTCGAGCAGGATTCGCTTCACGGTGCTCCTGCAGATCTCGTGGCCCAGGTGGTGCAGACCGTCACGGATTCGGGTGTAGCCCCAGCCAGGGTTCTCCTGCGCCATGCGGACGACCATCTCGGCGATGTCCACGGCTACGCGAGGCCTGCCCACACCACGCTTCGTGGAGCCGTTGTACTTCTTGGCCACGAGCCGTCGGTACCAGCGCAGGATGGTGTCGGGGCTGACCATGCCAGCGATCTCGGACAAGCCTTTCCGCCCCAGCGCCCTTCCCTTCACGGCCAGCCGCCGACGCTGAGTGTCGGACAGCCGAAGCCGGCGTCCTCCGAGCTGCTCGCGGAGCACCTTGTTCTCCTCGAGCAGATAGGCGATGACCGCTTGCTGGCGACGGCTGGCCCAGCCGGCGAACAGGAGCAGGAGAAACTGCAGGGCGATGGGTACGGCGGGAGACGACATGGCTATGAGCTTCGGTCGAGACCAGCACGGAGGGGATAAGCGATTCAAAGCACCTCTCGTGACCAGCGACCCGGCCAGCATGCCACAGCGAGGGGCCGCTGACGTCCGGGTTCTGGCCGGATCTGTGACT
>NYXZ01000135.1 GCA_002686595.1 Planctomycetota bacterium | reverse complement strand
TGGGGCTGGGCCTGGGGGTGGGCTTGGGGGTGGGCTTGGGATTGGGGCTTGGGTTGGTTTTTTGGGGCGGGGGGGCTGGGAGATGGGGTGGGTGTGGGGTGAAGCGGGCCAGTCTCATTGCCGGGGTGCCGATCCCTATCTATACTGTTGCGCCATTCTGGCGTGTTTTGCGCCACTGCCATGCTGCTGCGCCTTTACGAGAACCTGTCCGCCGACCAACTGGAATCGTTGATCCGATTGGCCCGGGAACTGGGGTATGGGCCGCGCTTTTTGGATGACAAGCGCCAGCTCTTGGAGCTCACGGGTGAGGGGGCTGCGGATCACCGGGCGCGCTTTGAGGAGCGCGCGGCCGTGCGTCAGATTTTGGATGGGGGCACGGCCCGGGAACTGCACCGTAGGACACCGGGGCAGGGGGAGTTGGTGGTGGCGGTGCGCGAGGCGCGTTTCGGGGGCGGCCAGGCTTCTTTGATAGCCGGGCCCTGTGCCGTGGAGAATGAGGAGCGCCTGTTGGAGATCGCCCATGCCGTGCGCGCCTCCGGGGCCACTTTGTTGCGCGGCGGATCCTACAAACCACGCAGTTCGCCCTACGCCTTCCAGGGTTTGGGCGGCGCGGCCCTCGGCATGTTGGCTCGCGTGCGGGCGGAAACGGGCCTGGGGATCGTCACGGAGGTGCTCGATCCCCGCGACGTGGACGCCGTGGCCGAGGCTGCTGACATGATTCAAGTGGGCGCCCGCAGCATGACCAACTTCCCGCTCTTGCGGGAGGTGGCCCGGGCTGGCAAGCCCGTGTTGCTGAAGCGCCATTTCGCCGCCACGGTGGCGGAGTTCCTCTCCGCCGCCGAGACCATCCTGGACCAGGGCAACGAGCGCGTGATCCTCTGCGAGCGGGGCCTGCGGGGCTTCGACGGGGTTTCCCGCAACCTGCTCGATGTGGCTGCCGTGGCCCACCTTAAAATGGTCACGCACCTGCCGGTCATCGTCGACCCGTCCCACGCCGCCGGGCGCCCGGAACTCGTGCGGCCCCTGTCCAGGGCCGGTTTGGTGGCGGGAGCCGATGGCCTGATGGTTGAGGTGCACCCGGCCCCCTGGGAAGTGCGCTCCGACGGCGAACAGGCCCTACACCCGGACGATTTCGCCCTGCTGGCCCGGGAAGCTGGTGCCTTGCTGGCCCTGGAAGACCGCCAGCTGTGCCTGCCGGGGAGCCCGGATCGCAGAGACCGCGACAGTTCCCCCAACTCCCTCGAAAACACCCCATGAGACGCCCCTATCTAGCCGGCAATTGGAAGATGAACCTGGATCGCCGCGCGGCCCGCGAGTTGGCGGGAGCCCTGGGTGAATACCTGGAGGCCAATCCCGCTTCCAAGGATATTGATGTGGGCGTTTTCCCGGCCTCTGTCTATCTGGACGAAATCGTCCGGACCATGGGCGGTTCGCGCCTCATCGTCGGCGCCCAGAACTGTTGTGACGAGGAAGCCGGCGCCTACACGGGCGAGGTCAGCGTCGCCATGCTGCGGGACGTGGGCGCGAGTTCCGTGATCCTCGGTCACTCGGAGCGCCGCCATCTCTACGGCGAAGCTGACGAGCTCATCGGCCGCAAGGTGTCCCTGGCCCTCTTGGGAGGCCTGGATGTGATCCTGTGCGTGGGGGAGACCCAGGAGGAGCGCGAGGGCGGCGCCACCGAGGGCGTGGTTGCCACCCAGCTGCGCGGTGGCCTAGAGGCGGTCAGCGCTTCCGATATGGATCGCATCACAATCGCCTACGAGCCGGTCTGGGCCATCGGCACGGGCCTGACGGCCAGCCCGGACCAAGCCCAGGCCGTGCACGCCTATTTACGCGGTCTGCTCTCAAGCCTCTACACGGACGAGGTCGCGGACAGCGTCCGAATCCAGTACGGTGGCAGCGTCAAGCCATCAAACGCAGTTGAACTGCTCTCGATGGCCGACATCGACGGAGCCCTGGTGGGCGGCGCTGCGCTTACCCCGGAAAACTTCATCCCCATCCTCGAAGCTGGCCTGGCGGCCGCAGTCTGATTCATGTCTCTGCTCATCACACTCCTCTACATCCTCTTCGTCATCTCGGCGATCGTCCTGGTCGTCGTGATCCTGCTCCAAGAGGGCAAGGGTGGCGGCTTCGGCGAGGCCCTGGGCACCGCCGGTCAGCAGACCTTCGGCGTCGGCGCCTCCGGCATCCACAAGTTCACCGCCGCCACGGCTACGGTCTTTCTGGCCAGCGCCCTGCTGATCCATGTCCTGAACCGCGTGGAGGGCGGCAGTACCGTGGTCGATGACCTGGGCCTGCCGGGCCTCGACGCTCCGGCGGATAGCGGGGCCCCGGCTCCGGCGCCGACCGGCGGGAGCACGGAGGGACAGTGACCCCCGAGGAGGTCCTGGGGCTTTTTCGCGCCAGCGGAGCCCTGCTCGAAGGACACTTCGAACTGTCCTCGGGCCTGCACAGCGAGCGCTATTTCCAATGCGCCAAGCTGCTGGAGGATCCCCGGCGAGCCGGACAGTTGGCCGAGGCCCTCGCGCTCCAGTTGAAAGCCACGGCGGGCCCGGAGATTGACCTGGTCGTCGGCCCCGCCATCGGCGCGGTGGTCTGGGCCCAGGAAATGGGACGGGCCCTCGGGACGCGGGCTTTCTTCACGGAACGCTCGGCGGGTGAAATGACCTTGCGCCGCGGTTTTGAAGTCACCCCCGGCGAGCGCGTTTTGATTGTGGAGGATGTGGTCACCACCGGCGGCAGCGCCAAGGAGGCCCTCAACGCAATCCGCGAACTGGGTGGCCAGATCGTGGCCGTGGGCACGATCCTCAATCGTTCCGGCGGCAATCCCTTTGCTGACGATGGAACGGGGGAAGGACTGCCCCTGTTTTCCCTGGCGCAGGCCAGGGCCGTGGCCTGGGAACAGGCGGACTGTCCCCGCTGCGCCGCCGGAGACCAGGCGGTGAAGCCTGGCAGTCGTCCGGGAGCCGGCATGGCGGCCGGCGGAGGTCATTCCGCGTGATCCGGTCCATGACCGGATTCGGCGCCGCCGAGTCTGAACGCGGAGGCCTTTCCGCGCGCATCGAAGTGCGTTCGGTGAACCACCGCCACCTGCAGGTCAAGGTGCGCCTGCCCGCCGACCTGCCCCAGGAGGAAGGGGAGCTGGAGGCCCTGGTGAAAAAACGCCTGGCGCGGGGCTCGGTCAGCGTTTCCGTGACCCTGGAGCGCGAAAAAGGGGCCGGTAATGTGCATTTGGACGGGGAAGTGGCCAAGCGCTACGCCCGCCTTTTGGAGCAACTCGGCAAGCAGACGGGGACCCGCGACAAGCCGTCCCTGGAAGTCCTGGCCCGCATGCCGGGGGTGTTCACGGAGGAGCGCCCGCGCCAGGTTCGGGGCGTGGGAAAGTTGCTGCGCGAGACCCTGGCCCAGGCCCTGGACGGGCTGGTTGCCATGCGCGAAAAAGAGGGCGCGCACCTGGCCAGTGATCTGAATAAGAACCTGAAGGCCGTTGAGCGCATCACGGCGCGCATCGCCAAGCGTATGCCGCGCGTGGTCAAGGAGCATTTCGCCGCCACGCGGCGGCGCGCACAGGAGCTGCTGGGTGGCCAGACTGGACTGGACCAGACCGACCTGAGCCGCGAGCTGGCGCTGTTGGCGGATCGGTTGGATGTCAGCGAAGAGGTCAGCCGCCTCGCCAGCCATGTGCAGCAGATGCGGGCCCTGTTGGAGAGCGAGACCCCCGGCGGACGCCGTCTGGAGTTTTTGATCCAGGAGCTCCTGCGCGAGGTGAACACCATCGGTTCAAAATGTAATGATGCCCAGGTGGCACACATGGTGGTGGAACTCAAGACACATATCGAGCGCCTGCGCGAGCAGGTTCTCAATGTGGAGTAGGCGTGGAACGGGGACGCATGTTGGTGCTCTCGGGACCTTCGGGTTGCGGTAAGAGCACGCTCTGTCGCGAGTTGCTCAAGGACCAGCGGGTGGAGTTTTCAGTGTCCGCCACCACGCGCCCGAAACGCGCCGGGGAGGTCGACGGGCGCGACTATGTTTTCCTGACGCCCAAGACCTTCAAGGCCCATGTGGATGCCGGTGAATTCATTGAGTGGGCCGAGGTTTTCGGCAACCTCTACGGCACCCTGCGGGCGCCCATGGAGGCGACGCTGGCGGCGGGGCGCGTGTATTTGCTTGAGATTGATGTTCAGGGGGCCTTGCAGCTCAAGGCCCTGAATGTGCCGGGGACCTATGTGTTTATCGCTCCGCCGGATTTCGAGGAGTTGCGGCGCCGCCTGGTGGGACGCGGGACCGAGAGCGTCGAGGTGGTGGAACGACGCTTGAGCAAGGCGGAGGACGAATACCGCGAGCGCGTCAAGTACGATCATGTGGTCATCAACGATGACTTGCAGCGGGCCTTGGACGAGGTGCGCGCAATCGCCGGCCTGCAGTTGGGGCCCGATACCACGGCGGACCGAGACAAGGAATAACCATGAGCAAGATTCTCCTCTGCTGCGGCGCTTCCGCCGCCCTCCACAAGGGCTGTGACCTGGCGAGCCGGCTGACCCGTGCCGGACACGAGGTGCGCGCGGTGTTGACGCCGCGGGCCACTGAACTTATTTCGCCCCAACTCTTTGAAGCACTCACGGGACAGGTGGCGGCCAGCGCGGAGTTCGGTCCCGAGCGCGGCGGCGCCATGGATCACATCGAACTCGGCGCCTGGGCGGAGTTGGTGGTGGTGGCTCCCTGTACCGCCGACCTGTTGGGGCGCCTTGCCCTGGGGCTGGGGGATGATCTGTTGACCAGTGCTCTCCTGGCCACTCCCGGGGAGGTGCCGCGCCTCCTGTGTCCCGCCATGAACTCGAACATGCTGGCCCAGCCCGCGGTGCGCCGCAACTTGGACCAGTTGCGACAGGACGGCTGGCGCGTGGCAGAGCCCCGGGAGGGGGAGCTGGCCTGTGGCGTGAGCGGGCCCGGACGCATGCTGGAACCGGAGGAAATCGGGGCTTTGGCAGCGGAGCTCCTGGGATCGTGAAGCGTTGGCGGGCGGGAGACAGTCGGGGGGGCCGGAACCTCTCCTGGCCGGGCCGATGATCCCCCGCGGCGAGCGCCGGAGCGTGGTGGTGAGCGCGGGGCCGACCCGGGAGCATATCGATCCGGTGCGCTACATGACCAATGAGTCCAGCGGCCGCATGGGGTTTGCCATCGCTGCCGCCGCGGCCCGGGCGGGACATCGGGTGACGCTCATCGCCGGGCCCGTACACCTCGAAACGCCGCCGGCCGTCAAGCGCGTGGATGTGGTCAGCGCCCGGGAGATGTTGGTGGCCGTGCGCCGGGCCTTTCGGGGCGGCGATGCCCTCTACATGGCGGCGGCCGTGGCGGATTGGCGGCCGGCGCGCAAATTGGCGGGAAAATGGCGTGAAAAGGACCAAGGGACCGAAGTCGCTTCCTTGGACCTGGTGCGCAATCCCGATATTCTGGCCACTGTTGCACGGGGCAAGGGCGACCGGTTGGTGGTGGGCTTTGCCCTCGAAACCGGATCCGGCCTGCGCCGGGCGCGGGCCAAGCTGGTGAAGAAGGGCGCGGACTACATCGTTCTGAACGATGCCGCGGCCCTGAATGCCGAGCGGACCAGCGTCACCATCCTGGACCGGGCCGGCGGCACCCAACGCATCGTGAACAGAACCAAGCAAACCGTGGCCGAGGCCCTCGTGGCCCTCATGGCCGAGGCCTAATCCCATGGCGAAAAAGAAAAGCAGCGAGTCTCCCCGGGGGCTCGGAGCGTTGCTCGGCGGCTTCCTGTTTGGACGCCCGGTGGGGAATAAGACCTCTGCCCGCCTGCAGGAGATCAAGGGTTTGGCCATGACCGGTCTTTCCCTGTGGTTGTTGATCTCCATGGTCAGCTACTACACGCCCTTCGACGACCCGCGTGCAGTGGGACGCAACTGGGGCGGACAGGCTGGTTTTTACCTGGCTAACTGGGCATTTATCGCCATCGGCCTGGCGGGCTATCTCTTCGGGCTGCTGGGGCTTTTCTGGGGACTGGTGACCGTGGCGCGCAAGCATGTCAGTTGGCCTGGGATCCGGTTCTTTGGGGCCGTTTGCCTGGTGGGAGCCGTGGCTTTCATGCTCCAGGCGGCTTTCGGTCCGAGTCCGGCGGAACTCAATGCCGGTGGGCGAATGGCGGGGCTCGATTCCTATCTGCCCTATGGGCCCGGGGGCTGGTTCGCCCTCACGACCACGCCGTTTCTGGTGGAGAAGTTCGGCGGCCCGGGCCTTTGGATTCTGTTGCTGACGATCAGCGCGGTCTCGTTTCTGCTGGCCACGGAGATGGCCTTCTATCCGGCCCTGACGGCCCTCGGCGGGTGGTTGCGGGAGCGGCGCGAACGTTGGGGAGAGGGCATGGCCGGAGCCATCTGGGGTTGGACCCGGGGGCTGGTCGCGGGCCTGTGGGATTTCCTGCGCGGGGCGGACTTGGAGGATGAAGCCGAGTCACAGCCCCAGGCGCGGAGCAAGCGGGCGCAAGCCGCTGTGGAGCCGGAGCTCCTCGAGGAGGAAGAGGAGGAGGACGAGGAAGAGGACGAGGAATACGAGGGCGACGACGAGGAGTACGAGGAAGACGAGGAGTACGAAGACGAAGACGAGGAGTACGAAGACGAGGAATACGAGGACGAAGACGAGGAAGAGAGAGTGGTCGTCCCGCCCGCGGCTTCCAAGCCCAAGCCACAGCCGGCTCGGGCCCCGGCCTTTCAGGAACCGCCCACGCCCCCGCCAGGGGACTGGACCTTGCCGTCCTTGGATCTCCTGACGGCCCCGGATGGGTCAATGGGGGGCAATGAGATGTTCCTGGAACGCTCCGCCCGCAGCCTTGAGAACGCCCTGAAAAGTTTCCGGGTGGAGGCCGAGGTGGTCGGTGCCCAGGTGGGGCCGGCGGTGACCCTCTTCGAGCTGACGGTGGCCCAGGGCACGCGCATGAACAAGGTCACGCAGCTCTCCCAGGAAATCGCCGCCACCCTGAAGGCCAAGAGCGTGCGCATCATCGCACCCATCCCAGGCAAATCGACCATCGGCATCGAAGTGCCCAACAGTGAGCGGCGCACGGTGCGGATCCGTGAGCTGATTTCACAGCAGGCCTATGACAAGGGACACATGTCCCTGCCGTTGTTCTTGGGGATGGATGCCGAAGGGCAGGCGATCGTCGAGGATCTGACGCGCATGCCCCATCTGTTGATTGCTGGCACCACGGGCTCGGGCAAGTCGGTTTGTATCAACACGATCCTCGTCAGCCTTTTGCTGACCCGTTCGCCCCACGATGTGAAGCTGATCCTGGTGGACCCCAAGATGGTCGAGCTGCAGATCTTTTCGGATGTGCCGCACATGCTCTTGCCCCTGGTGACTGATATGCGCCAGGCCACCAATGTGTTGTTGTGGGTGGTGGAGAAGATGGAGTCGCGCTACGAGACCCTGCGCCGCGCCAAGGTCAAGAACATCAAGTCCTACAATGCCCTGGGCGAGGAGAAGCTCCGGGAGCGACTCGGAGATGATTTCGACGAGGAACGCACGGCGCGCCACCTGCCCTATGTCGTGGTGGTGATCGACGAGATGGCGGATTTGATGATGGTCTCCAAAAAGGAGGCGGAGCTGGCCATCACGCGTTTGGCGCAGAAATCACGGGCCGTGGGGATTCATGTGATCGTCGCCACCCAGCGGCCTTCCACGGATGTGATCACCGGTGTCATCAAGGGCAACCTGCCCACGCGCATCGCCTTCCAGGTGGCCAGCAAGGTGGACAGTCGCGTGATCCTGGACACCATGGGAGCGGAGAAGCTCCTGGGCCAGGGAGACATGCTCTACACGCCGCCCCAGTCGTCTCAGGTGCGGCGCGTGCAGGGGGCCTTGGTGGAGGACGACGAGATCAAGGAAATCGTCAGCCATGTGCGCGATGTGGCCGCGCCGTCCTTTAGCCAGGAAATGGTCCAGGCGGCAACGGGCACCGCACCGGCGGGCAGTATCGGACATGCGGGGGAATCGGATCCCCTGTGGGATGAAGCTGTGCGCGTTGTGCTGAAGAGCCGGCGCGGTTCCGCCAGCCTTTTGCAGCGCGCCCTGGGCGTGGGCTACACGCGCGGATCACGGCTCTTGGATTTGATGGAAGAGGCCGGCATTGTGGGAGAGCACAAGGGGAGCAAGGCCCGCGAGGTTCTGATGGACCTGGCGGATTGGGAGGAAATGTACCCGACACCCCTGGAACAGGCGGCTTCTGATGAATGAGCAACGACAACGGGCAAGCGGCGAGTGGATTGGTCTGACCCTCTTCACCCTGGGTGCCTTTACGGCGGTCCTGGTGTGTTTGGTGCTCTTCAAGGATACGCCGCGGGATGCGGCTTCCGGGACGGCGGCCCTGGGGTGGTCCGTGGTGGGCGCCTTCGGTGTCAGTGCCGCTCTGGTGTTGTCCGCTGGCCTGGCGATCCTCGGCGCCCTGGTATTCCTGGGCTTGGTGCGAAATGATTTTGTGCGCCATGCTGGGGGAGTTGTGGGCACGGCCCTGGGGCTCTCGGTGTTGACCGGAGCGCTCTCCATGGACGGCGGGGGAAGCCTGGGAGCCATCACCGGAGGGAACCTGACAGCGGTGGCGTCCGTCTTTGTAGGTGCCGGAATTGGCCTCTGCGCCCTTCTGGCCCCCCTTTGGCTGGCCTGGGGCTCATTGCTCCCAGAGAGACCGCTGCAAGGGGGACGGCAGGAGGGGATTGCTGCCGTTCTTTCAGAAAAGCACGCCGATGGGGTTACGGAGGCCGAAGCGGCCGCCCTGATGCCCACGGCCCAGGGAAAAACAAAACCACGCAACGGCCTGGAAACACCATCTAGGGCGGCAATAAATGCCGATTGCGCGGAAACAGAAACAATTCCAGCCCCGGCCACTAGCCCCTATCCGGAGGATGTTCGTCGCCGAGGCGAAATCCCCGCAGGGGCCATGCCCCTGACTTCAGATGAGACAACACAACCATTCACTACAGATGGGCACGACGAATCAGAAAGTGCGCATGACCCTGCTCCCGTCGAAGCAGGGCTTGCCGAGAACGACCACGAGCAGCTCGCCACTGGCGAGGATTTGGCTACCCAGGCCGCAGGGCAGGACGCCGAGGCAAGCGAGGGGTTCGGTGCGGATGTGGGAGAGTGTGAGCCAGAGTCTGATTCCGAAGATGTAGATGAGGGAGGGGAGGCGCTGGCGGGTACGCCGGCCGAGGAGTTTGCTGGGGAGGAGGAGTTGGCCGAGGAGGAGTTGGCCGGTGAGGATGAAGCTGCCGGGGATGAAGAGGGTGTCGCGGAGGAAGAGAGCGCTGAGGAGGACGGGGGTGCTGAGGACGATATGGAGGATGACGAGCCCGCGGCCCGCGTGCCGTCTCCGTCCTGGGAGCAGCCAGCTCTTTTCGCCGAGATCGAGTCTGAGATCTTTCCCGCGCCCGAGGAGGGCAGCTCGCCCGAAGACGATGTCTGTCAGCAGTCCGTTGCCGACGACGATGGGGAGTGCGAGGAAGCCCCAGAGCTAGCTGAGGAGGCAGAGGAAGAGTACGAGGACGAAGACGGCGAAGAAGGAGAGTACGAGGACGAAGAAGAAGAATACGACGAGGAGGAGTACGAGGAAGAAGGGGAGGAAGCCGATGAGCTCGATGATGAGGAGGAAGCCACGGAAGAGGACGAGGAGTACGACGAGGAAGAGGAATACGAGGAGGAGGAAGAGGACTACGAGGAAGCCGCTGAACTAGATGGCGAGGAAGAAGCCGCGGAAGAGGACGAGGAGTACGACGAGGAAGAGGACTCCGATGAGGCCGCTGAACTGGATGAGGAGACGGAAGCCTCGGACAACGAAGGCGACGAAGCCGGCGAGCTAGCAGAGAATGTGGAAGTTGCCGAAGCCGAGGCCCAAGTTGTACTTGAGCCCCAGGCTCCGCCTGAAGCAGGTCTCGGCGGTGATGATGATCCAAAGGCGGCTGACTTGATGGTCGGCCAGGCCGGGGAACTCTTCATCCAGGAAGGTCGCGTGGCCGTTTCGATGTTGCAGAAACGCTTCTCCATCGATTTCGATGACGCCTGCCGTATTCTCGACACGCTCCAGGAGCTAGGCCTGATCGGGCCCTACCAGGGCGGTCAAACGCGGGACATTCTGATGACCGCGGACGAGTGGTCAGCGCGGACGGCAGAAGTCTGATTCCGTGAAGCAGTCGCCGTCCCAAACGGCGCGTGTCGCCTTGGTCCATCTGGGGTGCGCCCGCAATCTGATCGACTCCGAGTTGATCCTGGCCCGCATGGCGGAGCGGGGATTGGTTATTACCGATGACCCCAGCCAAGCCCATACTGTGGTCCTAAACACCTGTTCCTTCATCGGGCCCGCGCGGGAGGAATCAGAGGCTGTGCTGGGCGAGCTACTGGCCCTCAAGGCCGCCGGTGATGTCAGGGCTGTAGTGGTGGCCGGCTGCCTTGTGCAACGCTACAAAGAGGCCCTGGCCCAGCGCTTTCCGGAGGTGGACCTGTTTGCTGAGATCAGTGACTACAGCGCCCTGGCCGATTCCATTCGCGGCTTGGTGGATGGGGAGGACGTGGAAAGCTACATCCGCGCTGAGGCCCAGGACGGCCAGCAGCGCGAGGGGGCACGGCTCCTGGCGACTCCCGCTTCCTATGCCTACCTGCGCATCAGTCACGGATGCGATCACACCTGTGCATTCTGCGCCATTCCTTCAATCCGTGGAGCGCACCGCTCCAAGCGGCCGGGGGCCGTGCTGGAGGAGGCCCGTGAGCTGATCGCGACTGGTACGCGGGAGTTGGTCTTGGTGGCGGAGGATTCCACCGCCTGGGGCCGGGAGACCGGCCGCGACCTGGCGGACCTGGTGGAGGCCCTGGCGGACCTGGAGGGAGAGCACCAGTTGCGCGTCATGTACGCC
This sequence comes from Planctomycetota bacterium, assembly GCA_002686595.1. GTDB lineage: Bacteria > Planctomycetota > UBA1135 > UBA1135. Next base: position 9,346 of record NYXZ01000135.1, on the reverse strand, counting down.
TATCCGAATCGCTTCCCCTGGCGGTTGACTGAACTGTTGCGCGACCACCCGCGCGTCATCCCCTACCTGGACATCCCGATTCAACATCTGGCCACGCCCGTACTGCGGGCCATGGGGCGCTCTGGCAGCGGAGATGCCGTGCGCCGGACACTGCTGCGCCTGCGCGAGGAAGTTCCTGGCATCACCCTGCGAACGACTCTGCTCATGGGCTTCCCCGGGGAAACAGATGCCGATGCGGCAGAAGTCACCAAGTTCGTTTCTGAGGCGGGCATCAGCCGCCTAGGAGCCTTCATCTACTCGCCGGAAGAGGGCACACCGGCCTGGGATCTGCTGGACCGCGTGCCTGCTCCCGTGGCGCAGGCGCGTTTTGATGCCCTGATGGAGGTGCGTGACGAGGTCTTGTTACGGGTCCAAAAGTCCCAAATCGGAGTTCCCCAAGAAGTGTTGGTGGACGAGATTCGTCCCGGAGCCGAGGGCGCTCCAGCCCAGGCCCTAACCCGCGGCGTCGCGGACGCACCCGAAGTAGATATGATCTCCAGTGTGGAGCTCCCGACCGACCAACATTTTGCCGTGGGCCAACGCCTCATGGTTACGCCGCGGGACCTGGACACGGAGGGCAACCTGCTCTGCGTCCTGACCGAAGGAGAGTGTTGATGGCTATCTTCACCCACTGGCCCAACCGCGTCACGGCTCTGCGCTTCGTGGGATCCATGGTCCTTTTCACGCTCTTGGCGGTGTTCGGCGAGCGGCCGCCGGAGACCCAGCGCGGCCTGTTGAGCCTGCTCTTCTGGCTCTTCACGATTACTGCCTTCACGGACATCCTGGACGGCTACCTGGCCCGCCGCGACAACCTGGTCTCGGCCTTTGGGCGCATCGCCGATCCCTTCGTCGACAAGATCCTGATCCTGGGCACATTGATCTTCATGGCCGTCTTCGACTGGTCGCGTCCCTGGGTGCCGGCCTGGGCGGTGGTCATCATCCTGGCCCGGGAGTTCCTCGTGACCGCCATCCGTGGCTACATCGAGCGCCTGGGAGCCGAGTTCCCGGCGGAGATGTTCGGCAAGATCAAGATGGTGGTCCAATGCGTCTTGGTGGGGGATGTGATCTGGATCCACGCCTACGAATGGAATGCGGCCTGGCTTAGCTTCTGGCAGGGACTGGCCTGGGTGCTGCTGGCGGTCACCATTTTTACCACCGTGGGCTCGGGCTTCACCTACATCCTGCGCGCCCGCCGCATCCTGGCGGAAGTCTCACCATGAACACCCTGCGCCTGGCGATTGTCTCCTGCCTCTTCCTGGGCTGCTCGCCCTTCGCCCCCGGCACCGTCGGCACCCTGGGCGGCGTGGCCATCGCCTACCTTCTGCGCCACCAGGAACCCTATCTCCTGTGGCTGGTTGTCTGCGCCCTGCTCCTCTATCTCGTCGGCCGTTCCCTAGGCGCCTGGGCCGAGCAGCACGCCGGCAAGGACCCTGGTATCTTCGTCCTGGACGAGGTCATCGGCTATTTGATCACCGTGGCCTGGATCGGAGCCCCGAGCCCGTTGACGCTGATCGTGGCGTTTTTCGTGTTTCGTTTTTTTGACATCTTCAAGCCGCCCCTGGCCCGTCGCATGGAGAAGATAGGCGGCGGCGACGGCATCCTGCTGGATGATGTGGTCTCCGGCTTCTTCGGTTTGATTCTGGTCATGGCTCCCCTACGCCTCTTTGTCGACTTGCCCTGGTCCCTCGCCGCGGGGGGCGGCACCTGATGGCCCGCGGACGCCGGGACAGTGAGCTGCGCGTCGGCGGCCTCAAGCTCTGGGCGCGTTTCACACTCTCGGTCAGCTTGGCCCTGGCAGTGGTTATGGCCCTGGCCGGCTATCTGCTCCACAGCGCCACAACGGACATCTCGCGGGCCCTGGAACGGGCGGCCATGACCGAGGCCGTCGAGGGCTTCGGGCGCGCCCTGGATCGCAAGACCCTCGAGTCACTGGTGACAGAGGACACGCGCCTGCCGGGGGACGCCAGCTTCTACCGGCCCCGGGACCACGAGGTCATCGGCAGCGGTGCCGTCAAGATGGGTGAGGGAGTGCTGCGTCGGTCCGTGCGTCTGCGCGGCGATGGCGGCGGCGATGGCTGGCTCTATACTTGGCGAAACAAGCCTGTCTTGGTGACACCGGAGAGTTCCCAGGGCCAACTTCGCCGCGGCCTGTTGGGCCTGATTCTGGGCGTGACCTTGACGGTTATTCTGGCCGCCGCCCTGGTGGCTTGGATCGTCTCGGGACAGGTGTCCAGGCCGCTGGAAGAGTTGATCGAGGACATTCGCCAAATCGCCCGGGGAGATCTGCGGCATCGGACGCGGGTGCGGGCCGGCGGCGAAGTGGAGCTTTTGGCTCGCACCATCGACCGCATGGCGGACAGCTTGGAGGAAGCCCAGGAGGCGGAGCTGGAGCTCGCCGTGCGCGAGCGGGAGATGGAGGTGGCGGCGGAGGTGCGCGAGGCACTACTGCCCACTGCCATCACGCCCCCCGCCGGCTATGAGGTCGGTTCAATCCACGAACCCTCCCAGCGCACCGGCGGCGACTTCCTGGACACGGTTTCCCTGGCCGACGGGCGTCTGGCGCTGTTCGTCTGCGAGGTCAGTGGTGCCGGCGTACCGGGAGCCCTGGTGGGGGCCACGGCCCGCTCCTACCTGCGCGGCGAGCTCTCCAGGTGTACAGACCTGGCACAGGCCCTGGCCCAGGTAAACCGCGATTTGGGTCGCGACGTACGCGCTGGCATGTATGTGACGGCGCTTGTGATCTTGCTCGATCCGGCGCAACACCGGGTGCAGATCGCCTGTGCCGGACACAAGGTCCCCTTGCTGCGCTGCAGCGCGGCTGACGGCAAGTTGCGCACTGTCCAGCCCGAGGGCATCGCCCTGGGCTTTGACCCGGGGCCTGTTTTTGAACGCAGCCTGAGTATCACGGACATCTCCCTGGCACCCGGCGATCGCCTGCTGGCCACCAACCGCGGCCCATTGGTGGCCTGCTCACCGGAGGGCGAGGAGCTCGGTGAGCAGCGCTTCTTCCGCCTGGTGCGTGCCTATGCCGACGAATCCACGGACGAGTTGCTGCTCGGCCTGGGCACAGCCATCGAAAGCCACGCTGACGGGCAGCCCCTTTCGGCGGATCTCTCTCTCCTATCCCTAATCCGCAAGGTCTGAAACGCCTCGCAGCGCCCATGGAAATCTCCGGCTTCCAACGCCTGATCGAAAACATTTACTACGAGCGCGACTCCCGCCGCGGCCTAGCTGGCACGCAAATGTGGTTCGCCGAGGAAGTGGGCGAGCTGACCCGTGCCCTGCGCCGGGGCCAGCAGCAGGAACTCGCCGGAGAGTTCGCCGATGTCCTGGCCTGGCTGGCGACCCTGGCCTCCATCTCCGGCATCGATCTCGAAGCCGTGGCCACCGCCAAGTACGCCGAGGGTTGCCCACGCTGCCGAGGGACTCCCTGCGTCTGTGATTAGGTAGACGGGAAACCGCCGGTTCCCCGTCTCTGAAGGCGTCCGCTCCGGGGGGAGCCAATGACAGCGGAGCGCACGGTGGAGCGCTGGGGTGTAGAATCCCAAACCGTGAAAAAGCGAGTGCTAGCCGAAACACAGTTGGATGCCTTTGCCGGCGAGGAGCAGGCAAATGGGGCAGGCTTCGTCAATGTGGCGCTCAAACGGCCGGTACACTGCGAGTTCACCTATCGCATTCCAGCTGTCCCCGAGGGTGATGCGCCGCTGGACCTGAGGCCCGGCATGCGCGTGGTGGTGCCCTTTGGGCGTCGGCGGGAAGTGGGGGTTGTGGTTTCGGTGGAGGACCAGACAGATGTTCCGGCGGCGCGCATAAAGGCCATCGCCCAGGTGCTCGACGGAGAGCCGGTGGTGGGAGAGGATCTCCTCAAGCTGACGCGCTGGTTGGCGGATTACTACGCCTGTTCCTGGGGCGAGGCTCTGGCGGCGGTGCTGCCGACGGCTCTCAAGCGCGAGGGTGGCACGCGCAAGGTGCGCATGGTGAGCGCGGCGCCGGGTGTGGGGCCCGAGGAACTCGCAGATCTCGAAGAGCGTTTTCCAAAGCAACACCGGCTGTTGCGCACGCTGCTTGAGATGGGTGGCGAAACAGAACTGCGTCCGCTCTTGGGACGCTTGAATGTCTCAGATGCACCAGCCCGCACCTTGGAACGCAAGGGGCTTCTCACAACCAGGCATGTGGAAGCTTGGCCGGACTACTTGGACGGAGCTTGTGCCGAGCGTCCGCGCCACGCCCAGCTGTCTGAACACCAAGACCTGGCTGTGCAGGCCTTGACTACTTCCCTGGAAAAGGGCGGCGGGACTTTCTTGCTGCGCGGTGTCACCGGTAGCGGCAAGACCGAGGTCTACCTGCGCTTGATCGAGCAGGCTTTGGTCATGGGGCGCGGTGCGATCGTTCTAGTGCCGGAAATCGCCCTGACTCCCCAAACCGTGGGTTGGTTTCGCTCGCGCTTTGGGGACGTGGCCGTGTTGCACAGTCGCATGACCGATGCCCAACGCCTGGCCATGTGGATGCGTGTCAAGCGCGGCGAGGCGCGCGTAGTGGTGGGGGCGCGTTCCGCGGTTTTTGCTCCGGTGGATAAGTTGGGGGTGATCATCGTGGATGAGGAACACGAGCCCTCCTACAAACAGGGCAATGCGCCGCGCTATCACGGGCGTGATGTGGCGGTCTGGCGGGCCCACAAAGCGGGGGCGGTGTGCGTGCTAGGTTCAGCCACGCCCTCCCTTGAGAGTTGGGCAAATGCCATCGGACGGCGCTACGAACATTTGGAGTTGCCGCGGCGCGTGGGGGGTGGCGAACTCCCGCCGGTCGAGGTGGTGGACATGCGCGAGGAGAAGGCGCAACCGGGTAGTGGCGGTGGTCAGCCGCTTTTCTCCAGGCGCCTGACCATACAGCTCGGCGAGACCCTCGAACGCGGCGAGCAGGCGATCCTGTTCCTCAACCGCCGTGGCTTTGCGCCGGTGCTGTGGTGCTCGGAATGCAAGCAAACAGTCAGTTGTCGCCAATGTGATGTGAGCCTGACCTTTCACCGCCGCATTCGGCGCGCCGTCTGCCACTCCTGTTGCGAGGAACAGGTGCCGCCCACGGCCTGTCCCACATGTACAGCCCCGGCCCTGCGATATATCGGAATGGGCAGCGAGCGCGTGGAGGAAGTGCTCTCGGGCCTCTTCCCACAGGCGCGCGTGCGGCGCATGGATTCTGACACCATGCACCGGCGCGAGGATTACGAGTTGACGTTAGACACCTTTGGCAAGGGCGAACTCGATGTGCTTGTGGGAACCCAGATGATTGCCAAGGGCCTCGACTTTCCAGGCGTGACTTTAGTGGGCGTGATGTCCGCGGACAGCACTTTGCACCTGCCGGACTTCCGTGCCGCCGAGCGTACCTTCCAGTTGCTGGCCCAGGTATCTGGGCGTGCCGGCCGCGGCCAGCGAGCCGGACGCATCATCGTGCAGACCATGACGCCCGAGCACCCCGCGGTGCGGGCGGCCACGCACCACGACTACCTGGGTTTCGCCGGCGCCGAGGTCGCCTTGCGGAAAGAACTGGGCTATCCGCCCGCCGGGCGTCTGTTGCGGGTCGTCGTCGAGGATACTCAGGAGCACAGAGTGAGCAGCTGCGCCCAGCGCATCGCTGATGTGCTCGAGGCCGTGCTGGCGGAGTGCGCCCCGGGCCACGGAGTCCAGATCCTCGGTCCAGCGCCGGCTCCCATGGCCGTGTTGCGTGGCCGTCACCGGCAACATCTCTTGGTCAAGTCACCCCTGCGCGAAGCTGGCTTCTCGCGCCTGCGCGCGGCCCTGGTGGAACTGGCCGCGGAGCAGACGCGGCCGCGGATCAGCATCGATGTGGATCCGGTGGGACTACTTTGAGGCGGCGGCCACCCGTTCACGAAAGCGCGAGAACAGGTGCGTGGAGTCCAGGGGACCCGGGGCCGCCTCGGGATGATACTGGACGCTGAAGACCGGCAAGCTCCGGTGGCGAATGCCTTCGACCGTGTTGTCGTTCAGGTTGAGATGGGTCATTTCAACCTCCGCCGGCAGGCTGTCTTCGACCACGGCGAAGGAGTGGTTCTGGGAGGTGATTTCCACTTTGCCGGTCGCCATGTCGCGCACCGGGTGGTTGGCGCCGTGGTGGCCGAAGGGCATCTTCTCGGTGCGGGCACCGAGGGCTAGGGTCAGGATTTGGTGCCCGAGGCAGATGCCGAAGATGGGAATGCGCTGGAGCAGGTCGGACACTGCGTCGATGGCGGGGGTGACCGCTGCCGGGTCTCCCGGACCGTTGGAAAGGAAGATGGCATCGGGCTCCAAGGCCAGGGTGTCTGCTGCTGGCGTATGGGCAGGCACCACGGTTACATCAAAGCCGCAGTGCACCAAGCTGCGCAGGATATTGCGCTTGATGCCGAAGTCGTAGGCCACGCAGCGCAGGCGGCGATCGTTGGCCTTGGGCAGCAGCGTCGGGTAGGTGTCCTGGTAGCCCTCGGACCATGTATAGGGTTCGGCGCAGGTGACGCGCTGGGCGAGGTTGCGGCCGTCGGTGGAGGGCGCCTTGCGGGCCTTGTCCACCAGGGATTCAGCGTCGTTGTCGGTGGTGGAGATCACACAGCGCAGACAGCCGGTGCGGCGCACACGGCGGGTCAAAAGGCGCGTATCAACACCCTCGATGCCGACCACGCCGTTTTTTTCGAGCCATTGTGGGAGTGATCCGGTGGCGCGGTGACTGCTGGGCCGCGGGGCGATTTCCCGGGCCACGAAAGCCTCTGGCCAGGCCCGGTCACTCTCCGCATCCTCCTCTGCCACACCGTAGTTGCCTATCAGAGGATAGGTCATCAATACCACTTGGCCACAGTAGGAAGGATCCGTGAGGATCTCGTGGTAGCCGGACATGGCCGTGTTGAAGACCAGGTCGCCGCTGGCTTCGCCGCTGGCACCGGTGGAGTAGCCGGCGAGGAAAGTGCCGTCCTCCAGGGCGATCCAGGCTGAATGGGGGCCAGTTTTCACGGTTATTCGGTGATGGGTAGAAGAGTGGTGGTGGCGCTTGGGCTGCAGGCAGGGGCCGCTGGCGGCGGGGAGTTTACCCGAATCCGTGGTCCCCCTGACAGGCGCCCGGCGGCTCGCTCCCTCTAATTAGGCCTGACATCCAACTCCAGGTCCGCCAACTGGCCGGCGGCGAGCAGATGGTGCCCGAGGCCGGCGATCATGACCGCGTTGTCGGTGCAGTATTCTGGGGGCGGGAAGTGGGTCCGCCGGCCCTGCCCCCCGGCGCGCTCGCCCAAGACCTGCCGCAGGCGACGGTTGGCGGCCACTCCTCCGGCGACCAGGATGTTGTCCAAGTTCTCGGCTTGCGCGGCTCGCAGGGTGTTGTCCACCAGGGCGTCTACAACCGCCTGTTCAAAAGAGGCCGCCACATCCGCTCGATTGCCGATCTCCTCGGGCGCAGGGGTGGGCGCCAGGGCGTCACCGCCGCGCAGGTGGTAGAGGACTGCGGTCTTCAGGCCGCTGAAGGAGAAGCCCACACCACCGCCCTTGGGCCTGTAGCGGGGAAACTGGATGGCGCTGGCGTCACCCTCGCGGGCTAGGCGTGCGATGGAGGGCCCGCCGGGGTAACTGGTGCCCAGCATCCAGGCCACCTTGTCGAAGGCCTCGCCGGCGGCGTCGTCGAGCGTGGCAGCCAGGGGCGTCAGGGAAAGGGGCGAGTCGGCCCGGTAGAGAGCCGTGTGGCCGCCGGAAACGACCAATGCCAGGCACGGCCAGGGAGGCGTGGCGAGGTCCATGGCGGCGGCGTAGACATGGGCTTCGATGTGGTGCACGCCGACCAGGGGCAGTCCACGGGAGTAGGCCAGGCCCTTGGCGTAGGAGGTCCCAACCAGCAGGGAACCCACCAGGCCGGGGCGTGTGGTAACCGCCAGGCCAGAGAGATCGTCGAGGGCCAGCCCGGCCTCCGCCAGGGCGCCATCAACGGTGGGGCCAATGGCATCCAGGTGTGAGCGTCCGGCGATTTCTGGGACCACTCCGCCGTAGACCGCGTGGGCTTCTACTTGGCTGACGATGACAGAGGAGAGTATTTCCCGCCCGTCGCGCACCACCGCTGCGGCAGTTTCGTCGCAGGAAGATTCGATCCCCAGGATTGTGGTGGGGGTCCTCTCCACCACCGTCAACGATCTCCCGCTGACTGCATCAAATCCCTCAGGACGGCCTTGGCCCTTTCAAGCTGGCGATCCGGCGGTGGCCGTTGGATCAAAGTGACGCCCTCCGCTTCCTCCCAGGCCTCTAGGGCCGCCAGCACGGTTGTGGGTGGCGAGTAACGCCCTAGCCAACGGTGCAGCGGGGCGCGTTCATCTTCGGTCAGTTCAACGCCGTGATCCGGCAACAAGCCGTAGTCCCGCGCGGGATCGCTGGCGCGGTCGAGGTTGCGATGGGTTGGCGTGAAGTAGTAGGCGCTGGTCACCTTGGCCACCGTCTCCTGGTCGCGGAAGCGACGGATGGTCTGTACGGTGCCCTTGCCGTAGGTCGGTTCGCCGACGAGCTGAGCTGCCCCATTTTCTTGCAGGGCCGCGGCCAACACTTCGCTGGCGCTGGCGGAGTTTCCGTCCACCAAGACCACCAACGGCAGGCCAGCATAGGTGGCGTCCTCCGCTTGAGCTTCGTAAACCTGGGCCTCTCCCCGTCCCTCGGTGCTGACGATGGTGCCCGTGGGTACGAAGCGACGGGCGACGGAAACAGCCGCGGATAGCACTCCGCCGTGATTGAGGCGCAGATCAAAGATCAGGCCCCGCATGCCGCGCCCCTTGAGAGAGTCCAGGGCGCGGTCTACTTCAAGCGGTGTCTCGCGGCTGAAGGAGAGCAATGAAAGGTGGGCCATTCCCGACTCGTCCGGCAGCAGGCGCACACGTCGCACGCTTGGGTCGGTCAACTGTTCGGGGACTAGCAGTGCTTCACGCCGGTCGCCGGCTAGGTCCTCGATGAGCAGCAGCCGGGCCCCGTCAGCTGGCCTGCTCAAACTCGCCCGCAGGCCGGCGAGCCCCAGCTCGGCGATCTGCTCGCCATCCACGGCGGTGATGCGATCACCGACTCTCAAGCCTGCCCGCTGGGCGGGGGTCTCAGGCAAAGGGAAGAGAATCTGCCCCTTGAACTCATCCGCGGGCACATCACGGAAGACCACGCCAATGCCCTTGAAAACACCGCGGGTTTCGCGCTCCATGCGCTCCGATTCGGTCGGCGTGTAATAACGCGAATAGGGGTCCAAATCGTCGAGCATGCCAACTAGGGCTGCCTGGAGGAGCTCGTCACGACTCGCTTCGCCGGCATAGGTTTTC
>NYXZ01000134.1 GCA_002686595.1 Planctomycetota bacterium | reverse complement strand
TGACCTCGGCAGTGTCGGCAGCTTGGGCGCTGGCGGGCTGCGGGACAGGGCTGGCCTGTGATGGGTGCTGCTCCAGGACCACATGGGCGTTGATGCCGCCGAAGCCGAAGGCGTTGACACCGGCGCGGCGCGGTTGGCCGTTGCTCTCCCAAGGCTGCGCCGTGTCCAGCGTGCGAAAGCGCGTGGCCGCCAGGGCAGCGTGGGGGCGAGCGCAGTGCAGGGTCGGGGGCAAGACGCCGTCGCGCACGGCGCACACGGCCTTGATGAAACCGGCGATGCCAGCGGCGGGCATGGCGGGGCCGATCATGGACTTGACCGAGCCGATGACCGGTCCGGGGCCCGCGCCCGTTCGATCGTCGCCTCTGCCTGTCGCTCCCGGGGCGCCGAAAAACCGCGCCATGGTTTCTAGTTCAGCTCCGTCGCCGGCGTTGGTGCCCGTGCCGTGGGCCTCGATCAGGCCCAGGGTGGCGGGGTCCTGGGGGTCGAGGCCGAGTCCTTCCCAGGCCCGTTCGAGGGCCAGGAGTTGACCCTCTACCCGCGGGTTCATCAGGCTCGCCTCGCGGCCGTCGCTGGAGACGCCGCTGCCCCGGATCAGGGCGTGGATTCGATCTCCATCCCGCTCGGCATCGGAGCGGCGCTTCAGCAGCACCAGGCCCACGCCCTCGCCGATCAAGAGGCCGTCGGCTTCGGCGGCGAAGGGGCGAATCGAGCCGGAATGGGAGAGGGCGCCCAGTTGGCAGAACACGCTCCAAAAGGTCACGTCGTGGGTCATGTGTACGCCGCCGGCCAGGACCGCATCGCTGCGGCGCGAACGCAGATCGGCGCAGGCGTGGTCGACGGCGATCAGGGACGAGGCGCAGGCGCCGTCCACGGTGTAACTCGGACCCATCAGGTCGAGGCGGTTGGCGATGCGGCTGGCGGCCAGGTTGGGCACCAAGCCGATGACCGTGTCCGGGCCGATGTGTCCGACCTTGGATTGGTATTCGCTGCGCACGGCATCGAGCTGCTCCTCGGTGATGCCCGGAATCACGCGCCGCATGCATTCGGTGACCTCCTCGGCCACGCGCACCTTTTGTACCAGGCGCGCCATACCGGCGTTGAGGTAGCCACCGCGGCCGAGGATCACGCTCGTGCCGCGGCGCGGCAGAGAGCGTTCGTCGCCGCTGGACTCGCCCGGGGCGTAGCCCGCGTCCGCCAGGGCGCGGGCCGCCACTTCCAGCAGCAGCAACTGATCCGGCTCGCTGGCGCGGGCAGCCACCGGCATCACGCCCCAGGTGGCGGCGTCGAACTGGGCGAACTCATCGATGAAGCCGCCGCGGTTGCAGTAGATGCGGTCGATGCGGCCGGCGGCGGCTGCCTCTGGATCGAAGAAGACCTTGTCCCAACGGCCCTCGGGCACGGGACCGATGGCGTCGACGCCGGAGCGGATGTTGCGCCAGTAGGTATCCGCGTCCCCTGCGCCGGGGAAGATACAGGCCATGCCGACGACGGCTATGTCATCGGCTGCGCCCTGTGCTGCGGGATCCGACTCCACCGTCTCGTCAGCTGAAGCTCTCCGGATCGGCGCTCATCAGAATCACCTGGGAGGCTTCCTTGCCACCGTGCAGGATTTCGTCCAGCAAGGAGGCGGCTCCCTCCTCCAGGTCGATCAAGCCAATGCCGCGGCGTTCGTATTCCCGGCGCAGTTCCGGCGAGACCATGCCAGCTGAATCCCACGGACCCCAGTTGATGGAGCACACGCGTCCGGCCAAGCGGCCGTTCATGTGGTGAGCCAACTTGTCGAGGACATCGTTGGCGGCGGCGTAATCGGCTTGGCCGCGGTTGCCGAAGGCGGAGGAAATGCTCGAGAAAAACACCACGAAGTCGATGTCGTCGCGCAGGGTGCGCGCCAGGGTCAGGGCGCCTCGCACCTTGGTGTCGAAGACGCGATCGAATGAGTCGGAGCTCTTGTGGATCAGCAGCTTGTCCTCCACCACTCCCGCTCCGTGGATGACCCCGTCCAGGCGGCCATGGCGCTTGTAGATATCAGCCACCAGGGATCCGAAGGCTTCGTCGTCGCGCACATCGAGGGAGTGGTAGGTGACCCGTGCGCCGCTTTGCGCCAGGCGGGCAAGCGTGGCGCGCACTTCCCGGGCGGAGAGGATGCGCCGGGCTTCGGCTCCCAGTTCCGCGGGGCTGTGATCGGTATAGGCGGCGGCCAGGGCGCGTTTGAGGGCGACCTCGTCCGCGGCGTCGCGGGTGGCGGGTGCCTCCTCGCCTTCGGGCAGGGGCGAACGGCCCACCAACTCCAGCGTGCAGCCCGAGCGTTCCGCCAGTTCCATGGCGGCCCGGGCGGTAATGCCCCGGGCGCCGCCGGTGATCAGTACCACGGAATCCCCATCGAGTTCGCTGCCCGCGGCCTGGGCGTCCGGTGATCCGTCCCGGTTTCCGCCCGGCGCAGCCGTGGCCACGGCCCGCAGACTGTGGCGCTTGCCATCACTCCAGGCCACTTCCACCAAGGGATCGTCGCAGGTCAACTCGACCATCAACTGCTCGGCCAAGGCTTCTGGGCCCGCGTGGGGATCGAGATCCAGGGCGCGCACGCAGAGGCTCTTCCGTTCCTTGGCGAGGCTCTTCAAGAGACCCGCCACGCCGCCCTGACCCTCGTAGCCAAAGCCGTTGGCGTCCCGGCCGAAGCCGCCGCCCATGCCAGTGGCGGCGATGATCCAACGCACATCCGCTTCCACCGCTTGACGCGCCAGGGTGAAGAGGCGCTTGACCTCCGTCGGGCCGGAACCCTTGGGCAGACTCGCCAGGTGAATCAGACCGTCCACGCCGCTGAAGTCCACGGTGCTCGTGCCGTTGATCAAACTGGCCCGGGCCCCGGCGGCCTCCAGGCGCACGGCCAGGGCCCGCGCCAGGCCGTCGCCGTCATCGGTGATGCGGAAGACGCGGCCGGCGAGGCGCGCGAGGTCCGCGTCCGGACGCGGTGTTTCCTCCATGTGCAACAGGAAGCGTCCCAGGCGGCGGCTCGTGGCGGTCGCGCCGGGTTCATCAGGCGCGGCGCCCGCGTTTCCTCTGACACTAGGGCTGACACTTGAATCGACACTTGAGTCGGAGTCGGTCCCCGTGCCGGCGGCAGCTTCGTCGCCATTCGTTTCGATCCACTCCAGAATGCCTCGCAGGGTCTTAATGGAGGCCAGTTGTTCCACCAGGCTGTCGCGTTGGTCTTCGTCGGCGCCGGCCAGGCCGGCGGCTTCGTTCAGGGCACCGAGGATCTCAATGCGCTTGATGGAGTCGATGCCGAGGTCCGCCTCCATGTCGAGGTCCATCTCGAGCATCTCCAGGGGATAGCCCGTGCGTTCGCTGACAATGGCGAGCAGGGTGGCTTCCAGGTCGATGTCCTCGGGGGCGACGGCAGTCGTTTCCGGAGCGACGGGCGCTCCGTTTTCGGTCGGACTCGCGCCAATGGCAGCCGCGCCAATGGAAGCGGCGGCAGGTGCCGTCACATTCACCACCGGTGCCAGGGCCGGAGTCGCCAGTTCGGCGGGGGTAGTGCCGAGGTAGCCGAGCAATACCTGTCGTTGGGCCTCTACCAACTCGCGCACATTGCGCAGGTAGTCGATGACGACGGCTTCGCGGGTGCCGGCGCCGGCCGCTTGGGCCTGGGCCGCCGCTGAATTCGCGGGGACCAGCGGGGTCGGGGGTTTTTCCATGGGAACCAATCCGGTTGCGGGAATCTCGCCCTTGAGGGGGCGGGAACGGAAGCCGTCTACGAGCCAGGTCATGGGCGGCCAGACGCGTTCAGGTGCGGAGCAGAGATCGAAGAGGGTTGCGCCTCTGCCGGCGAAGATGGCCTCGCAGTCGATGTCGAGGCCCGCGGCGGCCAGGCGTCCGAGGGCGGTGAGGAAAGTGGGGATGCCGGGTTCTCCGCGCTCGTCCGTGGCCACGGCCAGGTGCTCGGCATCGCCGAGGATCTTGCCGACCAGGCCGGTCAGGACGCGGCCCGGGCCGACCTCGATGAAGACCCGCGCGCCGGCGGCGTGCATGGCGCGGATTTGGTCCGTGAAGCGCACGGGCTGGACCAAATGACGGGCCAGGGAGGCGCGCACGGCTTGGGGGTCGTTTTCGGGATAGGGCGTGGCGCTGGTGTTGGACCAGACCGGGATGGTGGGGGACGAGACCCGGGCCTGTTCCAGGCGCGCGGCGTAGGCCGGTTCGGCGCCGGCCACCACGGAGCTGTGGAAGGCGCAGGCCACGGGGATCGAACGGGCGGCGAGGCCCGCGTTTTTCAGATGCTCGAGGGCCGTTTCCACGACGGCGGTGGGGCCTGAGATAACTGTTTGGCGCGGGGCGTTCAGGTTGGCCAGGACCAACTCCGCCAGGCCCTCCACACCGCGCAGGGCGGCGCCGATTTCCTCCGGACCGGCGGAGACGGCGGCCATCGTGCCGGGCTCGTCGCCGGCGGCGGCCAGGATGGCCTGGCCGCGGGCTTGGGAGAGCTCCAGCAGTTCGGTGGGGTCCAGGGCGCCGGCCACGGCCAGGGCCGCCAACTCCCCGTAGGAGTGTCCCGCCAACATGTCCGGTCGCAGGCCGCAGACTTCCAGGATGCGCGCTCCCGCCAGTTCCACCATGCCCAGGGCGGGTTGGGCCACGCGCGTGTCGGTCAGGGCGGTGGCCTGGGCCTGGCGTTCGGCGGGGGAGAAGCTCTGGGCAGGCCAGATCCGGTCGGCCCAGGGCGCGCCGCGGGCCATGATCTCGTGCAGGCAGGGGAAGGCGGCGAAGAGGTCGGCCCCCATGCCCGGGTATTGGCTGCCTTGGCCGGAAAAGAGGAAGGCCACTTTTCCGGGGCCGGATTGAGCTGTGCTCCCTGTGTCGACGCCGTCTCCGGGGCTCGCCGCTCGGAACAGGCGCGCTCCTTCTTCACCGGCGCGGGCGGCGCGCAGGAGTTGGCGCAGATCATCCGCGCCCTCGGCTACGAAGGCCAGCTGCACGGGCTCGTCGGGGTTTGTGGCACAGGTGCTGCGGGCCAGATCCCTCAAGCGCCAGGGGCGTTCCACATCCAGTTGGGCCTCGATGGCGTCGAGCAGGGCGTGGGCCTGTTCCGCGCTGGCGCCGCGCACCAGGAACAACTCCGCTGACCAGGGGGCCAGGCCGGTTTGGGTGGCCAGGGGATCGTCGTGCTCCTGGACGACGGCGTGGAAGTTGGTGCCGCCGAAGCCGAAGGACGAAAGGGCGCCGATGCGCGGCGGGAGCGAACCATCCTCGGCGGCGGGGCGCGGAGCCCAGGGGGCGGCGGCGCGGCGGAAGATGAAGGGGCTGGTATCTTGATCGTAGAAACCGCTCGGTTGTTCCAGGTGCAGCGTGGGGGGCAGCACGCGGTGGTGCAGTGCCAGGCAGACCTTGATCAAGGAAGCGATGCCCGCGGCGCATTTCGTGTGGCCGATCTGGGACTTGACCGAGCCCAGGGTCATGGAGCCCGGCAAGGCACCGGCGGATTGCAGCACTTCGGTCATGGACTCCAGCTCCGTGCGGTCGCCCACCACCGTGCCCGTGCCGTGGGCCTCCATCAGGCCCGCCTCGGCCGGGGAATGGCCGGCCCTCTTCCAGGCCCGTTCGATGGCGCGCACTTGACCTTCGCGGCGCGGGGCGGTCAGGCCCAGGCTCTTGCCGTCCGATGAACCGGCGATGGAGCGAATCACGCCGTAGACGCGATCGCCGTCCCTTTCCGCATCGGCCAGGCGCTTCAAGACCACCACGCCCACGCCCTCGCCCAGGGTGATGCCGTCGGCGTTGGCGTCGAAGGTGCGACAGCGGCCGCTCTTCGACAGCGCGTGCACGCTGGAGAACATCAGGTAGTCGTTGATCGAGTTGTGCACATCGGCGCCACCGGCCAGGACCATGTCGCTGGTGCCGCAGGCCAAGGTCTGCACGGCGGCTTCCAAGGCCGCCAGAGCCGAGGCGCAGGCGGCGTCCACGGTGTAGTTCATGCCGCCGAGATCCAAGCGGTTGGCGATGCGGCCGGCGATCACATTGGCCAGGACTCCGGGGAAGGTGTCTTCGGTGGGCTCGGGCAAGTGCTTGTCCAGGCCGTCCGGGAGTTCGCCGGCGTATTGGGGGAAGAGGGCGCGGAAGCCCAGGGCGCCGGAGAGATCGTTGCCGCCTTCGGCGCCGAAGAGCACGGAGCAGCGCTCGCGGTCGAACTCGCGCGTGGCATAGCCGGCGTCCGCCAGGGCGCGGCGGGCCACTTCCAGGCTGAGCAACTGGACCGGCTCCACGGAGGCCATGGAGTTGGGCGGAATGCCGAAGCTGGCCGGGTCGAAGTGCACGGGATCCAGGAAGCCGCCCCACTTGGAGGGTGTGGTGTGTCCGGCGCGGCCTTCCGGGTCAAAGTAAATGTCCGGGTTCCAACGCTCGGCGGGGACTTCGGTAATGGAGTCGCGGCCGTTGACGATGTTGGCCCAGAACTCGTCCAGGTCGTCGGCATCGGGGAAGACACAGGACATGCCGATGACGGCGATGTCCGTGGGGACGATTTCGTTGGGTGTGTCCTTGGGCAGTTTCAGCTCGGCCAGGTGGCGCACGCTGCCGGCGCTCACTTCGCGGTGTAGCTCCGGAATCGTGGTGCGCGCGGCGCGCAGGGCGGCCACTTCACCGATCATGTAGAGGCCCGCGCGTTCCTGGCCGGCGGCGTCCACTTCCCGCAGGCCCTCTTCCGTGCGTTCGACGCCCTTGGAGGCCAGGCGCAAGCGGCCCAGGTTCATCTGCTCCAGGCGCTCCCAGATTTCCCGTTGATCCGTGCCCGCCTGCTCCAGGCGCCGGCGTTCACTTTGAAAGGCATCCACGAACGGCGTGTGGGCGCAGCGCGTGGCGTGGCCCGGGGCGGTTTCCAGCAGCGCCGTGTCCGTGCAGGTCAGGGCCTTTTCCTGGTAGGTGGGCAGGATGGCGCCGCTTTGAACGGCTTCTTCCGTGAAGAGATAGGCGGTGCCCATCAGGACTCCCACGGCCACGCCGCGGGCCGTCAGGGGGGCCGCCATGGCCGCCACCATGGCGGCGGAGCGGGCGTCGTGGATGCCGCCGGCGAAGACCACCTGGAGTTCGGTGGGCTCGGGGAAATCCATCAGCCGGGCGATTTGCGCCTCCCACAGGGGGAAGCTGGAGCGCGGGCCCACGTGGCCGCCACATTCGCGGCCTTCGAAGATGAAGCGTCGGGCGCCTTCCTTGAGGAACATGTCCAGGAGGCCCGGGGAGGGCACATGCAGGAAAGTGCGCGTGCCAGCTTCCTCCAGGCGGCGGGCCTGGGAGGGGCGGCCGCCGGCGATCAGGGCGAAGGGCGGGCGGGCGGCCATAATGGCGGCCAGTTGCTCGGCTTGGAGCTCGGCGGGGATAAAACCCAACAGGCCGACGCCCCAGGGGCGGCCCGCCAGGCGGTCGGCGGTGGCCAGGAGCAGTTCCCGGGCGGGCTCCTCGCGCATCAGGGCCAGGGCCGTGAAGGGCAGGCCGCCGCCGCTTTGGACGGCGTCGCTGAACTCGGCGCGGTCGCTGACCCGGGACATGGGGCCCTGGGCGATGGGATAGGGCAGGCCGAACTCCACGGCCAGGGCGGATCCGGGGCCCAGGGGTTCGTGCTGGCGAGCCAGTTCCAGGGATTCGCGGATCTGGGCGCGCAGGGCCTGGACCACGCCGCCGGCGGTGGCGAAGCGTCGGGCCAGGGGCGCGGCCTGGGCGGCGTCCTCGCCCAGGGGAATCAGCTCGCGGGTGTGGTCGGAACCGCCGAGGTGGGCGTGTATCTCCGTGGCGCTGGCCTGGGCGAATTCCTTGGCCAGGGGCACATCCGGGCGCTGGAGCAGGCGGTGGCCGGCGACCAGGGTTGTTTCCGAGCCGTCGAGGGTGGCCAGGATGGCGCGCAGGGGGGCGGGGGTGGTGGATTCGCGTACCAGGGCCAGCTGGGAATCGATGACCAGGCCGGCGGCGCCGCCGGCCAGGCAGGCGGCGGCGGTGTGGGGGCCGAGGCCGCCCTGGACATACAGGGGCAGGTCGATGGCGGCCACCAGGCGCTGGAGCAGGATGAATGAGGATTCAGCGCCCACGGCCCCGCCGCTCTCGTGGCCCTTGACGATCAGGGCGTCGGCCCCGGCGGAGCGGGCTGATTGGGCCTCGGCCAGGGAAGTGACTTGGACGATCAGGCGGCGCTCGCCGGCGGCTCGGTGGGGGCCGAGGGCCACGCCGGCGGGTAGGACGATGGTGTCCACGGCCGCGGGGAGTTCACCGGGATCGAGCAGGTGAGCGGCGGCCAGGCGCACGCCAAAGGGGCCCGGGGCCAGGCGGACGGTCTCCTCCAGGGCGGCGCGGGCGGCGGCGGTCTCCCGGCCCAGGTCCAGGATGCCCGTGGCTCCGCAGCGCACCAGGGCGGCGGCCAGGCGGGGATCGGGTCGGTGGAAGGGGGTGATCCCCAGGACGGGGATCTCTGCGCTTGACATGGTGGGGAGCCGAGGCCCCGGGCCCGTCCAATCGCGGGCCATCAGGACTGGCCGCCAATCGGGCGTCGGGGAGGGTGGAGGTGGAAGAGAGAGGGGATGAACCGGGGGCTGCCGCCGGGCGAGTCCTGGGAACGGCTCCTGATCCGTTTCCAGGGGGCCTGGCGGGGCACCCAACCACTATATAATAATGAAGGAATATTTCCTGGGCGCAATGGGGGGCGCAAGAACCAGGCAGGCGGCTCTGGGCCCAGGGGACATGCCGTGGCTCTGAGACGGCTGCCGTTGGCCTTGGGTTCCATTCCCCGTTCGTCCTTTGTGGAACAGAGCAGCGGGGGTTTTAGGGGTCCGGGAGGGCCTCAAATAGCTTCCCTTGCGCTCTGGTATAGAACCCGTAGGCTGGTTTCTGTGATAACAAACCATGTTCGCCCGCGGGCCCTTGGCGGGCGGCGGCGAGCCCAATCTCCAGGAGCATTCATGAGCGTTCGAGCCTTCCGTTACCTGTTTGCCGCCCTGGCCCTCGGCGTTCCCGCCGCGGCCCAAGGTGTGCACACCTTTACCATCAACGCGGGCCAGTCGAACTTCGTCTGGACCGGTGACACCAGCACGGGTCCTCTCGAAGGAGATCCCAGCAACACCTTCCACCTGGAGGGTTACCAGAATGTCAGCCTCGGCTTTGGCTCCAGCGGCCTGTCCGATGCCGGTTTCATCAGCGGCGACGCGGCGGTGGTGCCCGATATTCACGCCAAGATTCCGAACCCGATTTCATGGCTGCCTGACCTGGCGGACATCGACATCACGAATATGCACCTGTCCTTTTCCTCCGTGACAGACTTCCCGGTGAACGGCTCCGGCAACTACACGGCCAGCGTGGTTGTCACGGTGCTCTCGGGAACCATGATTGTTGATCCCCTGGTGGGCAGCACGATTGTCGAGGACATGGCAGGGACAGTCTCAAATCCCAATGATGCCAGCGGCACCTTGGTGATAAGCGGTACCAACGCCAACCTGCATGTCCCCGTGGACAACACCACCACCTTCGACGACTCGGGAAGTGGCATGAGCGGTTGGATTCGTCTACAGGGCGACATCGTGGCCCAGGCTTCCTGCAGCGGCGGCGTGACTACCTATTGCTATTCGTTCCCGAACACCTCCGGTGGCACCGCCGATCTGATGACCAGCGGATCCACCAGTGTGTCCGCCAACGACCTGACCCTGATGGCCGGTCCCATGCCGAACCAATGGGGCATCTTCTACTACGGCCCCGGCATGGTGAACGGTGGCGGTGGCGCTGTCTTCGGCGAGGGCGTGCGTTGCGTGGGTGGTTCCCCCCATCGCCTCCCGCCGCGCCTGGCGAGCTTCAGTATCCTGTCCTACACCCTGGACCTGGCCAACCCGCCGTCGGTCGCCGGGACGATCACGCCCGGCTCCAGCTGGAACTTCCAGGCCTGGTTCCGCGATCCCCCGGGCGGGTCGTCGGGTTTCAACCTCTCGAACGCCGCGACCATCGACTTCTGCTTCTAATCCGGCGTTAGC
>NYXZ01000083.1 GCA_002686595.1 Planctomycetota bacterium | reverse complement strand
TGGGTGTCCTCCGTCGCCTGGAACCCCGCCGGCACGCGCATCGTCTCGGGCTCTTATGACAACACGCTGCGCATCTGGGAGAGCCGTCTCGACGAGGCCCTCCCCATGTGGCAAGCGGCACCACTGCGCCACAGTCAGCAGGAGAAGGCGGCCGAGACCCACCGCTTGAAAGAGAAGATCGACGATCTCTTCGCTGAGCACGTGTTCGTCGAGTCCGTTCTCGAAGCACTCCGCACCGACCCGGATCTCTCCGACGCGGACCGCCAGGAGGCCCTGCAGCTGGCCCCTGCGAGGGAGATCTATCTGGACCCCGATGACTTCAATGACAAGGCCTGGGCGCTCGTCGACCCCGACCGCGAAGACAAGGACACCGACGTCGCGCTGGCTCTGCGCCTGACGCGCATGGCCATCGAGATCGCGCCCGAGAACTCCAATCTCCTCGACACCCATGCCTGGGCGTTGTTCGCCAACGGGCTCCATGCCGAAGCGCTGACGGCTTCGGCTCTGGCGCTCGAACTCGCGCCCGGTGATGACAAGGATGATTACCAGGGTTACGTCGACCGCATGCGGAGCCTGATCGAGGCCGCGGCTGCGCTTCCCGCCGAGGCCGGAACTCCGCGCTGACCAAGACGACTGCCGGGGAACGGTCTGGCGCAGGCCCGGGGCGGGTCCGAGCATCGCGGCGGAGATCTCAGAGGCTCTCTAGCAGTTGCGCCCAGGCCATCCGTTCCCGGGCTGGTTCGACTCGCGGTGCCAAGCGCGTCGTGGCCGCTCGCAGTTCGCTCGCGTAATCGTGATCCGCAGTCAAGCGCCTGAACAAGTGCACCAGGGCTGCCTTGTCCCCCACCGGGAAGAGGCCCGGGTGGTCGTCGCCCAGCTGTCCGCGGGTTCCCGCGTTGTCTGTGGCGATGATGGGTGCGCCACAGGCGATGGCTTCGGTGATGGCATTGGCGCCGCCCTCTGCCCGGGAAGTCAGGACGAGGGCGCGGCAGTGGGCCATACGCAGCAGGGTTTCCTGGCGGCAGCGCTCGCCGAGGTAGGTGTAGCGCGGACAACTCGCGGCGCAGGCTCGGGCCTTTTCCGCCAGGTCAGGGTCGAGGGCGGCGCCCAGGTGCACGAGGCGCAGGGGATTGTCGTCTTCGAGTTCGGCCAAGGCTGCCGGGGCCAGCAGGGGATCCTTGACCGGGCGCAGGTGTCCGACGAGCAGGATGTCATCGGCCGTGGGCCGGGGGCTGAGGGTAGCGGCGGCACGGCCCTGGGGATCGCGCGGGGGTCCGGCGCAGGATTGCTCGATGACAACCGCCCGTGAAGACTGTTCCTCGGTCAACTCAGCGCGTGCTCGCTGCTGGAGCAGGACGATGCGGTGCGCCTCGGCCAGGCTGGTGGCCACCAGCTCATCTCGCTTGCCAGCCAGGTACAGGTCAGTGCCCGCTAGGACTAGCACGGTCGGGCGCGCGGGGAAGCGGCGGCGAAACTCCATCAAGGCGCCGTGGGATGCGCGGGCGTGGATGGCGATCAACAGTTGCGCGTCCGCCTGCGCGGGAAGGGCCTCGCCGTCGCACAGTATCACTTCGTGGCCCAGTTCTCCGAGCAGTCCAGCCCAACGCTCAGCGGTCACGCGGTTACCGCGCTGGGAACCGGGCGGGGCCGGAGTGGCGAGCAGGATTCTCATCAGCCGTCGCCGGAGACTCGATAGCCCGGTCCAGGCTCCAGAAACAACTTGTGATCAGGCCGCGGGTCATTCGGCCCCAGGGGCACCTCGATCCAAGCTGCCCTGCGCGCCTCGATGTGCGCTGGCAGGGTCACACCCGCCGGCCACAGGAAACCGTCCAGATAGGTGGGTTTGTCCTTCAGGAAGAACTCCTTCGGCACTGTCTTGTCGTGTCCCGGTGAACGCCGCCCGCCCAGGGGCTCGCGCCGGGCCACCTCGCGCGTCACCAGGCCGTTGTGGTCGTAGAGGAACAGACGGCTGTAGTAGCCCACGGCCCCCATGGCTCCATAGGTAAAGGAATCACCGGGCTGGGTGTGCGCCGCCAGAGCGAGGCCCAGGTCGCGCCACTCCCGGGCCTGGGCATCCATGCGCCGCCATTGGGCCAGCTCCGTGCGGGGCTGGGGGTAGTTCCAACGGAAGTGCACGGCCCGCGTCAGAGTACTCGGCGCGCTCACCAGATCGCTGGCACTGGCCAGGGAGAGCAGCACCAGGCCGAGGCCGGCAGCCGCCGCCACGGCGGGCTTCCAGTTCCCGAACTTGCGCGCCAAGAGCAGCGTCACAAACGGGACGGCCGGCACCAAAAAGCGCCCGAAGCACATGAAGTCGCCGCCGGTCAGAACGCAATGACAGAGGGTCGCCCCCACCAAGGCCAGGGCCGAGCGGGCTCGACTGTCTTTTAGCAGACCGCGTCCCAGGGAGAGGGCCGTCGCCAAGGCGAGGGCCGGCATGGCCAAGGCCATGGTGGCCAGGTAGCGTCCGCCGCGGCTGAAGGCCGCTGGACCGAAGCCCAGCTTGGCCCGGGCCGTGTTCGGCAACCAGTCTCCGTAATAGGAAAGGCGCCAGAGGGTGATCGCGACGGCGCCCACCGCCAGCACCCCCGCCGCCGGCATCAGGCTGCGGCGCCAGGTACTGCGGTCAAACTGAATCAGCCCCAGGCCGCCGAGGGTCAAGGCCCAGCCGATTCCATCGGCGCGCATCAACATCACCAGCGCCAGCCACAGACCGGCAACTAGGGAAGCGCGGAGCGAACGCGGCGCGCCATCCGCCAGGAGTTTTTCCCAGGCCACGAAGACCGTCAAGGCAAAGGGCACCGTGGCCAGGCCGCCGCTCGACCAGACAAACAGCGGCGGAGCGCTGGCCATGAAGAGACCCGCCAGGCCGGTGACCAAGGGGCCGGAGTCGCTGATACGAGCCATGACCCGCAGCAACAAGACGGCTCCACACACACAGGAAACCAGTGGAGCCCAAAGCGCCACATCCAGGTGCAGGCCTTCGAAGAGGGCGCACAACAAAACCCACGGGAGCTCCGTGAAACCCTCCACCGGCGTATGCTCGCCCGGATTGAAGCGCAGGCCCAGGTGCTCCGTCAGGTTGCGGGCGTAACGAAAGGCGATGAAGGCATCATCGCACACAAACCAAAAGCGCCAGGCCAAGTACGTGAAGAGCGCTAGGGGCAGGGCACAGGCGGCGGCTAGGTTTCGAGAACCGCTGTGAGTGCTTCTCGCTGGCGTTGACTGCTGCTCAACCATTTGTGATTTCCACCGGAGGTAGGGCGCACACTTCGCGACAGCGCTGCAATACGGCATCGAGCATCTCCGGCCGCATACGACCGGTGAAGGTGTTCTGTTGGCTGACGTGGTAGCTGCCAATCAGGAGCGGTGGGGCGAGGCCTGCGCCTTTGTCGGTAGCGGACGCTGGCAGTTGCAGTTCAACGCCATGACCAAAACGCGGGCGCGGACGGGGCATGGGACAGGCGCGCTCAGCCATGAGTTTCAAGGCCGCGTTCCAGGCGATGCCCCCCAGGCACAGGATGACGCGCACATTTGGCATGGCATTCAACTCTCGCTCCACGAACGGCAGACAGGTGTTGATCTGTTCGCGGGTAGGTTTGTTCCCCGGCGGCGCGCAGCGCAGGGCGGCGCTGATCCAGGCTCCGCTCAGTTCCAAGCCATCCCCCGGTTCCAAGGACTCGGCCTGGTTGGCGAACCCGGCGCGGTGCAAACCGGCGAAGAGAAAATCACCGGAGCGGTCGCCGGTAAAAAGCCGCCCGGTTCGATTGGCACCGTGGGCCCCCGGGGCCAGGCCCAGGATCAAGAGGGGCGCGGCGGGATCGCCGAAGCCGGGCACGGGCCCGGCCCAATAATTATAGTCAGCATGGGCTCGACGCTTCTCCCTGCCCGCCCGGGCGCACCATTCGATCAGTTCGGGGCAACGCTGACAGGCGCTGATCTCACGCCCCAGTTTTTTCAGGCGCGCGGCGCTCACGGCTTGAACGCCGCCAGGCGCCGACAGGCCTCCGCGAGCACGTCCATTTCCTTCGCATAACAAAAGCGCACCAGAGACTCGCCGGCGCGGCCGCGGTAGAAGGACGAGCCCGGCACGCTGGCCACGCCGCACTCCCGCAGGATCCGCAGGGCGGCCTCCTTGGATGACGAGCAGTCCAAGCTGCTGACATCGGCCAACATGTAGTAGGCCCCCTCGGGCACGATGGGCGTCAAGCCCGCCGCTCCCAGGGCCGTCGCCAGGACTCCGCGCTTCTCCTCGTAGTCCCGGGCCAAGTCCTCGAAGAAACTCGCCGGCGCGGCGAAGCCGGCGGCCGCTCCGATCTGCAAGGGCGTCGGAGCGCACACATAATAAAGGTCGTGCACCAGCGTCATGGCCCGCGCCAACTCCGGCGGCGCCACGGCATAGCCCAGGCGCCAGCCGGTAATGCTGAAGGTCTTTGAGAGCCCCATGATGGTCACCACGCGCCCGGCCAAGGCGGGCCGCGTGGCGGGGCTGATGTGCTCCCGCCCGTCGTAGCGGATGTACTCGTAGATCTCGTCGGTAATCACCAAGAGGTCCCGGGCGGCGGCCACGCGCCCGACCGCGTCGAGTTCCTCGGCGCTCAGCATCTTGCCGCTCGGATTGCTCGGTGTGCAGAGGACGATGGCGCGCGTCGTGTCATCCACCACCGCTTCCAATGCGGCTTGGGTCAAGGTGAACTCCGGAGCAGCCAGCGTCAGGTACTGTGGAACCAAACCCGCGAGCAAGGCGCTGTTCAGGTGATAGCCGTAATAGGGCTCGGGGATCACGATGCCATCGCCGGCGTCGAGCAGGGCCAGGACCGCCGCTGTGAAAGCCCCCGTGGCCCCCACGGTGACGACGATTTCAGTGTCCGGATCGGCGTTGATGCCGTTGTCCCGCGCCAGTTTGGCGGCGATGGCCTGGCGCAGCTCCCGGGCTCCCTCGGGATAGGAATAGATGTTGTGGCCCCCATCGATGGCGGCCACGGCCCCGTCCCTCACCAACTGGGGCAGGGGCAAATCACAAATGCCCTGGCCCAGGTTTATGCCGCCCACTGCGTCGCACTGGCGGGTCATGGCGCGGATGTCGGACTGGACCATGTGGGACACGCGCCCGGCGGGGGCGACGGCGCTCTTCGGTAGTACCGGTTCCATCCCCAGAGGATAGGAAGGGGAGGCGGGCCATGCGAGGCGCGGGCCCGTGCTGGAAATCGAGGTATGAGCCGTGTTGGAACCAGCGCTGGAACCGGTGGTGGATCCGGCCTGCGGACGGGGGCAGGATAGGGTCATGCGCCGCAGCCCACTTCTCACCGCGTTCTGTTTCTGCGCCCTGGCCGCCAGCCCCTGCTCCGCCGCACTCGGTCAGGGGCGGCTTGCCGATCAGGCCGGGCCCCAGGACTTGGATGCCACGCAGCAGCAACAGAAAGAGCGCGCCAAGCCCCGACGCGTGGCCCTGCTCGAAACCGAGGCCGTCGACGCGCAGACTTTTCTCCTGCACGGCTGCCTGCCCGTGCCCCCGGGCACCTATCCGCGGGAGGACGGCCAAAGTCCCTTTCACATTCTCGACGGCCCCGGCGGCCAGGCCCTGCCGGTGCAAGTCGCCATCGTCTCCCGCGCCCCGAACGGCGAGGCCGATGTGCTGGAAGTCATAGCCCGCGTCAGCGGTCAACAGGTTTCCATTGGGACTGCTGAGAAGGATCGAGGCAAAACCGATCGCCAACGCTTCACGCTGGTCACGCGCCCGGCCCCCACGGTGGAGGCCCCGGACATCCCCCACGCCGTCGCCGAGTTGCTGGCGCCGCGCGGCCCGGGCACGCCGCGCCTGCGGGCACGCGACACGTTTGGCCATCCCTATGAACTCAACCTGCGCGGCAGCGAACTCGACGCCGGATTCGGCAGCCGCCAGGTTCTGAAAAGTGGCCGCTACCTGCGCCAAACCCGCACCTACGGCACATTGGTGTGCGAGGTCCCGTTCCGCCCCAGGCGGCGCTTCGCCACCATCGCCCCACCCCTTCCCCATCTCTTCGGTGTCCACGCCTACATCACCGAATACGCCGACGAGGAACGGATCTCCCTGGACCTGCGCATCCACAACGGTCACAGTTCCGGCGCCGGGGCACCCCATCCGCTTGAGACACCACTGGGTCTGGTCTACTTCGACAGCCTGGAGCTGGTGCTACCCCGGGGCTGGACCGCTCTGCCGCGGGTACGCGATCCGTTTTTCGGACAGGCGCGCCTGGAAGGGGACGAAGTGGTGGTGCCCCTTGTTCTGCCCTTGCCGGCGCGGAAAAACGGCCAACGCCCCCTGCACATGATCGGGCCCCGCGGTCAGTTCACCCGCCGCCTGGAACTGGTCCCCCTCGATCCGACTGCGTTGGAGGAATCCCAAGCCCCATTGGTAGGCGGGGCACGCGGGGTAAGCGGAACAAGCGGAGCTGTCGGAGCGGCCGGCCTGGCTTTCCCCTTGGCGCGCGCCGGCCTCTGGTCCTGGCAGAATCCATCCACCGCCAACTTCGGTCCCCAGCGCACCATCCTGGCTGACTGGGACTTCTATCGCGGCCCGGGGGGACGCGGGGCGGGTGGGGCCCGCTCCGCGGATGGAAAAGCGCTGGAATCCCTGACAACGCTCCTGGCAACGGGCCAGGCCGGCGCCGATTCCGTCTCGGCAACGGTCATGGGTTGGGCCCACCCCTGGTTCAGAAAGTACCAGGGCGTCACCGGGGGCTTTGCCATCGACACGATCGGAGGAGCGCGGGTGGCGGGCAGCGCTTCCCAGGACGGATACCGGCGGCTGGAGCTCCTGCACCGCATGAACACCTGCCGCCAGCCCCAGGCCCTCTACGACTGGCGCGGTGAGCCCGTGGGCTTTCGCCAATGGGTCAACGAGAGAGGGCTGGTCAAGGTCAAGTACCGCTCCACGGTCCTGGGCTCCCCGCCGAGCCAGAAACTGCCGTGCCTTGGTGGACCACAGGCCTCGGTGCAAGCCAAGGCGGCCGTTCAAGCAAATCGACGGCCTGAATACGATCTCGGCAACGGGTATCTGGCTGGCGGCGCGGTGGAAAACACAGACAAGAACCTCTTGGCCTGGATGCCCCATGACGGCCAGCACCTGGCGCGCTACACAAAATTCGCCCAGGCCCTGGCCTGGCTTGGTAACGACGCCCTGGCCAAGGACGATCTCCTACTCAGTGCGGAACTCTATCGGCTGATGGTGCACGAGGGTCTGGACCCGACAAGACCAGAGCCCGAGGTTGATGGAGTCGAGCGGGATCAGGTCGAGGAGAATCCCGAAGAAGCTGGAGCAGGACTAGAGCCAAGAGAGCAGGGCGCAGAACCGGAACTCCGTGGGCCGCCTAAGCCCCCTACCCCACCCAGCCCACGGGAGCTGGCCAGACAGGCCAAGCAAAAGGAACAGGCCAGGGAAAGGGCGACCCGCGCCGCGGAACGCATCGAGCGCCAGGAGTCCAAGCCCTGGCCGCCGCCCCTGCCCTTGTACGAACTGGAAGCATTGGCGCACAAGCGCCGCCAGGGTGGAGCCCAGGTGGGACGGGAGCTGGCCTGGGGGATCGACGCCACGTGCAGTGCCTATTCCCTGGGCAGCCCCGCCTGGCGGCGCGACAGCGCCCGTTGGTTCCGTCGCCTGGGCGCGGCCCTGCCCCGCTTGGCCATGCCCACTGGCATCATCCAGCGTCAAGTGAACAGCAAGTTCTTCCCAGACGGCAGCCATGCGGGAGCCCAGAGCTTCGAGTCCCTGCTCTTGGTCCACGGCCTGCGTTGCCTGGACGCCTCGGTCTTCGAGGGGCAAGCACCGGGTCTCTCGGAGGCCCTGCGTTCGCTGGCATTGCGAGCGGTGGATTACCTGTTCTTCGGCCCACCCTGGCAACTGGCTGCCCAAGGAGAAAAGCGCGGTCCCGCCCGCGCCTTCGCCGTGGCTCCGGCTGATCCCAGAGACGCGGCCTTCGGGCCTGCTGAAGATGGATCTGATTGGGATCTGCCGACCGAGGCGGTGGCACCGGAGGTGGAAACGCTCTACGGCCTGGAAGCCCTGGCCTGGGCTGCCCTGTTATCCGAGGGCATTCAGGGCAGCGGCCTCGACAATCGCTTCCTTCAGCGCGCCTTGAGCTACGGAGAAGGTGCCGCCGACCTGCGTGAACTGGCCGCCGGTGTGGGCCGCCGGGCTAAGCCTCCAGCGCGCGATGATGCGGGAAACTGGGCTGGGTTCCTGGGTCACCTACAGGCCCTGGGGCGCTCCGAATAGCGATTCCGGACCCGCAGCGCGAATCCCGCGCAACTCCACCGGCTTTTTGCCCCCGGGCTCGTTTACCGGGGTAGGCTTCTGTAGAGGCGCCGGAAGGCACTGTGCGCCACGGGCCAGACTTGGGCGCCGGAACCGTCAGGTCCCTTGGCCCGTCAGAAGAGAACGCCCCGCAAACACGATCCCATGAACCTTCGCCGCTCCCTGTTAGCCCTGGTCACGCTCATCGGCGCCCTGGGGCTGGTCCTGCCCACCCGCACTCGGGCCTGGACCCTGCTCGGCGGAGAGCTGGACCTCTCCCAGCGCGACTTCCGCGTCTACAACAACTTCTCCGACGCCGAGGCCAACGACAACACCGACGCGGACCTCAACTTCCCCGGTGCCAGCGGCGCGGTGCTGGCCATCTGGAAAGCCTGCGTCGAATGGTCCAGCGAACTACACGGCGACGGTGGCGGCGATCCCCACCAGCCCTTCGACATCGGTTCCGGCGGAGCCAACTTCGACCCCTCCTTCCAGGGCCAGGCCGACATCATTGGCAACACCAACGCCAACATCATCTCGCAGATAGATTCCTATGGCGGCGGCACCTTGGCCTACACGGAACTGCCCATCGCCGACGGTTGGCGCATCCGCTTCTTTCAGGATCCCACCGTGTGGCACGACGGCCCGGGGGAGATCATCGGCGGCAGTGAACACGCCGACATTCAAGGCATCGCCACGCACGAGTTCGGTCACGCCCTGGGCCTGGGGCACAGCACCGTGGCCGGGGCCACCATGGCCACGCTCTCTTCCAATCACTACATCCCCATGCGCAGCATCGAGCCCGATGACCAGGCGGGGATCCAGTATCTCTACGGCGTCAAGGCCACCGATAAGCCGCACATCGAAACCTACACGCTCTCCGGCGACACCCTGACCATCAGCGGAGCCAACTTCGACACGGTGGGCAACGAGGTTTGGTTCACCCCCGCGGCCCCCGGCGGCGACGGCACGCCCCTGGCCGTCAGCGGCCTGGCCTCAAGTGGCGGCGGCACTTCCTTGAGCGTCACAATTCCCAACGCCGCCGGCCCCGGCGACCTGCTCGTCAAGCGCGCCGGCCTCGACCACGCCGCCCTCTCCAATCCCTTTCCCTTCGATCCGGCCAGGGAACCCTGCGCCAGCCCCAGCGCCTACGGTGCCGCCAAGACCACATCCTTCGGTTCCACACCGATCTTGAGCGCCCGCGGTTACGGCAGCGCGGTCACCGACGATCTGGTACTCGATGTCTACAACGGCACCATGAACGGCTGGGGCGTGCTCTTCTCCGGCCCAGCCCCCATGTCCCTGCCACTTTTCGGCGGCACGGTCCATGTCGCACCGCCCTTCGTGCGCGAGACCCTCTTCCAGTTCAACTTCGTGGGGATCGCCGAACTTCCGGTGCCGGTGGACGCGGCCCTCTTGGGCACCACGCGCTACTACCAAGTGTGGTTCGAGGATCCCGGGGACACCTTTGGCGTGGGCCTCACCAACGGCCTGGAAGTTCAGTTCTGTCCCTAAGTCCCGTCGCGAGGCGCAGCCAGCGGCGGCGCGGCAAGGAAGGCAAGACGGCGGAAGCGGACCTGTAGGGCCGTTGAGCCAGCGCCGGCCAGCTTGGCGCCGCCGTCGGCGGCGCCGCTGCCGATGGCTTTGCCGTAGCAGGGAGTTTTGGGACTGGCTCCCCGGGGTCAGAACCTAGCGCGGTCCAGGAGTCGGACGCGGCTCTGCCGCCTGCGTGCTGACGCGCGAGGAAAGGCTGCCCGCCATCTGCAGGGTCTGTTCGCGCTGCTCCTCATCACCCCGTTGGGTGACGATGCGCATGCGCACGCGCTGGCGTCCGTCCAATGAAAACGCCGCCAGCCGGCCAGCGGTCATGTCCCAGGTCAGGACGCCACTACCCTCCAAATCCAAGGAGAGGGAGGCGTTCACAATGCGCACATTCGACAGGCGCTCGCGAGCGGTTTGCTGCGCGGCGGCCAGTTTGGTTTGCACCTTGGCCAGGCGCAGGTGCAGCTCCATATCCATCAGGCCCAGATGGGCGTTTTCACCACTGCCCCTGCCACGCCAGGTCATGCGCAGCAATCCGTCCTCCACACCGCCGAAGGCCTCTTCCAGGCCCCCACCCATGCCGGAGGTCACGGAACGGTGGAACATGGCGTCATCCGCCCGGCCCCTGGGCAGGGGCCAGCTACCGCCGGGAGCCACCACATCCACCAGGGCGGCCACGGGCACATCCCAACTATCCCCCGGCAGCACGGGCCCCGGAGGCAGGAAAGCGCTCATGTCCAGATCCCAGGCCAAGTGCCGCAGGGCCTCCTCCGATCCCTCCTGGGCATCGAAGTGCCGCCCGAATTCCCCCGCCGCGGCCCGTTCGAACACCACGCTCTTGCCCTCCAAGGAGCTGCGTTTGTCCAAACTGCGCGTATCGAGGCGCCGCGCCTGGCCCGCGGCAGCCGGGACCGTAATCGTCAGGTCACCGGTGAAGTGCACGGCATCCGCTGAACGCCTCAGGTTGAGCAACCGCTCCCCATCCAGGGCACGGTACTCATCGTGCAGATCGAGTTTCAGGGCACTGGCCAGGGACATGGTCCCCGGCATGATCTCCTGATCCTCGCCGACGCGGAAGACCATCTGCTCCAGGGTCAGGGCGTGCTCTATTTCGATCCGGCGCAGGACGGCACTGCCCGCTTTCGGGGCGAGACGCGGCTCTTCCGCCAGGATCGCGGGATCCTCACCAGTGGCGTTCAAGGTTGTACCCGTCTCCACGCCGGTCGCGGACACAAAAGGAGACAGGGTCAAAAGGCAAAGGGTTGTCAACATCACTGCACCCGCTCCCCGCCCAAGTAGATCCCGCTGAATTCCTGATCATCATCCCCGGCGCGCGTCCACCCCCGCCAGGGTCCCTCTCGCTTACCGGCGACGAACTCCCCCTCGGACTGCTTCTGCCCATTCTGGTGCCAGAACACCCAAGGCCCGATGCGATTGGGACCAAACAACTCCCCCTCATAGCGCTTCTGGCCATTCTTGTGGTAGCCCACCCACAAGCCCGTTTGGCCGCCCTTTTCATAGGAACCCACGGCCTCCAGCTGGCCGTTGGCGAACCACCGAGTCCACAGGCCCTGTTCCTTGTCATCCACAAAGGGGCCTTCCCACTCGCGAGTGCCCGTGGCGTAGTAGCGAGTCCAGGATCCATTCTTTTTCCCCAGGGCGTACTCGCCCTCGGAGAGCTTCTCCCCGTTCTGGTGGTATTGGATCCAGGCGCCTGTCTTGATACCAAAGGTCTTGAAGCCTTCCTTTTCCTTCTCGCCACCGGCGGCCCAGAAGGAAACCGGACCGCTGCGATTGCCCGCTTCCCAAGCCACCACGGACTTGCGTTTGCCGTCGGGGTACCAACTCGTCCAGGCCCCGCTGCGCGTCCCGTTCACAAAGTCACCGGAACTCTCCCGCTCTCCCTGCTCGTCGTAAAAGAGCCAAGTCCCCGTGCGCCGGTAGCCAGAAAAGCCACCGGCCCAGGCCGGCTTGCCATTGGCGTGCCAGCCCCGCCAATGACCCTCGCGGCGCCCGTCCACCAACAGGCCCTCACGCGCCTTGGCGCCGTTCCCGTGGTAGAATGTCACCTCGCGTTGGGTCTCCTGCCGCGCAGAGCCCTCCGCTGGTGCCTGGAGGGCACTGCTCGCAGCCAAGGAGTGTTCTGTCAATGTGCCCCTGACAGTTGGAGCGGCACCAAAGCCCGCAAGCGGGACGAGATAGATGAGGATGGGGATAATCATGATTCAGTGTTTAGCGCGGGAGAATAGCATCGGCGCAGGCCCGCCGCGGCTCGTCCCCGCATTTTGCCGAGGTGTCTTCCGACAGATTCTTGGAGCCCAGGACGGCTCCGGTGGTTCCCACTCTTCGGTATTCCACGCCCTGTCCTTCAGTCCCCCGCCAGGCCCGAGTCACCATTCCCGGCCTCGGCTTGCCCTTCCAACGCTCCCTGGCGCCGATCATCGGCGTAAATGCCGCTGAAGGTCAAGTCCAGCGTGCCAGCCGCCTTCCAATAGGTCCAAGGCCCCTCGCGTCGCCCCGCCACCATGTATCCCCGCTGTTGCAGCTGGCCGTTTTCATGCCAACCCTCCGTCAGGCCCTGGGCCAATCCCGCGGAGTATTCGATGCGACTGACCAGGCTCCCAGCGGGTGACCAACGCTCTTCGAGGCCATGCAGCTTGCCCAGCTCATAGGAGGCCCGCATGAGCAACTGCCCATCTTCCGCAAACTCCTCCCACGGCCCGACGCGCAGGTCCGCCTGATACATCCCCCTGGCCTTGAGCTGCTCGCTCTCGGGGAAAAAGGCGCGCACCGGCCCAAGGCGCTCGCCCGCGTCCCAGGTCTCTTCCAAAAGCAGGAGGCCCGTGCGCCCGTATTGCCTGTGCAATCCAGTCTGCAGCCCCTCGCTGAACTCGCTTTCGGTGCGCTTCTCCCCGCTCCGATACCACTCGACGAAGGGCCCGTGGGCCAGACCGAGTTTCCATCCGCGTTCACTGCGCGGTTGGCCACCATCTGACCACTGGCGCCACAGGCCGTCCTTGTCACCATTCACATAATCTCCCTCGGAGCGCAGGTTGCCGCTCTTGTACCAGCGCCGCTCAAGACCCTCGCGCCGCCCCTGCCGCCAGTTGATCACCCAACGCTGCTGGGTGCTCTCGAACCAGGCCAGGTCCGGACCATGCTCCCTGGGAAGCGCCCCGTCCTCCCCATCCGCCAGGACGCTGAACCGACGCCGCGGCCGCCCGCTTGGAAAATATTCCTCGCGCACCTCGACCCGGACACCGTCGATGACATCCCCCCCTCTGGCATCCCCCCCTGCGTCGGATCTGGCCGCGGCCGGCGCCGTGTTTTCCTGCGCCGAGGGCGCGCCCGGGGCCTGCGACCCGGCCTCGCCAGAATCCGTAACCGGCAGATCCCCGTCGCTGTCCACCACCATCTCCTGGGGGCCGGGGGCCGCGGGCCTGACAGGCTCTCGCCCCTCTCCCACGGGCGCCACGCCGGATTCGGGACCACAGGCAACGGCCAGGACAGCCAGGAGCAACCACCCGTGCGCGGGCGCGGCCAATCTAAGTGGATGCAGGGTTTTGGTGTTCACGATGACTTGATGGGCTGGCCATGGGGGGCTGGCCTTGGCTGGCTGGCCATGGCTGGCTGGCCATTGAGCGGCTGGGCCTTGCTCGGCCTCGCCGCCCTACGGCTGCGGAGACCGCGGGTTGGCTCGCGCAGGGAGCAGTCTGCAGGGCCGCCACGGCCCGGTCCAGGCCCGGACAGGCGGGATTAGGGGTTCGGTCCAGCCCCCGGGCCTGCCGATCCTCCAACTGTGCGTCCCCCGGGCGCGTACCCCACTCCAGCCTCACCCTACACCGGGCCCCCGTGGGCTTGTACTCTCTGGCCCCTTCACCCCCTTAGGCCCATGTCACTCATCCCGAAACTGATGCTCAGCTGTGCCGGCGCCGTTGCTGCCGCTTTTGCTGCCGCCATTGTTGCCCCACAGGCCCTAGCCAACTCAACGGCCCCAGCCGACTCCCGCCTCGCCCCCGCTCCCCCGGCGCTCGAGGAGCCCTTCCAGGACCTGACCCCGGACCAAGCCATCGCAGCCATCCACGGAACGCAGAAGGTCGGCCTGGTCGCCTTCCACACGGCCTGGGACGGTGAATCGCGGCGCATGTGGGAACACACCTGGGCCGATCCAAAGGTGCGCGCCTGGCTGGCCGAGAAGACGGTGGCTGTGGTTGTGGACGGTGACAAGGAAAAGGAGCTGGCCCTGCAGTGGAAGGTGACCACCTATCCGGTAGTGGTCTTGCTGCGCCCGGACGGACGGGTCATCGATCGGTTCAAGGGCTACCACGGGCCCGAGACTTTCCTGATCCAGGCCGAGGCCGCCATCACCGGCAAACTGACCGGCAAGATTTCGGTCCTAGAAGGCGAACGAGCCCTGGATCCCCTGGCCCACCTCGAACGCGCCGGCGCTCTGTATGTGAACACGCGCATCGATGAATGCCTGGACGAGTACCTGTGGTGCCTGGACCACGCCGACGGCAGCGACGAGGCCTTCCTCGACCGCAACTTGGATTTCGTCCTGAAAAAAGTGATGACCCTCGGCCGCACCACGGCCCGCGCCCTGCCCGAGCTGAAGGAACGGCGCGACGCCCTCACGGTGCGCGCCTTCGCCGGATTCCTCGACGAGCGCCTGACCGGTCACTTGGTGCGCTACAACTTCTGGCTGCGTCACGAACACCGCACCCTGGCGGTGTTCGACGAACTGGCCGACCGCGGAGCGAGCCAAGACAAGTGCCGGGCGGTGCTCTTCCCCGAGGTGCTCGACTTGCTCATCGGCCTCCGCCGTTACGAGGACGCCCTGACCTATGCAGTTGATCCGCTGATCTGGATCAACCCCCTGCTCACGGAGCAACGCGAGCTACTCGCCAAGTCCGCGGCCAGCGAACCGCACGAATCCCCCGCGCAGCAGGCCGGCCCGGCGCCCAGCACCGAGGATGGCGCCAAGCCTGAAAATGCGGCGGCAACACCCGCCAAGCCCGGCTCCGGCCTGAGCGCATCGGACGCGGCGCGCCTCAAGGAACTGCGCCAGGAACTCGCCCTGCGGACCGGTTATTTCTATGAGGCCCTGCTGGGCAGTGGACGCGGTGCGGACGCCCACAAGCTGGTCGAATTGGTCACGGACTTCCACGCCACCGGGCGCATCTTCAACCTCTTGATCCAACACGCCCTGCGCGTGGAAATGCCCCTAACTGCCCGGCGCCTGGAGCAGATGGCCAGCGGTTTGCTCAGCGAAAAGGGCATGCAGTTGGTGCGCCGCGCCGCGCGCAAGATCCCCGCCGACACGCCGCAGCTCGCCCCCGACCCCTCCCCCGACCCCGACCCCTCCGAAGAGGCCAAGCCCGGGCCCGAGGGCGAAAACGGCGAGGGCAAAAACGGCGAGCGCGGCCCGCAAACGGACGGGCACGAGCAGCACCAACGGGGCAGATAGACAGCGGCGAAGTTGCCCATGGCCGTCAGCACTTCCGATGAGGGGTCCGCGCCCCGCTTCCAGAGCACGGGAACATTCGTCGCCATTGCCCTCTTCGGAATGTTGTTGCGGGGCCTCTTGGCCCTGGCCGCAGGCACTCCAGAGCTGCAATCCGACGAGGCCAACTACACTTACCTGGCCCTCTCCTGGAACCACCTGGGCTATTACGGCGACAGCTACCGCTACCTGTGGCCCCCGGGCTATCCCTGGGTCTTGGCCCAGGCCTTGGACATCTTTGGCCTCCAGGCCTTCGCCGCCGTAAAAACCATGCAGGTCCTGGCCTCCGGGATCATCGGCGCAGCCACCATGCTGATCGCCGGCCAACTCTTCGGGAAGCGGGCCGCGGCCCTGGCCGGCCTGGCCTGGTGCCTGTACCTGCCCCTGGCCGCCTTCACGCACCTGCTCTGGACCGAGACCTTCTTCCTGGCCCTGTTTCTGCCGGCCCTCTACTGCCTGCTGCGCGCCGTGGGAGACAGCGCCACGGAGAGACGGGACCAGGCTCCCACGGGCCTCTTGGTCTGCGCCGGGCTCCTACTCGGACTCTCCCTGTATTTGCGAGAGGTGGTGCTGTACCTCATCCCGGCCCTTGCACTGTGGTTGGCCTGGAGATCCGGGGGCGGCCCGGCCCTCTCCCGCGAGGGTATGCGCCGCGCCAGCCTGCTGCTCCTGTCCGCCGCCGTGGTGGTCTTCCCCTGGACCCTGCGCAATCACGAAGTCTATGACCGCTGGCTGGCGGTGGGCGCCAGCATGGGCGAGAACGCCTACTTGGGCCTCAACGAGGGCTACAAGAACTTTGACCTGACGCCCTATGCACGCCACCTCGGCCCGGACAAGAAAGACCCCATGACGGCCGTGCGGCCCTTCTTCGCCGCCGCACACCTCGATGCTGAGAGCTCCCACTGGGAACGGGCCGAGGAGATCCACAATGTGCCGGACCGCCTGGCGGAGAATGCCGCCCGGGGCCGCGCCTGGGCCCTGGCCCATCCCGCTGACTTCGCCCGCACACGCCTCAAGAAACTGGCGGACTTTGTGGCGCCCCTCTCGTTTTTCCTGCGCCACCAGGCCCTCGGGCGCTACCCCGGTCCCCTGGGCAGCCCGGCCCTGCGCCGCCCCCTGGTCATCTGGGCCCTGCTCTGCCCAATCCTGGCGCTCCTGGCCGGCCTCTGGGGCGGCTTCACCAGGCTGAATCCTGGCCCCACTCGGCGCCTCTTGGCCTTGGTGACCGTTTACTTCTCAGCCACCTCCATGCTCGTGAGCATGTCGCGCTTCAGGTTGCCCCTCATGCCCCTGGCGCTGATCCTGGGCGCGGGCCTCATCTGCGGAAGCCTGCGGGGGGAGCGCGCCACAGGCAAGCGGCGCGCCGCCGCCCTAGCTGCCAGCCTGCTGCTCATCTTCCTCTGGTGGCTGGACTTGCCGGAGGTCCTGGCCGTATTGGAGCTGGCCCTGGCATGATTCTCCGCGGCCCCTGGCGAGCGCACCTGGTGCTCTTGATACTGCTCCTGGCCCAGGCTCTGGCGGCTTGGGCCCTGCATCGGGACCGAGGCGAGTTGCTGGAGGCCTGGCACTCGGGCACGGCCCAGGAACGCCTGGCGGCCCTGCATGTCCTCACCAACCGCGGCCAGGCCACGGGCTTCGGCCAGGACTTCTCCCGTGAGATGCTCGCCGACCCCGATCCCCTGATCAGGGAAGCCGCCATGACCCTGGACCTGTGCAAGTTCGACTTGCCCATGATCCAGGAGGCCTACCTCGGCGCCCGGGACTTCGCCGCCGCTGCCTCCGGCCGCGACGGCCTCAACGACGCTGGCCTCGGCCAACACCCCCCGGGTCAACCTCCCACGGCTGAACTCGCCCATTGGTGGCGCGCCTACTTCCTCCACCGTCGCAAGGTCGGCGGTTATGTTGTGGGCAGTGGTGTTCGCCCGCGCCTGAGGGAAGTGCGCTGGTTCCTGGAAGCCCGGGAAGAGCGCCCCCTGCCACGCGACGAGATCCAGGAACACATCCTCGCCATTCAAGCCAAGGCCCTGCGCTTTAAAGGCACCGCCGGAAAGACACGCTAGGAGCCCGTTGATAAATTCACTACTACGGCTTCGCCATCGGCGGTACTTTTCCAACAGACTCCAGGAGCCCGTTGGCAAACTCCCTACTACGGCATCGCCGTCGACGCCGATGCGGCGTCAGGCTCGTCGAGCTGTGCTCAGAGGCCCTACAGGGCCGCTTCCGCCGTCTCGCCTTCGCCTTCCTTGCCTCGCCGCCGATGGCTTCGCCTCGCGACGGGACTTTTCCAACAGACTCCTAGATCAAACCATGGGATTCAAACTCTCCACCCTTCAGATTCTCCCGGCCGTTTTCCTGGCGGGCGCCCTGTATTCCTGCGGCGTCGAACAGAGCCAGCCGAATGTGCTGCTCATTACCCTCGACACCACGCGGGCGGATCATCTCTCCTGCTACGGCTACGGCAAACAGACCACGCCGCGCATCGATGCCATCGCCGCCGAGGGCGTGCGTTTTGACGCCGCGCTCTCCACGGCGGGCATCACGCCCATGTCCCACGCTTCGATCCTGACCGGGCTGAACCCCTACCGCCACAACCTGCGGGTCTTCTGGGGCAATGCCGGCCACCGCCTGCCCGCCGATGTCCCCAGCCTGCCGGAGATTCTGGCCGCCCGGGGCTATGACACCGGCGCCTTCGTCAGCGCCTATCCAGTCTCCGCCGCCTACGGTCTGGATCGCGGCTTCGCGACCTTCGACACGGGCCTGGATGAGTCCCTGGCGGAACTGGATCTCAGCCAACAGCAAAAACACGACAGCCATTGGTTTGACGGACCGCGCAGCAGCACCCAGCGCCGGGGCGACCAAACCACGGATGCGGCCCTGGCCTGGCTGGACCAGCGGGGGAAAGAGCCCTGGTGTGCCTGGCTGCACTACTTCGATGTCCACGACTTCTCCATCGTGCCTCCGGCGGCCTTCGCCGCGCGGCATGGGATCACCTATGACCCCACCATCAGCCCGCGCGACCCGGATGCCAGAGAAGCGCTCTACGATCCCGAGTTGAACTTCATTGACACCCAGCTCGGCCGAGTCTTTGACGCCTTGAAGGCCAGCGGCCAGGACGAAAACACAATCATCGTCATCACCGCCGACCACGGCCAGGGTCTCAAGGATGGCAAGGCCCGCCACGGTTGGATCAAGCATCGCCTGCTCTACCAGTGGTGCCTGCGCGTACCGCTGATCCTGCGCATCCCGGGCCAGGCGCCGGGAGTGGTCAAGAATCAGGTGCGTTCGATCGACATCCTGCCCACGCTCCTCGAAGCCCTGGATCTCGCTCCCCCCGCTCCCGTGGAAGGTGCCAGTTTGCTGGCCCTGGCCCGCGGTGAAACGGAAGACACTCCGCGCCTGGCCTATGCCGACGCCCTCAATCTGGTGGATACCCACTCCCCCAAACGCGGTCTGCCGGAGCACTGTATCGATAACCTCTTCTGCGTCAGCGACGGTCGTTGGAAGCTGATCCACCACGGCCAACATCCCGAAAACAGCGAGCTGTTCGACCTGCAGAATGATCCCCTGGAACTGCGCAACCTGGCGGCCTCCGAGCCCCAGGTGGTGGCCCGGCTGCGCACTTTCTTGACCACCACCGGCGCCATGGAGATTCGCGCCGAGGAAGCCGGCGAAGAAGATGCGGACTCCGCCGCCCGCCTGCGGGGTCTGGGCTACGTGGGCGACTAGCCCGGGTTATTCATGGATAATGCGGGCTAGCCTGCGGGACTGCGCGAGCTAATCACCGCGGGTCCTGCGCCAGGCTGCTTCCAAGGTCGCAAGGGTGGTGCCCGCGGCGCGGCAGGCCCGTTCCAGGTCGCGGCCGCTGGCACCGTAGAGGTGCTCGCGCAGCACCTCCAGGCCCAGCTCCTCCACCACCGCTGCCACCAGGGCCCCGGCCAGGGGATAGGACTCGCGCTCCGGTAGGTCGAAAAAGCCCCGTCCCAAGAACTCCACCAGGGACGGTGGCGGCTGCCCCGCCCCGGAACCGCGCCAGTCCGCCAGGGGCCGCCCGCCGTAGGCTCCCGCCACCCAGACCGCCAGTCCCTCGCCCCAAGCCGGGGAGCCAGCCGGGCCCCAGGCCTGGGCGACCAGGGCATGGGTGCCCTCGTGGCGCAGGAGCGAGTCCAAGGGGCCATCCTTGCCCGCGGGGAAGTCGAGGACATGCACCGCCCCCAGGCCAGCCAAGGCGTGGCCATCCCCGCCCACGGTGGTCAGGCTGAGTTTGCTGCGCTGATCAGGGTGAATGTGGACGCCGACCGGCGCCGGGTTGGTGATGGCCAGACGCCGCACGACATGTTCCAGGGCGCCGAGCACCGTGTCCGTCACTGCTCCCTCGTCGGCCCGGGCGGGAATCATCTCGGGCCAGAGTACACCGATCGTCGCCGCCCAGCCGGTTGTCTCACCGGCGGCATCGCGCCCGAACAGGCCCCGGCGATGTTCGCGCCAGGGAATGCGTCGGTATGAGATGCGCTCCACCGCATGGAGGCGTCCGTTCGCTTCCCGATGCCAGCCGCCGGCGGCCAGGGGGCCCCAGGTATCCGCCACCAGATACGCGTCGCGGCCGTGGCTGATGCCATTGATGTCCACCACGCCGGGTGTCCCCGTACCCGCGTAGAGCAGGAAGGCGGGCCAGGAGGGCGAGGCTCCGGCAATATCTTCACTTGTTCCACCGGTGGCTCCGACGGCAGCTCCGCCGGTGGCTCCGCTGGCGGCTGCCGGTTCACGGGCCGGGATGGCTGCCAAGAGCGCGGCTCCCTGACCGCGCACCTCGTGCCCCCCCAAACGCAAGCGTCCGGCCTCCACGGAGAAGGGCAGGTCCTCCGCGAGGGCGGCGATCAACCGGTTTACATGGGCTCCGCCATAGACCACTGGATGCGCAGGCCAGGCTGCGGGACCGTCCCTGGGATCGAAGGCGGTGTCATCAACAATCTCCGCCTCGGGGAAGAGCAGATCCCGCATAAAACGAGCCTGCGCCCTGATCTGACGATCCGCCCGATCATCGCCTGCGGTGCCGACGATGAAGGTCGGCGTCCCCTGGGCCAAAAAGGAGTTGGGCGTCAGTGTCTCCAGGGCCGCGGGCGGTGAGCCGCCGGGCCCGTGGGGCGCGCAATCCTGGGTGGGTCCTTTCAGGTGCGCCAGCCCGGCCAGCTGAAAACCACCGCTGGGGAATGTCAGCCCCGTAAACACAAGGAGTGCGACAAGCATTGGAGTATGGTAGCCCCCCGCTTGAGCAGCCACATGATCTTCTTTTCTCCCGCCCCCACTCCCACAACTCCCCCCCTGCTACTGGCCATCCTGGCCGCGCTCTGTGGCTTTATGGGCGCAGCCTGCGCCCCCGCCCAGGAAACGGGTGAGGCCGCTTTGACCATCGTGGCCGGGGGCGACGGCGAGCGCGCCAACTTTCACGACCTGGGCACCCTGGCCTTCGGGAGCGAGGTGGAGCATGTCTTCTCAATCCTGAACAGCGGGCCGCAGAGCGTGGAGATCATGAACGTGCGCTCCGCCTGCGCCTGCAGCACGCCGCGCCTGGGCTACCGGGACGGCGACGGCAGTTGGGTGGCTGGGAATCTGCGCCGCTCCGACGGCCCGGCCCTGGTCCTGCCCGCCGGCCGCACAGCTGAACTGACCCTGCGCGTTTCCACCAAGAGCGTGCGCACGCCCAACCGCGACAAGTT
This sequence comes from Planctomycetota bacterium, assembly GCA_002686595.1. GTDB lineage: Bacteria > Planctomycetota > UBA1135 > UBA1135. The sequence goes on along the minus strand of NYXZ01000083.1, from coordinate 15,895 downwards.
GGTCCTGGTACGCCTGCAGTCGAACTCGCCGCGCACGCCCTTTTTGACTTTCGAGCTACACCTGATCGTCGAACGCCTGTTCCAGGCCACCCCCGAGCCACTTGACCTCGGCGCCGTTCCCCAGGGTGCTGGCGGCTCCGCCCGGACTGAAATCGCCAGGGCCGTCACCCAGGGTTCACCCCGCGTCTTGGGTGTCATCTCCGCCACACCGCCCTTCACCACCACCCTTGAATCATGGGATAGCTTTGGCCGTCCAATCTGGGGCCTGACCGCCAACTTGCCCCCCGGCTTGGATCTGGGACCGGTATTCGGCGAGGTGACGCTGGAGACCACCGACCGCGACGGAACTGGCGACAGCGGGCGTTTCACAGTTGCCCTGCGTTCCCAGGTGGTGACGGATTGGACCGCCAGCCCAGCCCAGCTCCTGCTCCACCCCACGCACCAGAAGACAGCATCCAGCGACGGAACAAACGATCCCGCTGATCCAGTGCAGAACCGGGAGGCCCGCAGCATCGTTCGCTTCCTGCTTCCGGGAACTCGTCAAGCGGCGCCGAGCTTCGAGCTGACTGGTGAGGGTTCAGAGGCGCTGGAAGTCAGCCTGGTCCCGCCCCCCGGATCTGCGCCGACGGCGGAAAACGGCCAAAAGCTCAGCACTTGGCTTCTTATCCTGCGAGCTGCGCCGGGCGCACTGCCGGCGCGAGCAGGGGGCGAGTTGCGGCTGATGGCCGCCGGTGAAGACCTCCCCGACCTGGTCCTCCCCTGGCGCGCCCCCTAACACGGAGAGACCCCGGTGGCTTGGTCGGCGCTAGTTCAACGAGCCCGCTGCCCGCAGCATGCCCACGCAGCTACCGCCGTTGCGGTAGCTCGCGCAAGCTAGAGCAGGCGCACGAAGCGTCGCCGCCCCACTTGCAGGATGCGCGGCTCCGCGCCCGGTGAGATGGGGCGCACGGGATCGCTCTGCACTTCGCCGTCCAAGCGCACGCCGCCCTGCTTGACCAAACGCCGCGCTTCCGAGGTGGTGGGCGCGAGCCCCACGCTTTTCAGCAGCGTGGCCAACTGCAAGTCAGCGCCGCCCTCGTCGGGCCAGACGTGTTCGGGCATGTCCTCCGGGACTTCGCGCTTTTGGAACTGGCGGTCAAAAGCCTCGGAGGCCGCCTGGGCCGCTTGGGCGCCATGGAAACGAGCCGTGATGTCCGCCGCCAGGGCCGCCTTGGCCCGGCGCGGATGGCCCGCCAGAAGCGTGGTGATTTCCTCCTGCGGCAGGCGCGTCAAGAGGGTGAACCAGGCCCCCATGACCTCGTCTTCGATGGCCATGACCTTGCCGAACATGTCCGCCGGTTCGGCCTTGAAGGGAATCGCGTTGCCGTAGGACTTACTCATCTTGCGCCCATCGGAACCGTTGATCAGCGGCAGCGTCAGGCACACCTGTGGCATCTGGCCCTCCTCGCGTTGCAAATCGCGCCCGACCAATAGATTGAAGAGTTGATCCGTGCCCCCCAGCTCCAGGTCAGCCTTGACCATCACCGAGTCCCAGCCCTGCATCAGGGGATAGAGAAACTCGTGGATGCCAATGGGCTCGGAGGCCTCCATGCGCTGTTGAAATGTGTCGCGTTCGATCATGCGCGCCACGGTCATGCGACTCGTCAAGCGCACCAGGCCCTGAAAGTCCATGGCGTCAAACCACTCGGAGTTGCGCCGCACTTCCGTGCGTTCCATATCGATCAGCTCGGCGGCCTGGTCCGTGTAGGTCACGAGGTTCTCCTCGACCGCTTCCCGGGTCAGTTGCGGGCGAAGTTTGTTGCGCCCCGTGGGATCCCCAATCATGGCCGTGGCATCGCCGACGATCAGCACAATCTGGTGCCCCAGCTCCTGCAAGTCGCGCAGTTTCAGGAGTTGGATGGCATGGCCCACATGCAGGTCCGGCGAACTCGGGTCCAGGCCGAGCTTGATGCGCAGGGGCCGCCCCAGAGCCAGGAGTTTGCGGGTCTGCTGTTCCTCGATGAGGTCAACTGCCCCGCGTCGCAGGATGTCGAACTGGGGCGAGTTGTCGCCGGTGGAATCGGGTGTAATCATCGAATGACAGGAGGGGAAGCTGGCGCGTGAATCATTACCTGCGGACCTGGGGAATGTCCAGGACCGGACCGGAGCCGCCTCGCTCCCGCTCCAGTGCTGCGGCGCGCACGGCCAGGGCTTGTCGCCAATGCTCCGGTGAACTGAGCTGTCGTCCTTCCGGCAGCAGCCAACGCAGGGCCGGCATGGCCCGCTCCCAGGCGGCGCGCCCAATATCAGCTTGATCGCGGGCCAGGGCCCGCAGCACTTCCTCCCGCTCACCTTCCGCCAGGCGCACGGTGCGCTCCAACAGGGCGGCGATGTGAGCCCGGGGAGAGCGGGCACAGGTCAACCACTCAGCGGCGCTCACTGGAGCCGTGGGCATGAAGTCAGCGAGGCGCTGGCGACTGAGCGTGGACTGGGGCAGGCGTTGGGCGGGTAGTTCCCGACCGTCCACCAGCACGAAACCCGGCAGGTGGCTGACGGTGCAGGTCAAGCGGGCCGCCATGCTGTCTGTCGGAACTGGAAGCAGGAATACACCCAGGCTGCGGCGTTGCGCCCCACCGGCTGGCAGAGTCCAGGAGTCGAAGCCCGCCAGGACTTCGCTGTTCACCCGGCGCCCCAATTGGCCCCGGGCATCGATGCTCTCGCGTTCCAGGCGCAGTGATGTCGGGCCCGGCCGCAGCTCGACGTCCAGAGCCCCCAGGTTCACCCACACTTGGAAGAGTTCCAGGGCCAGTTCACGGGAGCCGTCCCGCCGCTCGAGTTCCTCGAAGAGCAGGGTCGAAGACAGCTCACCGAGAGCCGCGCGTCCGGCGAGGATGCGCTCGAAGGCCAAGGCCAGTTCCAGGGCCTCGCCCCGAGGTTTCCTGGCCATGAGACGGTCCAGGATTCCCCGGGCGGTGTCATCAGCATCATCCCGCACGGCCCCTCGCAGGGCCGAGAGGGCCGGCTGAAACTCAGCCTCCACACCGGCCAGGCGCGCATCCAGCCCCGCCTCAGCGGGGGGAGAAGCACAGGCAGTGACTAGCCGGAGGAGGAGCAGCGCTACCAACAGACAGGTGCCGCCCCCGACACGCAGCGTGGAACACTGGCGTCGGGGGCGTTTTTCGACCTGTCTAGCCAGCGCTCTCCTCCCCGTCGGCGGCCGCGGCCTCCGCGGCGGGCGCCTCCGTGGATTCAGGAGCCGCAGCATCCTCAGCCGGGGCTTCTTCAGCCACGGCCTCTTCAGCAGGTGCTTCGTCAGCCGGGGCTTCGTCGGCCACGACCTCTTCAGCAGGAGCTTCTGCGGCCGGGGCCTCTTCAGCGGCGGCCTCGGCAGCCGGGGCTTCTTCAGCCACGGCCTCTTCAGCAGGGGCCTCGGCAGCCGGGGCTTCTTCTGCCACGGCCTCTTCAGCCGGTGCTTCGTCGGCCGGGGCTTCCTCGGCGGGTGCGGCAGCGGACGCTTCCTCTGGGGCCGCTTCCGACTTGTCGCCGGATCCGGGCACGATGGGCGGCAGCTTGAGATTCTCGTCGAAGTCCGCGTGCACGAAGGAGAGACCGATGCGGCGGTCATCCACATCGACGCGGATGATGCGCACTTCGACCTTCTGGCCGGGCTGCACCAAATCCTCCGGATGGGCGTTGCGGTCCTCGGTCAACTCGGACACGTGCAACAGCCCTTCGAGGCCCTCTTCGAGCTTCACAAAGGCGCCGAAGTTGGTCGTCTTGGTGATGTAGCCAGAGAGCAAATCACCAACGTGGTAGTTGCTCGGAATGTCGTCCTGCCAGGGATCGGCGGTCAGGTGCTTGGTACCCAGGGCGATGCGCTTCTTGTCGGAATCAACCGAGAGCACGACACAGGTCAACTTGTCGCCCTTCTTGACGAGTTCCGAGGGGTGGGCGACCTTCTTGGTCCAACTCATGTCCGAGACATGCAGCAGGCCATCGATGCCCTCTTCGATTTCGACGAAGGCACCGTAGGAGGTCAGGTTGCGCACGCGGCCTTCGATCACAGTTCCCACAGGGTAGTGATCCAGGGCGGTTTGCCAGGGGTTCTTCTGGGCTTGCTTCATGCCCAGGGAAACCTCTTGGCGGTCGGAACTGAACTCGAGCACGATGACTTCGACCTCTTCACCGGTGCTGACCAGTTCAGAGGGGTGGTTGATGCGTCGCGTCCAACTCATCTCCGAGATGTGCACCAGGCCTTCGACGCCGTCTTCGAGTTTGACGAAGGCACCGTAGGTCATGATGTTGACGATGTTGCCCTTGTGCTTGCTGCCCACCGGGTAACGACCCTCGATCCCATCCCAGGGAGAGGCGCTCTTCTGCTTGAGTCCGAGGGCGATGCGCTCGCGATCGTGGTCCACGCGCAGCACCTTGACCTCGATCTCTTCGTCGAGCTTGAGCATCTCCGATGGGTGACGAATGCGTCCCCAGGACATGTCCGTGATGTGCAGCAGGCCATCGATACCGCCCAGATCCACGAAGGCTCCGAAGTCGGCGATGTTCTTGATCGTGCCCATGCGCAGTTGTCCCTCGTGGATATCCTTGAGCAGGATTTCCTTTTGGGCCTGGCGCTCTTCCTCCAACAGCTTGCGACGCGAGACAACGATGTTCATGCGCTCCATGTCCATCTTGATGATGCGGGCGCGCACCGGCTCGTCGAGGAAATCGCCGATGTCCGCGGCCCGGCGCAGGCTGACCTGGCTGGCGGGCAGGAAGACATTGACGCCCTCCACATCCACGAGCAGTCCGCCCTTGATCTTGCGTTGCACGACGCCCTGAATGTCATCGCCTTCGTTGTACTTGGCGGAAACCGTTTTCCAGGCGCGCAGCCGATCGGCCCGGCGCTTGCTGAGCTTGGCCACATCCTCGCGGTCGAGACCCTCGTAGTAGACCTCGAAAACCTGGCCCTTCTCCGGCAGCTCGTCGCCGAACTCACCAATGGCGATGTGCCCTTCGGATTTGCCACCGATGTCCATGGCCACCAAACCGGTGCGCTCGTCCACGGCGTCCACCGTGGCCTGCACGATGCTGCCCGTGCGGAAATCGCGCACGGACTCGGACAGGATTTGATCGTAGGTGACTTCGTCGAACTCACCGAGGGCTTCTTGGAGTCTGCGCTCCAGTTCCTCCGGGTCTAGTTCGAACTGTTTGATGCGGTTTGAGGCGAGGACCATGGTTATGAAAAGGGTTGGGTTGGAGTGGTGAACAGGGTTCGGGTTAGAAGTTAAAAGTGCTCAGGCGTTGTCGCCTGAGTTGTGCTGTTGATCGTGGGCGGGAGCGGAGATACGGGCCAGTATCAGGGCCGTCACCGCCGCCGCGTCATAGCCGTCGGTGTCGATGGCCACGGCATCGGAGGCCCGCACCAGGGGCGAGTCGGCGCGCGTGCTGTCAAAGGCATCGCGGCGCTCGATCTCCAGGCGCAGGGCATCCTGCTCCTCGGGCCGGCCCTCTTGGAGGGCGCGGCGCCGGGCGCGCTCACTGCTAGTTGCTGTCAGAAAGAACTTGTGGTCCGCGCCAGGGAAGACAACGGTTGTGGTATCCCGTCCCTCGGCCACCACTCCCGGCGCGTCTTGGGCCACCCTGCGCTGGATTGATACCAGCGCCCGGCGCACGGCCGGGTGGGCAGCCACTTCTGACACGGCGGCGGTCACCGCAGCACTGCGAATGCGCGCCTCATCGGCTCGCCCGTCCACAAGTACCCGGCCCTCCGCATCGAAGGTGAGGTCGAGTTCTTCCGCGATGCGCGCACAGGATTCCCCATCACCCAGAGCGCAGCCGCGCTCGAGCACCGCGGCGGTCAGGGCCCGGTACATCGCCCCCGTATCGAGGAAGGTGAGGTCCAGAGCTTGGGCTACGGCGCGGGCCACGGTGCTCTTGCCAGAGGCTGCAGGCCCGTCGATGGCGACGATCATGGTTGAAGGAATCCCGTCCGCTCGGCGGAAGGGCGCAAGAGTGTAGGTCCGCCCGACTTAAACGGGAAGGGAAAAGGGCCAAAGCTGCCCCCCTCGGAGCCCCAAAAACCCAGCGAGAGCCTAGTTATGCGGCTCCAGGCCCGTCTCGGTCACCCGCAGGACTGCCCCCGTCCCCCCCAGCTCGCCAGGCCCGGCGCCGGCCAGCTCCGCGCCCTCGGCAAAGGCTCCCAGGACCCACCAGCCACCGGTCCCAGCATCCGATCCCCCTGCGCCGGGGCCTGGCGTCGCGCTCCAGAGGGGCCCGCTGAATGCCCGGTGGGCATGGCCACAGATCACATGCTCGGCGCCGGCCCTCGTGGCCGCCGCCCGCACGGCTTCCACTTGCATGGCGGTATAGGCCGGGGCCTTGTGGGCCACCGCCTTCCGCGAGCGCCGGCGCAGGTAGCGGGCCAGGGCCAGTCCCAGGAAAAGGGGCAGGGCGCGCAGGAACCAGGTCGAGCGGCGCAGCAGGCGTTTTAGCCGTTGATAGGTCACATCCTGGGTGCAGAACTCATCACCATGTACCAACAAGACGCGCCCGCCAGTGGGCAGCACACCCAGCATTCCATCCCGATGGACCTCGATGCCGAAGGGAGCGCCTGTCTTCCGATCGAAGAGGAAATCACGGTTGCCCGGCACCAAATGCACGGCCCCCGGGAAGCGCTGCCCCAACTCCTCCAGCACTCTCCGGGCCGGAGCTTGCCGCGCCTGGCCCGCTCCCACCCAGGCATCGAAGAGATCCCCGAGGATAATCAGGGCCGGCGCCGGGTTGGCCGCCAGCCAATTGTCCAGGCCGTCCTGGCCGTCCTGGCCATCCCCCTCCGGCCCCACCACATCCAGGTGCAAGTCCGCGATCAGCAGCGTCCCCGCCGGCAACTCGAGCTCAGGGAGCCGCGCCACGCTCGTCTCAGCTCCGGCCCCGACGCTCGGGCACTTCGATTTTGAAATCCCGGATCTTCTCCCAGAGCACCTTGCGGGAAATGCCCAGGATGTCAGCGGTTTGGGTGCGGTGACCGCCGGTCTCCACCAAGGCGCGGCGAATGTGTTCGACCTCATGCTCCCGCACGACCTCCCGCAAGGGCCGCAGCTCGCCGCTGGTCTTCAGGGCTCCACGCCAGCGGGGATCAACGGTGACCAGATCCTCCAGGGCCAACTCCTTTTTGTCGCCGGCCAGGGCCACGGCCCGTTGCACGGCGTTTTCCAGTTCGCGCACGTTCCCCGGCCAGGGGTAGTTCGTGAGGGCTACCAAAGTGGAACGGGAAACGCGTTGGGGCTCCCCCCCCGCGCGCCGCGCCTGGGCTGCGATGAAGTGTGTCAACAAGAGCGGCACATCGCCCGCCCGCGCTCGCAGGGGCGGCAGCGAAAGGGGCACCACATGGATGCGGTAGAAGAGATCCTCGCGGAACTTGCCGGCGTTGACGAGCTCCTGCAGGGGGACCTTGGTAGCCGCCAGCACGCGGATGTCAACCTCCACCTGGCGCTCGCCACCCACGCGCTCGAAGGAGCGCTCCTGGAGCACGCGCAACAACTTGACCTGCACCGCCAGGGGCATGTCGTCGATGTCATCGAGGAACAGGGTGCCGCCGTCCGCCAACTCAAAGCGCCCGCGCCGCTCCCGCCGCGCGTCGGTAAAAGCTCCCTTCTCGTGACCGAACAACTCAGCCTCCAACAGGGTCTCCGGCAGGGCGGCGCAGGAAATTGGTATGAAGGGCCCCTGGGCGCGCCCGCTGGCTCCGTGCAAGGCCCGCGCCACCCGTTCCTTGCCCGTACCGCTCTCGCCCTCGATGAGGACCGTGGCCTCGGTGGGCGCCACCTTGCGGATGCGCTCAAAGACCGCCTCCATCTCGGGCGAAGCCCCGACGATGCCAGCTATTGATTGGGCTTCCGAAAGGCGCTCCCGCAGGCCGCGGTTTTCCTCGCGCAGATTCTCCAGCTGGCCGAAGTCCTCCACCATGGCCAGGATGGCCTCATTCCTGAATGGCTTCTGGACGTAGTTGCGGGCCCCGAGACGCATGGCTTCCACGGCCTGGTCCACGGTTCCATAACCGGTCATCACGATCACCGGCCGCTCCGGCGCCAACTCCAAGGCCCGGGCCAAGACCGCCATGCCGCCGGCCCCGGGCATGCGAATATCCGTCAGGACCACATTCGGCAGGCCTCCCTCCAAAAACTCCAGCGCCGTATCGGTATCAGGAGCATCGAAGACCGAATGGCCGGCCCCGCGCAGGGCATCCCCCAGGGTGACGACAATCGTCGGCTCGTCCTCCGCCAACAGAATCCTCATGCCGTCTGCCTCCCACAGCCCCGGTTTCCGTTCAGGGACCGGGCCCCGCCCAACGCCCCACCGGCCAGGGTAAAAAACACCGCGACTCAGTCCTCCGCGGCCTGGGGATCCTTGATTATCAAGCGATCTCCACCCTGGGAACCAGCCTCGGTCACCGCGCTCTCGGCGGCCTGGATCAAGGCGTCGAAGAAGATCGTGCCTTCCTTCTGATTGTGCGAGGCGCCGATGCTGATAGTCACTTGCAGCGTGCGTCCATCCGCCTCGAAACGCAGCCGCCGGGCCCCTTCCACCAAGCGATCGGCGAGGACCTTGGCTCCCTCCGGACTGGTGTGGGGTATTACGCCCAGCAGGCGATCATCCACCATGCGCCCCAGGAAATCAGAGGAACGGGTTTCCGAGCGCAAAAGGTCGACCACCGAGCGCAGGATCTCCTCCTTGGCATCGATGCCGTAGAGGTCGCGCAGGTGCCCGAGGCGATCGACTGAGATCAGCATGCAGGTGATCGGGTACTCGTAGCGCTGGGCGCGGTTGAACTCGACGCGCATCAGATGCTGAATCTGGGAGAGAGAGAAGAGCCCTCCCTCGGACTCGCTGAAGTTGGCTGTGGGGTAGTCAGGCATGGTGTTCAATGGGTGCGGGAAGGCGTTTTGTACCGAATCGGGGGGCGCCAGTCACTCGGCAGGATCGGGAACAAACTGGCCCAGGGTTTCCAGGACGCCGTCCAGCAAGCCGTCGGGACTCCAACCCCAGCGCGCCCGCAGCAGCAGGAAGATCAGCCCCAGAAGCAAGGTATAGGCGGCCACGGCCACGGCCTGGGAGAGCACCAGGGCCAGACCGCTGCGGGTGGCCTGGCGCACTTTCCGGGAGGCCCCCTGGGAGCCGCGCAGCAGGGGCGCCATCAGGAGGTCCCGCATCAGCCGCCCGCTGCGCTCCAAGAGGCGCGGATCATCCGGGGCCACCTGACCTCCGGCCAGCAGTTCCCGGGCGCAGGTGTCCGGATCGAACCGCCGCTGCTTCACGGCTTCGCGCCACTTTTTCAAAACCGGGGCCGGAGCCAGGTCTTGGTCCGCCAAGAGGCCAGCCATGAGGCGTGTTTCCACCCGTCCGCCAGCGGCCTGGTGTCCCGGGGATCTCGCGGGCGCCGCCTCCGCCGGTGACGCAACCGGGGCACTGATGGCCGGCTCATCGACCAACTCCTCCAGCACGCCAGCGGCGGGATTGGGTAGCCTATAGGTGATGCGCGCCCCACCAAAAGTCAGGACCAGGCCATCGGCCAGGGCCAGCTCCTCCCGTGGGATGCCATCCAGCTCCGGTGGCGCGCCACCGCCGGTGTACAGGGCCCGGGGCGGCGTATCCCAGATGTGAACTTCTCCCGCCGGTGAGCTGGCCAAAACGACCTCACAACCCAGGCCCCCAATGCGCGTGCGCCCCGGGGCCAGGGGAAAGCGGCGCAGTTCGCCCGCCTCAAGTACTTCCAACCAGGGATTCTCCACCGGCAAAAGGTAGCAGTCAGGCCCCCGCCATACCCCAGGGAAAGCAGACCAAAAACGGCGCAGATCCGGCACAAACGCCCGAACAGGTGTCCAGTCGGCGACATTCGCTTTTTTTTCGAAGCTCCCAGGCAAGATGGCACTATATTTGGGTAGGTCGAGAAAACGCACCTGGACAAGCCCTCCCATCCGCTCTCCCTGGATGGATGGCCTTGGACGCCGTTCCGGCCCCCTGGATCCATGAGAATAGGCCTCCACCAAAGCGCACGCCTGGAGCAGCGGCTAGTCCAGTCGCCGCAGATGATCCAGGCCATGAAGATCCTGCAGATGTCCGCCTTGGACCTGGAGGAACGCGTTGAACAGGAACTGGAGGAGAACCCCTTTCTCGAACGGGAAGAGGAAAGCGGCCCGACCAGTGGCGAAGGGGATGTGTCCGGGGTTTTGACGGCTGCCGGAGAAGCGGGCGCCCCAGCCTCCGAAGCGCCGGCCCCGGCCGACGAGGGTGAGGACACGCGCTTGGTGGAGCGCGACCGCCTGGAGAATATGCTCGACACCCTGGAGCTGTACGACCGCGAATACGGCGACGGCACACGCCTGCGGCCCATCAGCGATGAGGCCGCCGACCGCCGCCTCGAGGCCCTGCGCAACACGCCCGACTCCGCCACCACCCTGGCCGAGTCACTGACGGAATCCATCGCCTTTCTGCCCCTCACTGAACTCGAGCGCGGCGTGGCCACATTCCTGGTCCACTCCCTCGACGAGCGCGGCTACCTGCGGGACTCCCTGGAGGAGCTGGCCGCCGCCGCCGCCAGTCAACTCGCGGCCCCCATCTCCTTGGATGAGATCGAGGTGGCCCTCTTTGAACTGCGCCGCCTGGCCCACCCGGGCCTGGGAGCCGGGGATCTGCGGGAGTGCTTGCTGCTCCAGGTGGACGCCGCGCCGGAACCGGACCCCCTGTTGCGCGTGCTGGTGTCGGAGCACCTGCCGGACATTGAAGCCAACCGCCTGCCCCACATCGTGCGGGCCACGGGTCACGACATGGAAGCTGTCAAGGCTGGCGTCGAGCAGATCCGCCATTTGGACCCGGCCCCCGGGGCCTCCTTTGGCGAGACCCAGGCCGATGTGATCTATCCTGATGTGCTCATCGAAGAGGACGAGGACGGCCAGTTCGTGGTCATCATCGACCGCGAGCGCACACCGCGCCTGCGTCTCTCCCCCAGCTACCGCCGTCTGCTGAACGAACACGGCAATGACCCGGAAACACAGGCCTGGGTCAAGAAACGCATCGAATCCGCGCGTTGGTTCCTCGACGCCGTGGTCCAACGCCAAAGCACCCTGCGGCGCATCACCGAAGCCATCGTGCGCCGCCAGCAACTCTACCTGGAGGAAGGTGTACGCGGCCTGCGGCCCCTGCGCATGCAGGACATCGCCGATGAGATCGGCGTGCACATCTCCACCATAAGTCGCGCCGTGGCCGGCAAGTACGCCCAGACGCCGCGGGGCGTCGTGCCCCTCAAGTTCTTCTTCACCAGCGGCACGGTCAAGGAGACCGGCGGCTCTGAAAGCCAGGCCGGGGTGCAGCAACGGGTGGCGGAGGTGGTCGCGGGGGAAGATACCAGCCGCCCCCTCTCCGACGATCAAATCAGCGAGCAACTCCAACAGCGCTTCGGGATCAAAATCGCTCGGCGCACGGTGACCAAGTACCGCAAGATCCTCAAGATTCCATCCTCCAGCCAGCGCCGAGAGTACTGATATGTGCGACGCAGTGCGGCGCTCGCGCCCGCGGCCTGGTTTAGGCGGGCCGGTGGGTGCCCTAGGGGCGCGCGCTGGTTAGGCTCTGGCTTCCAACCTCCGTCAATCAAGCCACCCAACACCAATCCAAATGAGCACCAAGGCCACCGAACTGCGCAAGGGCATGGTCATCGAAAGAGACGGCGACCTGCTCTTGATCACCGATTACTCCCACGCCACGCCGGGCAACTGGCGGGCCATCATCCAAGTCAAGACGCGCAGCCTGCTCTCCGGGCAAACCGGTCAGTTTCGCCCTGCGGCTGGCGATCCCTTCGACGTGGCCTATTTGGACAAGAAGCGCTGTGAGTACCTCTACAGGGAATCCAACGGCGACTACATGTTCATGGATGCGGAGAGCTACGAGCAGTTCCCGCTATCCCACGACCTCGTCGGCGAGGCCATGTCCTTCGTGCGCGAAAACGCCAGCGTGGAGATCACCTTCCACGACTCAACCCCCATTGGCATCGAGCTGCCGAGCACGGTGGTGCTGACCGTGGCCGAGGCCGAGATGGCGGTCAAGGGCAACACCGCCAGCAACACCAAGAAGGACGCCGTGTTGGAGACCGGCTTCAAGATCCGCGTTCCCCTGCACATCGTGGCCGGCGAGGAGATCAAGGTGAAGACCGAAAGCGGCGAGTTCCACGGCCGGGCCAACAACTGACGCCCGCGCGCACACTTCCACGCGGCGTTGTGCCCTAGGGTAAGCGCCAGAGTTCCACGGACAGATCCCGGCCCGGCAGGCTGCGCTCGAAGCGTTTGACCAACTCCCCGCGTCCGCTGAGCTGGGCCTCGAAGCGTTGGCGATCAGCCCCATCCCACTTCACCAGGCGCTCCTTGTTCAGGACAACCCAGGTGGGGCGCCCGCGCCGCGACCAGGGCTCCGGTACGCGCGGGCGGTGCTCGTCAATCCAAGCCACGCGGATCGGGCGCCTCAGATTCCCGTGGCTGGGATTCATGTAGTACTCGCCGATGGGGGCGGCCATGCCACAGACGAGATCGCCAGGGTCCGCCAGCTCCGCCACGAGGTTCCAGGCCGCGCGCCAGGGAGGACGGTCACCACCGCGGACGGTGAAGTAGTGCCAACAGCTGAGGCCTCCGGAAACCAACAGACCACAGAGGATCAGGCCTCCGGCCCAGCTTGCCCGGGGCCGACCAGTGCCGGGTGGCCCGGCAGCGCCGCAGTCGTTTTCCACGGCGCGCTCTGCGGACGCGCCACACACGCACAGGGGCCAAACCGCCAGATAGGCCAGGTAGGGCAGGAGCAGAAACAGGTATTGAGCAGAGAGCAGGGCGAAGGGCGAGAGAAGAAAAGCGGCGCCGCCCACGGAAACAACCAGAGTTGCCGCCAGGAGGGGCCCGGGAGCCCGTCGGCGCCAGGCCAAATAAACTCCCAGGGCCGCCGCCGCCAAGAGGGCCGGCGTCATGTGGTAGCCGGTGGTGAGCAGCAGGTGGCCCGTGCTGGCGGAGGGCTTGCTGCCGAGATAGGCGGAGAAGCTGCCCCAGGCCCAGCCGCCGCCCACGAGCGTCGCCAGGGCCGCGGCGCTCACGACAGCGACGAGGGTCCTTCGGTCACAGCCGGGAAAAGGGAGTCTGGCACGCGCCAGGACCAAGGGAGCCAGGGCCAGGCCCCCCAGGAAGAGGACGCCCTGGAGTTGGGCCGCCGCCGCCCCGGCAGCGAGGGCCAAGCCAACCAAGGCCAAACCCGGAGACGAGCGACGCAGCCCCCGTAGAAACACCCCCGCCCCCAGCAAGGACAGGCACAGGGCCAAGGTGTAGAAGCGAGCGGTTTGGGACCAGTACAGGTGCCAGGAACTCAGGGCCACGATCAGGGCCGCCAGGGCCGCCGGTCGGCAGCCACCGAGGGGGCGCAGGGCCCAAGCCGTGAGGGGAATCGAGAGCACCCCCGCCAGAGCCGAGGCCAGACGCAGGGAAAAAGGATCGGAACAGCCGTCCAGGACCTCCGCCAGGCGCCCCGTCAGCAGATAGGCCCAGGGGTTGTAGTTGCCGCTGGCCTGGTTCGTAGCCAAGAGATGATAGTCGGCGACGGTTAGGGCCTCGTCGATCCACAGGCTCCACTGCCCCAGATGGAAGAAGCGCAGGCCCGCCAGGACCAGGGCACAGGCCAGGATCAGGGCTGTAACGGGATCTGGCGCAGGCCGCACCGCGGGCTGGGGGCAGGAGGCTTGTGTGGGCATTTCCGGCGTTTTGTGGCGGGTTTCGGGTCCCAACTACACGGGGACCTTCAGCAGCGTCCCAAAGGTGGCCGACGAAGGCAACGCCCACGCCGACTGCCCAGTCCTGGCATCTGAATCCATCGGTCCCTGAATCCATCGGTCCCTGGGCACGCGACCAGCCCCTTGATTGCCTACTCCAAGGCCCCCAACATCTCCCCAGCCCCACCGCCCATTCCCATGCCCGCCGCCACCATGCCCCGCGCCACCCTCAAGTCCATCGCCCTGGGACTATCCCTCCTGGCCCTCGGCGCTTGCCAGGCCACCAACCGCACGGGTCAGCTGTCCGTCTCCAGCGATCCCCCCGGTGCCAAAATCACCATCGACGGCAGGGACATTGGGTTCGTAACACCCTGCCTGCTGGACGGGGACGCCCTGGAGCCCGGTGAGCTGAGCCTCTCCTTGCCAGGCTACGCCACGGCCAGCCGCAACCTGACCCGCATCGGCCAAACGCGAGTCATCTTCTGGAGCGACATGCTGGCCTCCCCCAACACCTGGCATTTCCCCCTCTTCCTAAACTACGAGGACTTTTTCCGGCCTGTCCAGCACACTGAAGTGACCTGGCCGGCGCGCATTTTCGTACGCCTCGAACGCGCCGTGGATCAGTGAACGGCGGCGGACCAGCCCGCTCGCGCCCGGCGGTTTTTCTAGATCGCGACGGCACCCTCAACAGAGAGGTCAACTACCTGTCGGACCCGGCGGAGTTCGCCTGGCTGCCCGGCTCCAGGCGCGCCATCGCCCGCCTCAACCAGGCTGGATTGGCGGCGGTCGTAATCACCAATCAAAGCGGCATCGCCCGGGGTCTTTTCGACGAGCGCACCTTGGAGTCCATCCACGCCAGGATGCACGCCACGCTGGCGGATGCTGGGGCACGCCTAGACGGTGTCTACTTCTGCCCCCACCACCCGGACTTCGGAAGCCCCCCCTACCGCGCCCATTGTGGCTGCCGCAAGCCGCTGCCCGGCCTGCTTGAGCGCGCCGCCCGCGAACTCCAGCTCGACCTGACGCGATCCTGGGTGGTCGGCGACTCCGGTCGTGACTTGGCCGCCGGCGCCGCCCTCAACCTGCCAGGGTTGCTCGTTGAAACCGGCCAGGGCCGCGCCCAGGCCAGCCAGTTGTCGGCGGCCGGAGAGGTATTCGAGGCCGTCCCCGACCTGGCCGCGGCGGTGGATCGCATCCTGGGCTGACCAGCGGAGCCAGCGCTTGCGCGCCTCGCCGCCGCGCCCTGACTCATCAGGGCAGATAGCGGGCCAGGGGATTGGAGAGGCACCGCGCCAGCCAGGGGGGGAGACGGCGCCAGGTGTTTTGCAGGATGGCCGTCTTTGGGTTTGAAGGGTGAAAACTCGGAGGTCCCGTTGCGCGCACCAAGTAGTGGCGGTAAGCGAGGGGGGTGGCCTTGAAGCCCTGGTTGGCCTTGAAGCGGGCCGGGCCGGAGTTCGCCCGACTGCGGCCAAAATCAAAGTACTTGAAGCCCTCCGCCACGGCCCATTCCTGAAGGGCCGCGTACATGAAGTTGCTGGCGCTGCAAGAGCGGTCGGCTCCGGGCGCTGTTCCCGAGTAATAGGAGAGCAAGGTGCCCTGGAAGCGCAGCGAGAGGACCGCTGACACCACCTCGCGCCCGCGGCGCACGATGTGCACGGTGGCATCCTCGCCGAAACTGTCTAGAAGAAGTTGGAAGAGGCCCTCCGGAAGACCGGGAGATCCCAAAGCCTGCTTATTCGCATTGAACAGGCACTGCAAATCGTCCGCGAACCAGCGCCCCTCGCAGAGTTCAAGACCGTGGCGGTCGCGAGCCTTGCGCACCTCTGCCCGAGCCTTCTTCGGCATGCGCGTCAAAACCATCTCGGGCGTCTCAGGCAAATCCCGGCGAAAAGTGACATAGAGCCCAGAATCGATCCAACCAGGCCCCGGAGGGGTTTTGAGTTCCGCCAGGCAGCGCAGGTCCAAGCGCCCCACGGCCTCCTCCCGGGCCAGGCGCTCGGCCGCCGTCAAGAGGGCCCGTTCCACGTCAAGATCGCTGGACAGGGGGCCGCCGTAAACTGCATAGGGCACGGAGATCAGATTGCCGCCGGTGCCCGGGGGCGAACACAAGGTCAGGGGCAGGACCCCGAC
>NYXZ01000133.1 GCA_002686595.1 Planctomycetota bacterium | reverse complement strand
TGTGGAGTTCACTCCCTGGGATCGGGAAGCGGAGTTGCGGGCGGTAATCGAACTGTGCATGGCCGGACTCTCCGACACCCAGCGCGAGGTCCTCACTCTGAAGGCGCTCAAGGATACCGATAGTCGTGCTGCCGCTGAGATGCTGGGCCTCTCCTTTGCCAACTTCCGCCAACTGCTACACCGCTCGCGTCAGGCGATCAGAGGCTGTGTGGCTGGCAAACTCGGGGAGCAGGAATGAGAGCTTCCCACAGAGGACCCCTCGCTCTTCTATTCCGCTGTCAGGCGGTGAACGATGTTCTCAGTGACTACATTGACGGCGAACTAGCCTCGCCGGGGCGCCTTTTGCTCTGGGGGCATTTGATGATGTGCCGCCGTTGCCGGGCGTATTTGAAACAGTTCGCGAGTATTGTGGATATGGCTGGGACGCTGCCGGAGGACGCTCTACCGCCAGGGGCGGAAGAGGCCCTGCGCGGGGCCCTGGAGGCTTGGCGCGCTGGCGATCAGCGGCGCGATGATAGTGTCTGACAGTTAAGTTCTGTTTTCTGTCACAGCTTGCGCTGTCCAGCGACTCACACTCCGGCCATGAAGATAACTCCGCTTCCCTACCTCCTCTTTCTCGGTGCCTTGGTCACTCCGGTGCTTCTAGCCCAATCTGAAAAGGCGACCTTTGACCACCAGCACCAGGCCTGGACCCTGCTGCTGGAAGAGCATGTTCATCCGGGTGGGTTGGTGGATTACCGGGGCCTGGCCAAGCGCCGCGGCGCCTTGGACGCTTACCTCGCTAACCTAGAAGCGGTTAAGGCGTCGGAGTACACGGCCTGGCAGGTCACCCAACGGGAGGCTTTTTGGATCAACGCCTACAACGCCTATACGGTGCGGTTGATCCTGGACAACTATCCGGTGGAGTCCATCCGTGATCTGGGAGGCTTCTTCAGCCCGGTTTGGAAAAAGCGCCACATTCCTCTGCAGCACCTTTCCCCTGGGCATCGGCGCGTCTTGTCCTTGGATGAAGTGGAGCACGGCATCTTGGCGGACATTTCCCGCCAGCCCCTGTTCCACTTTGCAATTGTCTGCGCTTCCACTTCCTGTCCGGAGCTGCGAGCTGAAGCCTATGTGGCGGCCGAGTTGGATGGACAGCTCGCCGCTGCCGGACGCCGGTTTCTAGGCGACGAGACCAAGAACGAGGCGCGCAAGCGGGACGGCAGGCTGCATCTCTCGAAGATCTTCGACTGGAGTGAAGATGAACTCGTGGCCTTCCCCGGTGGCATTCGGGGCTTGCTCCAGAAGTACGGTCCGGAGGAAATGCGGTGGGCCAGCAGAGCATCCGAGCTGCCGATTGCCTATCTCGACTATGACTGGTCGCTCAATGAGTGGATTCCGCCGCGGAAGAAGCAGTAAGTTGGCCCCGTGATTCGGACGACATTCCCCCCCGTCAGCCGAGCGAGCATTGAGACGCTGCAGTTCAATCTCGGGCGTCTATGCAATCAAGCGTGCCTCCATTGCCATGTGGACGCTTCTCCCAAGGCCAAGGGGGCATTGGAGAACGCCTCTGCATCCCTCGTGCAACAGGCCCTGGATCTTCTCGCCCGAACTCCTGAGATAGGAACACTGGACATCACCGGCGGTGCCCCGGAACTGAACCCCGCCTTTCGCTACTTGGTGACTGAGGCCCGCAAGCTCGGGCGCCGGGTGTTTGTGCGCCACAATCTCACGGTTCAGCAGGAGCCTTGTCAGGCTGATCTACCGCAGTTTTTCGCTGAGCATGGCGTAACGGCCTTTTGCTCCTTGCCCTGCTACTCCAGCAACAATGTGGACAATCAACGCGGCGCTGGCGTCTTCGAAGCCAGTATCGCGGGACTAAGACGCCTGAATGCCCAGGGATTTGGTCAGGCTCATGATTTGATCCTGGTCTTCAACCCCGCCGGCCCCAACCTGCCGCCGCCCCAGGCGGTGTTGGAAGATGCTTACCGTGAGGAGTTGTTGGCCGAGCACGGGATTGTCTTCACCAGCTTGGCGGTGATTACAAACATGCCGATTCACCGCTTCGCCCGGGACCTGGAGCGCCGGGGCCACCTGGAGGACTATCGAGAGTTGCTCGCCGCCAGCTTCAACGCCGACACCCTGGAGGGCCTGATGTGCCGGCGGGCCCTCAGCCTGCGGTGGGATGGGCGGTTGTTTGATTGTGATTTCAACCTGGTCCAGGACCTGGCTCTGCGGGCCGATGACGGTCGAGAGCTGACCATCGCTGACCTCTTGCAGGCTGAGCAACCAGGGGAGTTGGTGCGCGAGGCTGCCATTGCCGTGGATTCTCACTGTTTCGCCTGCACCGCCGGTTGTGGTTCTAGTTGCGGAGGAGCACTGGCCTGACCAGTAACTTCCGCTCCCAGCGTCACACCCCGCTCTGCAGGACGAAACCACGCACATGATCTCAGCCCTCGCCATTTGTCTGCTTGTGCTCCTGGCCTGGTTCAACGGAGCCAACGACACGGGCAAGGGCGTGGCCACCTTGACCTGTGCCGGCGAACTCTCTTCCCGACGCGCCTTGGCCCTTGGGGTTCTGGCCACCCTGTTCGGCGCCCTCTGCGCCCTGCTCTGGGGCCACGCCCTGCTGGCGCGTTTCTCGGGCAAGGGCCTGGTGCCAGATGAGGTGGCGGCGGCCCCTGAGTTTCTCTTGGCAGCTGGCCTGGGGGCGCTGGCGACCGTCGCCCTGGCCACCGGCCTGCGTTACCCAATCTCCACCTCACACGCACTGCTGGGCGGTCTGCTCGGGGCTGGACTACAGGCAGGCCAAGAACTGAATGAAGCAGCTCTCATGGGCAAGTTCCTCCTGCCCCTGCTCTTCAGCCCCCTGGCGGCATTCCTATTGGCCTGGGCGGCGGGCCGCTGGCGACTAGGTGGCGGGCGCTCCACACATGTCATGGCCGGCGGTGCCGTGAGCTTTGCCCGGGGCTTCAACGATGCTCCAAAAATCGCCGCCATCGCCCTTCTCGTCCCGGCCCTCCATGGCCCCGCTGGCTTGCTGCTGGTGGCCATGGCCATGGCCGGTGGCGGTTGGTTTGCCGGACGGACCCTGGCGCGTCGCGTCAGCACGGATCTGTGTGATTGCACCCCGGCTCAAGGCTGCGGCGCGAACTGGGTTTCGGCGGCCCTCGTCATCGCCCACACACCCCTGGGCCTGCCGGTCTCCACGACCCATGTCACCCTGGGCGCGGTGGCTGGGGCTGGAACCGCGGGAGCCCGCCTCGACCGCAGCCTGTTTGGCGGGTTCCTGCTGGCCTGGGTTGTAACCCTGCCCTGTGCAGCCCTCTTGGCCCTGGCGGCGAGCCACTTACTGGAGGGCAGGTTTTAGGAATGGCTCCTGTTTCCCGAGGCCGCACGATGGCGGAGCGCATTTTCCTGGCCCTCTTCCTGCCGACGGTGTTGGCCTTCTACTCCATCCACAAGTACCCGCGCCAGGTTCTCGATTTCAGCGGGTTCCCGCAGGCTGACATCTCCCTGTTTCACCTGGCGGGCAAGGCACCGGGGTTTTGGTACGCGAGCATTTACACAGCTCTGGTGTGCGGCGCCTGCCTCTGGCTGCTGCGCGGCGGCCGCAACCAGCATCAAACCAAGAGGAAGAAGGGGGCCCCGTCCTCATATCAACGAGCCAAGTTCCGCTCGATCTTCCTGGCCCAGTTGATTGCCTTTTACTTGGTGCCCTATGTCGTGCCGGCGATGTTGCGGCCCGAGGGATTCTTCCATGACCCGGTGGCGATCGGGGGCAAGGCCGCCCATGTCTATGTCTGGCCGGCCTTCACTAGCGCGGGCGGTGCCATCTACATCTTCATGGTGATTCCGTTGGCCGTGTGGTTCTTCGGCAAGCGCTACTGCAGTTGGTTTTGTTCCTGCGGCAATCTGGCGGAAGCCGTCGGCGTTCTGCCTTGGGGAGCGCGCTGGGTTCGCGAGCGCACACCGCGCGGAACAGGTGCCAGGAAGCTCGAGGTTCTGCAGCTGGTGATCCTGCTCTTTTCACTCTTCTTCGGCCTGATGCTGTTGCTCGACGGGCTGGCCTTGGTCACGGCCGACGGGCTGTTGGCTAGTACTGCCGCCGCCCAAGACCTGGTCATCGACTTTGCCTTTGGTTCCGTGATCGGCGTGGGGGCCTATCCGCTGCTGGGGACCCGCATCTGGTGTCGTTACGGTTGCCCCCTGGCCCAGGGCATGAAACTGGTGGGCGCTGTTACCCGCAGCCGTTTCGCCGTGCAACCCAATGACAAGTGCCGAGGTCTGAACCTCTGCACCGCTGCCTGTCCCATGGGTATTGATGTGGCCAGTTACGCTCATCGGGACAAGCAGCCCACGGAGCAGGCCTTTGGCCTTTGGGATACGCCCTGTATCGGGTGCGGCGGTTGCATCGAGAGTTGCCCCGTGGATGCCCTGGCCTTTGCGCCCCTGGGGGGTGTGCCGATTGCCGGGGAATCTAGCTGAGCTCGCAGTGAGGGGATGGCCCCGCGCTCAACCGACGACGGTTTCCCTGACCAGTTGCAAGAGTTGGTCAACGGCGCCTTGAAAGCGTTGAATGCCGTAGCTCTGGCGTACCTCTGGTGCCGCGCGGCGGGCTCGGGCACCCAGGCGTCGGCGTGCGTGTAGCATCTCTACAAGTTCGTCGCTCCATGCCTCTGGCTCCCGGACGCGCAGGATTGCGGAGCCAGTGTCCAGGTGCCGGGCGGCCCAGGGCGTTGCCAAACATGGCAGCCCGCGGCCCAAGGCCTCCAGGACCTTGATGCTCGTGCCGGAGCCGGAGAAGAGCGGGGCGCAGGCCAGGTCGCAGTCTTGGTAGAGGGCGTCGAGGCCGCCGGGTCCGGGAGCATCCGGAACGAAGCCCAGGTAATCGCAGCCGCTGTTTGGCGTGAGGAGCGGCGTCGGACCTTCGCCGGCCATGAGCAAGCGAGCGTCGGGCAGGCGTCGGCGCACGCGAGGCCAGACTTCCGCGAGCAGCCAGGCGAGCCCCTCGCGGTTGGGGGCGTGCCACAGGGGACCGATGAAAAGGGCTGTGGGGGGGCGGTCTGTTCGAGGAGTCTGCGGGTCGGAGCTCGGCCACGGCAAAGCGTTGGGCAGTAGCACGGCGTCTTCCCGCCCCAGGGTGCGGGCGTGGGTCGGGGCGCTGACCCAAAGGCCAGTGGCGCGCTCCAAGAGGGCGCGCTCGGCGGATGCCAAACGGCGGGCCGTTAGGAGGGCGTGGGGACGCCGGAGCGGGCCCTTGTTCCAAGCCGGGGCCGCTGAAGAGCGGACCTCACTCGGAAGGTCGTCCACGTCAACTAGGTTCGTGGCTCCTGGGAGGGGGCCGAGGGTGGCGAAAGGATGGATGTACCTGTGGACGACAACATCCCAGGGATTGGAGGCATGCAGGGCCGAGATCCGTTGGCGGATTCGTCGCCAGGGGTGGAAACGGAAGTCGACCGGTCCGAGGCGCTGTCGCAGGTCCTTGTCCGGGGCGAGGGGCTCCCCGCCGGTCAGGTCCAGCAAGGCCTCAGACAGGGACTTGGCCCGGGAGCGGGCGGCGGCGGGCCAGGGCGGTCCGAGGGCAACCGTGGTGACGGTTCCCCGGCGCGCGAGGCTTTGGAGGAGGAGATCTGTTCTCCGTCCGCCGCCACAGTTGGAGTTCGGCGGGACGGCACTGGCGAATAGGATGCGCATGGGACGGCTGTTCTCCTTGAAGAGTAGTCCCGCTGGCGGCCTTCTTCCCGCCCAAAACCATTGTCAGGGGCGGATCTGCTGCCCCTGGAGGAAGATCAAGCGCAAGGTGACCTGCCTTTCAGCCGGCGGCCTTTGATTCTCCCACGGAGCGAGTGGTGTCGATGTCGAAGGGGCGATAGCCCGGGCAGCGCTTGGTGAGGCCGGTGATAATGGGGAAGAGGCCAATCCAGGCCCAGGTACTGCCGGCGAACCAGCCCAGGGCCAGAATGGCCAGGCCGATGGTTATGCGGGCGTGGCGATCAGCGGGTCCGACATTCGTTCTCATCTACTCAGTGCTCCTCGGGAAAACGGGCATTGATTAGGCGAGCAGGGTCGCCAGGAAGGCGAGCCAGAGCACCGCTCCGAGGGCCAGCTGGAGCTGTTGCGCGCTCTGCTTGGACTGGGGCAGGATGGGGACTGTGCCCCCGGGCTTCGCAATCGAGGCCCTGGGCATGTTTGGGTTGCTGTGATTCAGTGACATGGTCTACTTTGGTGGCCGTCTCGGCCGCGGCCACACCTATGGACGATGGGGCGGCGAAGTTGATCCGGTGTAATCACCCCAATACCAAGCGCAGGGGAACGCACTTTTTAGACAATATATTTATAAAAATATAATACACCCCTATTCCCCTGGCGGAAGGCGGGTGATGTCGCAATAGACGGCCCCCAAATAGCCCCATGACCAACAAAGACCTGGAAGTCCGTTGTCCCTGTTGTGACACGAGTATCACTGTCGACCCTCTGACCGGCAGAATACTGCGGGCCGTGGAGCCCGACCAACGGGACGAGACCGGTAAGCCGGTGGTGGATGGTGAGCGTTGGGACCGGGTTTCTGAGGGCGTTGCCGAGCGGCCGGCAAAGGCCGAGGACAAGCTGGAGGCCGGCCTCAGGCGCGAGGCCAACCGAGAACGCTCCCTCGACGATCTCTTTCAGAAGGCCAAGGACAAGGTCAAGCGACGTGGGGAAGGGGAACTCCCCGGAGATCCGCAGCAGTAGGAGCAGCGGACTCCGCCGCGCGGATTGGGGGAGTGGTGAGTCGCCAGCAGGCGGGCCCGAAGGTCCCGTTCAGCCCAAGTTCACCCGCCTCAGACGCAGGCTGCTGGCGACCACGGAGATGCTCGATGCGGCCATGGCGGCGGCGGCCCAGGAGGAAGGGATCGACCAGCCCCAAATTGGCACCATGAGGCCTGCTGCCAACGGGATTCCGAGGGTGTTGTAGAGGAATGCCCAAAACAGATTGGCGCGGATCACCCGGCGCGTTCTGCGGGCCAGCTGAATCAGGGTGGCCACTCTCCTGGGGTCATCGACGAGCAGGGCGCAGTCAGCCGCTTCCAGGGCCACATCCGCGCCGCCCCCGAGGGCTATGCCCACATCCGCCGTGGCCAGGGCCGGGGCATCGTTGATTCCGTCGCCCACCATGGCCACGCGGCTGCCAGCGGCCTGCATACCTTTAATATGGGTGGCCTTGTCCGTGGGGGAGAGCCGGCCGAGGGCCTGGGGGATGGTCAGTTCCCGGGCCAGCACATCCACCGGGCCCTGGTGGTCACCGGAGAGCAGCAGGCTCTTGAGGCCCAGGCGCGCGAGGTCCTGGAGGGCGGCGGCGCTCTCCGGGCGGGGCGCGTCGAAAAGGCCGAGGGCCGCCACGGGCTCACCGTCAAAGAGGACTAGGACCGGGCTCTGGGATTGCTCGACGATGGTGGCGACCAGCTCGTCGACGACCGCGGCCTTGGCTCCCCACTCCACGGCAGCGGTCGGGCTCCCGATGTGGACAGTGACTCCCTTGACCGTGGCGCTCACGCCCCGGCCGGGCTGGGCTTGGAAATCAGTGGCCAGGGGCAGGTTGAGGCCG
>NYXZ01000132.1 GCA_002686595.1 Planctomycetota bacterium | reverse complement strand
TCAGCGGTGGCAACGGCACGCGCTTCGGCATCTTCTCGCTGATCTACGCCCTGCATGGCCCCTACTGGCATAGTGTCTACGCTGAAGCGCGTCCCCCTGTGCTGTTGGATGTGCTCTTGGAAGAGGGCTACGAGCCGGCGGTCTTCTCCAGCACCGCCATGACCTTTCCGGAGTTTCGCAGCACCGCCTGGGTGCGGATAGAGGACAAGGTCCACGACCAGTTGGCCGGGAAAGGCAAGTGGCAGCGCGACGAAACGCTAGCTAGCGAACTCGTGACCTGGCTGGCGCAGCGAGCAAGAGAAGAGCAGCCGTTCTTCGGTTTCTGTCTCTTCGACGGCCCGCACATGCCCTACGCCTTTCCGCCGGATCTGCCGGGCCTGTTGCCCTGTGGCGAGGACCTGGACTTCGTGGAGCTATCTGGAAACGCGGATGCGGTCAAACGGCGCGATGTGATCAATCGGTATTGGAACGCAGTGACCTGGTCCGATGAACTGCTGGGGCGCGTGCTAGGCGCCATTGGCGAGTTGGGCCTGGATGAAAACACTTGGGTCGTGGTTACCGGCGATCATGGCGAGGAGCTTTTCGATCATGGCTACTTTGGGCACACCAGCAACTTCACCGCGGCCCAAATCCAGGTGCCCTTTGTTGTGGCCGGCCCCGGGATCCCTGCGGGCGTGGAACAAGGCCCCACGCACCACGCGGACCTGGCGCCGACATTCCTGGAGTACCTGGGTGTCCCGGCGGAAATGCGGGCCGAATGGTGTCAGGGGGAGAACTTCCTGGCGCCGCGTGCTGACCGCCGACGGGTCAGTGCCACCTGGAATGAGCTGGCCCTCTGGGCCCCCGGCGGAATCGTTCTGGTGCCGGTGAGAGCCTACGGCGGTGGTCTGGTGTACTACGACTACAATTGGCAGGTACCCGCGGGCCACGAGCCGTGGATGGACGCGGAAGACGCCCAGTTAGCTCAACTGACCAGGGAGTTGCGACGCTTCCTGCGCTGAGTTCCAAGCGCTGATCAAGGCCGATAGGCCCGTTGAAAACTCCCTACTGCGGCTTCGCCTCGCGACGGGACTAGTTCAGCGGACTCAAGTCCCCTGGTTCCCCTCGCGCGTACCCGGAGGGCGTAGGTTGTTCTTGTTCAGGCGGCAGAGCATCCACAGGCCGCCGATGGAGGCCGAGGGCACCATCAGGATTGGGCCGACCACCGGCAGCAGGAAGAAGAGGCCGGCGACGATGCCGTAGGCCACGGCGGGCAGGAAATTGCGGCGCAGGAACGCGAGGCGCATGGCCAGGGGCCAACCGCGGCGGGAGAAGGGGATGTCCAGCAGGGAGAGGGCTGTGGTGAAGCCCGCCAGGGTTACGAACAGGGCGGGTCCAATGCCGGGGATGAACTTGACCCAGATGAAGGCCACCAGCAAGAGGCCCGCCAGGGTCGCGGCCTTGACGGAGACCAACAGGGTGCGCCCTTCCACGCGCACGATCCAGGCCAGCCAGGTGCGGTAACGCCCGTCCATGAGCGAGACGAGCAGGAAAGAGAGGGGGATGCCGATGAGCCAGAGCCAGGCGAGGGGGCCGCTGCCGAGCCACCAGAGCGTCAGGAAGGCCACGGCCGGGACGGCGGCGATGGCGGAGAAGAGGGCGCAGCGGGCCGTGGGCAAATCCGTGGGGCGTTCGAGGGACGAGCGCGGATCGGCGCCGAACCAACGCGTTTCCAGGCGGCCCTGGATCTCGTCCAGGAAGGGGCCGGAAACAGCCTCGTAGAGAATGGAGAAGGTCCACAGGATGGCGAGGAAGGAGATGGCGGCGAAGAGCAGCCAGCTGCTGGCCTGGGCGGCCCAGGTGACGAAGCCTCCCTCCAAGACCCAGACGACTGCTTCCCGCAGCCAGCCCTCGTCGAGGCCGATGGTCTGGGGGTCGCCGATATCCACGGCGGCCACCAGCTCCTGGAGCAGGTTCCAGAGCCATGAGAAGAGCAGGACGAAGATGACCGTGGTGGCCAGCAGGGGCGGCAGCAACCAGCGTTTGACGCCGGAGGTGGTCATCAGCAGGAACAGCCCCGTGGGCACGGCGCGCAGGCCGTCCACGATGCCCAGGGCCGGCCCAGTGGGCGCCCCCCGCAGGCTCGGATCGCCCACGGCCCCCGGCGGGCCAGCGGGGCCTGGGTGGGCGCAGTGGGGACAGGGCAGGGCCGGGGCGTGGTAGCCGCAGCGGGGACAGGGATGCTGGGTCATGGCAGGTGGTTTCCTCCGGGCCGGGGTGGGACTAGACTGTTGCGCCCAACGGTGGAGGAGCCCTCTCATTCTGCGCCATTTGGCCCCGCGGCTCCCGTCCGACTTTTCTCTCCCCCCATTTTTTCGCCTTTTCAGGACATCTCCCATGGCGGCCTTCAAGCAACTCGACTTCCTCGATCTAGACGACCAGTACTCGGAAGATGAACTCATGGTGCGCGATGCCGTGCGCGCCTGGGTGGGGGAGCGCTTTATGCCGGTGGTGGCCGAGCACTTCGAAGCCGGCACCTTTCCCATGGATTTGGTCCAGGAGATCGGCGAGTTGGGCGTCTTCGGTCCCACGACCCCGGAGGAGTACGGCGGCGCGGGCTTGAACAGCGTGTGCTACGGCCTCATCTGCCAGGAGCTGGAAAGGGGCGACTCAGGCCTGCGTTCCTTTGTCTCGGTCCAGGGTTCCCTGGTCATGTTCCCCATCCAGGCCTTCGGCAGCGAGGAACAGAAACGCCACTGGCTGCCCAAGCTGGCCAGCGGAGAGGTCATCGGCTGCTTTGGCCTGACGGAACCGGACTTCGGTTCAAACCCCGGCGGCATGACCACCGCGGCCAAGCGCGACGGCGACGATTGGGTCCTGAACGGACGCAAGATGTGGATCACCAACGGCACCGTCAGCGACCTGGCGATTGTTTGGGCCCAGACCGAAGAGGGCATTCGCGGCTTTTTGGTGCCCACGGATTTGCCGGGCTTCAGCGCGCCGGAACAAAAGCACAAGTTCAGCCTGCGCGCCTCCGTCACCAGCGAGCTTGTGCTGGAGGATGTGCGCGTTCCCGCCGATGCCATGTTGCCCGAGGCCCGGGGCCTGCGCGGCCCCCTCTCCTGTCTGACCCAGGCGCGTTATGGAATCGCCTGGGGTGCCCTGGGCGCTGCCCACGCCTGTATCGACGAGGCCCTCTCCTATGCCGGTGACCGGATCATCTTCGACAAGCCCCTGGCCGGCTTCCAACTGGCCCAGAAGAAGCTGGCGGACATGGCCACGGACATCACCCTGGCCCAACTCTACTGCATCCGTCTCGGGCGCCTGAAGGACGAAGGCCGCATGACCCACTTCCAGGTTTCCATGGGGAAGCGCAACCATGTGGACATGGCCCTGTGTTGTTCACGCGTGGTGCGCGACATGCTCGGCGCCAACGGCATCAGCCTGGAGTACCAGGTCGGGCGTCACATGTGCAATCTGGAGTCGGTGATCACCTACGAGGGCACCCACGACATCCACACCTTGGCCATCGGCGAAGCCCTGACCGGCGTTCCGGCCTACCGCTAGGCGTTCGGGGCCAGGGCGACCCGCAGGACTGGCCGCGGCCAGCCCGGTTCAGGATTCCGCGG
Organism: Planctomycetota bacterium; assembly: GCA_002686595.1. Classification (GTDB taxonomy): domain Bacteria; phylum Planctomycetota; class UBA1135; order UBA1135. Next base: position 15,735 of record NYXZ01000132.1, on the reverse strand, counting down.
CTACGGAATCTCCCTTGTCCAGTTCGGCCCAGGCCACCTCCAGGGACTCGAGTACGCGATTGAGGTGTTCGGCCTCCTCCGTCTCCAAATTGCCGCTGGTCTTCTCGCGGATCATCAAGAGGTCATCGATAATCATGCGCGCGCTCTTCTCGTCGGAGGCCTTCTTGCCGGTCAAGGGATTCTCGAGCATGCCCAGGGACATCATGCCCTGGAAGCTGAGGCGCGTGACCAACATGCGGAAGTCGCCTCCCGGCAGCGGCAAGTCTGCGGCTGTTCTTTCGCCACTCATGCCATGCTCCGTTCCGTCTTGCGATCCGTGTTGCCGTTTTGTTCCGGGCGCTTGTGCGCCAGGGCGGCGTGGACGAAGCCACTGAAGATCGGATGGGGGGCGAGGGGCTGGCTTTTGAACTCCGGGTGGAACTGGACTCCGATGAAGAAGGGGTGTTCTGGCAGTTCGACTATTTCCACCAGGTCGCGCTCCAGGTGAACACCGGAGAGGTTCATGGGAGAGGCGGCGAAGGCCGCGCGGTAGTCGTTGTTGAACTCGAAGCGATGGCGATGGCGTTCCGAGATTGAACGCTCGCCGTAGAGTCTGGCCGCCAGGGAGTTCTCCGTCAGGGCGCAGCCATAGGCTCCCAGGCGCATGGTGCCGCCCTTCTCATGCACCTCCTCCTGGTCCGCCATCAGGTTTATCACCGGGTGCGGCGAGTGCGGGGAATGTTCAAGGGTGTGGGCTTCATCGAGGCCCAACCCGTTGCGGGCGTATTCGATCACGGCGCACTGCATCCCGAGGCAAATGCCGAAGAAGGGGATGTTGTGCTCTCGGGCGTACTTGATGGCGCTGATCTTGCCTTCGAGGCCCCGTTCGCCGAAACCGCCAGGGACCAGGATGCCGTCCACGCCTTCCAACGAATCGGTGCCCTGGCTGAGTACATCCTCGGCCCGCACCTTGCGCAGGTGTACTTCGCAGCGGTTGGCGATGCCGCCGTGGGAGAGGGCCTCGTAGATCGATTTGTAGGCATCGTGGAGCTCGATGTACTTGCCGACGACGGCGATCTCGCAACTGTCCCGGGTGGTCTTGATCTCATCGAGCATGGCTTCCCAATCGACCATCTCCGCTTCCGGGGCCGCGTCATCAAGGCCCAGGAACTCGATGATCTGTTGGTCGAGGCCCGCGGTGCGCAGGTTGATGGGCACTTCGTAGATCGAGAAGTCCACATCCCGCTCCTCGATCACCGCTTCCGGGCGCACATTACAGAAGAGGCTGATTTTCTGGCCCATCTCATGGGTCATGGGCTGTTCCGTGCGGCAGATCAGGATGTCCGGCTGGATGCCGATCTCGCGCAGTTTGCCCACGGATTGCTGCGTTGGCTTGGTCTTCATCTCGCCGGAGGCGCGCAGGAAGGGCAGCAGTGTCAGGTGGATGAACATCACATCGCCCCGCGGTTGTTCGAGGGCGAACTGGCGCACCGCTTCCAGGAAAGGCAGACCCTCGATATCGCCAACCGTGCCTCCGAGTTCCGAGATGGCAACATCAACGCCTTCGACGACCCCGGCGTGAATGGCGTCCTTGATGGCGTCGGTGATGTGCGGGATGACCTGCACCGTGCGTCCCAGGTAATCACCGCGACGCTCCTTGGCGATCACCGACGAGTAGATCTTGCCGGTGGTGAAGTTGCTGGACTTGCGGAGCGTGGCCTGGGTGAAGCGCTCGTAGTGACCGAGGTCCAGGTCGGTCTCTGCGCCGTCATCGGTGACATAAACTTCGCCGTGCTGGAAGGGGCTCATGGTGCCCGGGTCCACATTGATATAGGGGTCGAGTTTCTGCATGGAAACGCGCAGGCCGCGGCGTTCCAGGAGCATGCCGACGGCGGCGGAAGTCAGGCCCTTGCCGAGGCTTGAGACAACGCCTCCGGTGATAAAAATGTGCTTGGCCATCAGGGGGTTGGTTCGTGGACAGAGTCCGGGTTGTTGGTGGGGGAGTCGTGGCTGTGGATGTGTTCCGTGTCGCGCGTGCGGGCGACGAAGGCGGCGTAGTCAGCGGCCGTGTCGATGCCCCGGGGACGCTGGGCGGCGTCGAGCACCAGCATCTGCTCTCCCCCTTCCAGCCAGCGCAGTTGCTCCAGGCTTTCGCGGCGTTCGAGAGCGCCCACGGGCATTGCGCAGAAACGCTTGAGGGCCGCCGGGCGCCAGGCGTAGACGCCGATGTGTCCGAGGTGCGCCGGTTCTCCATCGGAGTCGCCAGCGCCATCAGCGCCATCAGCGCCATCAGTGCCGTGGGCCGCCACGGCCGGGATCGGGGCGCGGGAGAAGTACAGAGCGCGGCCATTCGCATCCCGCACCAGCTTGACCCGTTCCGGGCTGCGCACTTCCTCCGGTTCCGTGAGCGCGTGGCAGAGGGTGGCCGCCTGCACAGCCGGATCCGCGAAGGCCGCAACCAGGCGCGTGAGATCCTCGGGGGCCAGGTCTGGCTCGTCTCCCTGCAGACCGAGGACCACTTCGATGCTGTCATCCGCCAGCTGTTCGAGGGCCTCCAGCACGCGGTCTGTTCCGCTACGGTGGGCCGGGGAAGTCATGCTCGCTTCGAGGCCGGCGTCCCGCACCACAGCTTCAATCTCCGGGCTGTCGGTGGCCACAATCACGCGGCTCAAGGCGGCGCAACGGGCGGCATTCCGAGCTGTGTGAACTACCAAGGCCTGGCCGGTCTCCGCCAGCAGCATCTTGCGTTCCAGGCGCGTGGAGGCCAAGCGCGCCGGGATCACCGCCACCGCCCGCGGGGAGCCGAGCTCCCGGGAGGCGGCGGTTGCCAAATCAGCGGCCCCCGGCTTTCTTGCGCTGCTGCTGGAAGCGATCGGGGACCTCGTCCACGGCCTGCAACTGGTAGATCTGGTTGTAGAGCTCGATGAACCCGTCGCGGCAGTTGCGGAAGGTCTGGATCTGGTCGGCGGGGCTACCCTTGGAGATGCCCATGAATGTCCGGCGCCCGTCGAGTTGCAGCTCCAGGGATTGGGTGCTGCGCCCGCCGGCGGAGCCAGTGGCTGCGTGGCGCATGAATCCCTGCTGATCGAGGTACTCCACCAAGGCCGCAACTACTTCGTCGGTGGCAACCTTGGTAGAGGCCTCCGTGCGCACGCTGGAATACAGATCGACGCGGCTGGTGTGCAGCTCGTTGACCAGGGCGAGTACCAGGGGCTTGGCGGGGCGGTTGTCCGTAAAGGTGACCGCCGTCGGTACGCTGGACATGACCGGTGCCTGCGAGGCGCGGGTACCGGCGCAGGCGGCTGAGAGAAGGGCCAGGGCTAGCGGGCAGAATGCACGCAGGATGCCGGCGCGGAATGGGTGCTGGACCATGGTTGAGGGGTCCGGGGGGTCGATGGAGCACGCGACCACGCGCCCTTGCTTCCGGACTGGCAGACCTTACCGGGGATTGGGCGGGGGCTCAAGTCCCCGCGCCCTGGAGTGCGGGGACTTAGTCGGGGATGGGGCGCCCGTCGTCCGGCACGCGGGCGCTGGGCGCCACGGGCAGGAAGAGGCGTCCGACCTGGACCAAATCGTCGCGGCTGAACTCAAAACCATCCCAGGTGCGCCCCTGCCCCGAGTCCGCTTCCGCGCGTACCGGCCGGTCAGATCCGGCCCGGGCCGGTTCGAGGCGCGCGCTGACCTGCCCCTCGTCATCGAAGCGGGCCAGGTCCATCCAAAGGTGAGCCGGAATCAGATCTCCCCGTCGCCAGGCCCCACCAATGGGCCGGTACTCCTGGGTCACATCGAAGGGGTCGGCGGCGGCCACAACCAGGTAGCTCTCGCGCAGAATCGTGCCCGCTCGCCAATCAGAGGTGGGGACCACCCCGTAGGCCAGGGCGTGGTTGTTCTGCCAGGAGCGACGCTCGTCCGGGGGCGTGGTCAGGCGGTCGACCGCCGTGTAGTTCCCGTCAATATCCGTGTAGGCGTACCAGTGATAGGTAATCCAGCCGTGTTCGTCGCCCGGCATATTCCGATACTGCCAGCCCAAGAGGGCCACTTTCTCCTGCTGTCCAGTTTGCGTCTGGCCGAGGAACACCATGCCCGGGGGCAAGAGGTGTTCCCGACGCCAAGCCGCTGGGTCGGCGTTTCGGAAGACATCGAAGAAGGTCATGGCATCCCGTTCCCCGGTGCGACGACGCAGCAGGAAAACCGGGCCCATGTCCTCGAAGGTCGCGTGATCGTAGAGGGCCGCGTGGACTTCGAAACCGGCGTTGACTTCAGCCATCAGATCCGGGTGATTCTCGAGCACCGGCAGGTGCGTGATGAACCAATCCAGTTCCTCCAGGGTAGCGAAGACCTCGCCGCGTTCCTCGTCCGTGTAGCGATCCCAGTGGTCGAGGTGGTGGGGGAGTTTTTGCAGGTCGACGAAGCCGCTCGCGCGCATGAACACGGCCCAGTGATAGGCGCTGGAAACGCGCACATGGGGGCGCTCTTCGGCCGCTGCTTCTGCTTGGTCCTCGGGGGCCGCCGGAGTCCGTGCGAGCTCGGCGGCCCGCAAAGCATAGGCCTCCGGCGCCAACTCGTTGACCATCGCCATGGCCTCCCAGTAGGCGCCGAATTTGCGCGTGTTGCGGCTGGCGAGCAGCTCCAGGGAGTAGAAGGCCGTGGCCAGCAATATGCCGAGCGTGAGGACCTGGCGCCAATGATGCCAATGACGCCGAGGCACCGCGGCGGCCCTCGAATGCCCGGGGAAGGCCTGCCAACCCCAGGCGCACAGGGGCGCGATCAGGGGCAAGAGGGGCAGCCAGAGACGGAAGTCCTTGGAGCCCTTGAGGCTCATGACGATCAGGTTGGCGCTGAAGACGCCCAAGAGCAGGCTGGTGCGCCAGGTCAAGCCCGTCACCGCCCGGAAGACACCCAGGGCGCCCAGGGGAATCAGGGGCCAGACCACCATGCGCGGCATTTGCGTGATGTACCAAGTCGGCGGTTTCAACTGGCGCACCAGGGCGTAGGTCTCGCCGCCCCAGGTGTACTCCTCGCCCATGGCGGAGATGCCGGCCTCGTAGAGCGTGCGCGCCAAAGCGTGCAGGCCGACCATGTCCACCATGCGACAGGCCAGGAAGCCGAAGTTCTCGAAGAAGTAGCGGTAGAGGCTGGCGCCCCAGGCATCGTAGATGACCTTGTCCAGGGCCACCTGGGCCAGGATGCCCACGGCCAAGCCAGCCAGGATGCCGGCCAGGGGGCGGTAATGGGTCAAGCGGTCGCGGATCAGGATCAGCAGGGCCAGGGGCGCGATGATCAGGATGGTCTGGTAGGCCATGAGCAGCGCGCCGCCCAGCCACAGGCCGCCGTAGAGGCCGCGGCGCAGGCCGCCGCGGTCGAGGAGCTGTTCCAGGGCCTGGCCCACGCAGACACCGGCGGCGATGCCCGAGACCGGGGAGACCGTGTACTGCAGGAAAATCGGATTGAGGGCCACCACCGCCCCGGCCATCAGGCCCGTGCCGCGGCCGCCGAGGCGGGCTCCCAGCCGCGCGCAGATGCGTACGAGGGCCATGCCGAGGAGGATTTGCAGACCGCGCACACACCACACCAGGGGACGCAGGTCCTCCAGACCGATCAGTTCGGCGAGCCCGAAGAAGGGCGTCAGCAGGGCGATGAAGCCGAAGGAACGAATGGCCTCGGAATCCACCACTTCATCTCCCGCCACAAAGGCCTGGGCGCGCTCCATGTACTCCACGGAATCGGCCAGTTGGTAGCCCTCCAGGATTTGCCAGGAGAAGCCGGCCAAGACGGCCACGACCAGCAGCAGGGCGAGCAGGCCGCGGTCCCTCAGCGACGGCAGGGGAGTGCCATCGGGACAGGTGAAGGGAGCCAATGGCGCTGGTCGCCAACGGCGCGGCGCGCTGCGGGAAACGAAAGCGGTGGGCTCTGTCGGCGCACCACCGGAGGCGGAATCCCCGGCGCTTGCCCCGCCGTCCCCAGGGGCACTCCCTCCATCCTGGCCGCCGCGCCCCGCGCCCCGCATGTAATCGCTGTTGCTTTCCCGCCGCGTCATGCCCCAAGAATGAACTCGCCGGCCCCCCGATTCCACCCCGGCCCAGTTCCGGCCGTCGTTCACGCCACTCCACTTGATGGACGGTCACCACTCAAGATCCGGTGTATTTGTAATCTCGCAACACATGTTCTTGTGGAAAGCACTTGAAAGCGGCCGCGAAAAACTGTGACTTCAAGTCCTCCCGCGCCTCACACCAAACTGCCTTTCCTCCCTACCCCGTTTTCGCCTCCCTCCTCCTCCGATGGGCAAAACCGAAAAGATCATCGTCCTGGCCGTCCTCCTGGCCATCAGCGGCATCCTGGCCGTGTCCCTCAACACCGCCGGCGACGGGGCCCAGGGTCCCCTGACCAGGGCCGCGGCAGTCGAAGGAGTCGGACCGCGTACGGTCCTGGCGGCGGAGCGGCCGGCGGCCCCGGAGCTGGCCAGCGAGGCTCCTGCCCTCTTGGCGGCCACCCTCCCGGGGCGCGAGCTCGCCCCGGAAAAGCCCGCCGCTGACGCTCCGGAAGCAGCGCGTGGAACCGCCGCTCCCCAGCGGGCGGCCACCACCCAGCCCGCCCCCGAGCCCGCCCCCGAGGGCTCGGCCCTGCTCTCCCTGGAACACCTTCAGCCCTCGGGCCGCCCGGACTACTACTTCTACCCCTGGCGCCGTGGCGACACCTTCGTCAAGGTCGCCCGCCGCCTCTACGGTGACGCGGGGCATCGGGAACTCCTGCGCCGCCACAACGAGGGCCGCCTCGATGTGCCCGTCGGCGATCAAATATTTGTTCCCGCCTTCGCCGACGGCGCCAGCCCGCTGGCCCAGACCAAGGGCCGCACGCACACGGTGCGCGAGGGCGAGAGCCTGTGGTCCATCGCCTCCAAGGTCTACGGCTCCGGCGCCAACTGGAACATGATCTTCGACGCCAACCGCGACCAGCTACCCGATGCCAACCGGCTGAAGAGTGGCATGGTGCTGCGCATTCCCTAGCCAGGGTCAGCGGCCATCCGCGGGGAGCGCGAGCTCGGTGTTCGCCAAGAACAGTCAGCGCAGGCCGTAACGCGAGAGCTTCTTGTAGATGTGGCTGCGCTGCATCCCCAGGTTCTCCGCCGTCTGCTTCACGTTGTCGCCGTTCTCCGCCAGCTTCTGGCGGAAGAAGAGAGCCTCTGATTCGTTCTTGAACTCCTCGAAGGTCTGCGCTTGGAAGGGGTCGGCGCCGGAAGCCCGGCGGGCCTTGCCCGGCCCGAGTCCGCCGCCGAGGACCTCTTCCAGATCGGCCACTTCAATCTGCTCGCCCTGGGCGAAGACCGAGGCGCCTTCAATCAGGTTGCGCAGTTGGCGCACATTGCCCGGGTAGTTCAGTGTGCAGAGCAGCGCCTCGGCCGGTGGCGCCAAGCTGCCCGGGCGATGGCCGCCCCGCTCCGCCAAGCGTTCGAGGAACAGGCGCGCCAAAGCCGGCACATCCCCCAGCCGCTCGCGCAGGGGCGGCACGACGAGGGGCACCACATTCAGCCGGTAGAACAGATCCATGCGGAAGTTGGTGTCCTCCACGGCCTGTTCCAGGTTGGCGTTGGTGGCGGCCAGGACGCGGATGTCCACGGGGATGGTCTGGCTGTCACCCACGCGGGTGATTTCATGGGATTCGAGGGCCCGCAGCACCTTGGCCTGGGCCGCCAGGGGCATGTCGCCGATCTCGTCCAGGAACAGGGTGCCGCCGCTGGCCGCCTCGAAGTGGCCCGTGCGCTGGCCCGTGGCGCCGGTGAAGCTGCCCTTTTCGTGGCCGAAGAGTTCTGACTCGATCAGTTCCGCGGGAATCGCCGCGCAGTTGACGGTGATGAAGGGACCGGTGGCGCGCGGGCCGGCCAGGTGCAGGTTGCGGGCCACGACTTCCTTGCCCGTGCCGTTCTCGCCGGTGATCAGAACGGCCGCATCGGAAGCGGCCACGCGCCGCACCTGGTCGCGCAGGGTCTCCATGGCCGGGCTCTCTCCCACCAATTCCCAGCGATCGCAGAGCAAACGCTTCAGCCCCGTGTTCTCTTGGCGCAGAAGATCCTCGCGCAGCACGCCGCGCAGGGTGACCAGGACGCGGTTCTCATCCAGGGGCTTTTCGAGGAAGTTGCGCGCCCCGCGGTTCATGGCGTCCACCGCCGTGGCCACATCTCCGTGACCGCTGATCAGAATCACCGGCGGCGCCCCCTCGCGCTCGCCGATGGCCTCGAGCAGTTCCAGGCCATCCATGCCGGGCATCTTGAGGTCCGTCAACACCAGAGCGGGCCGCGGCCCGTCGCCCGCCAGGGCCTGGTCCAGCCGCGCCAGGGCTTCTTCACCGTTCTTCGCCGTCCAGACCGAAAAGCCCTCATAGGTCAGGAGCATCTCAAGGGCGATGCGGATGTCACCGTCGTCATCCACCACCAGGATCGTCGTCTGTTCTGCTTCCTTGGACTTGTTCTTCAAGTACTACCTCTGGTCTCCGCTTGGCGTTTGGCGTGCGCCGTTACGGTAGCAGGTTTGAGCGCGCCGGTTTAGCCTCCACTGAAAGGCCAGGAAGGCCCTGAAGGCTCGGAAGGCCGTTGCGTGGCCGCCGTGGCCGCCGTGGCCGCCGTGGCCAATAGACCGGCGGGCCAGCGGGCTCGGCCGGCGGAGACCGGCGGCAAGTCGCCGCAAGTTGACCGGACCAGGCACTGCCGGATGGCGGGCGCAAAGCGCTAACCTCTGCGTGTGCGCAGCGCGACGAACTCACGGGGCTCCAGCCTGGCGTCCTTGGCCGCCCGGGCCCGGAGCGACGGCATCACCGTGGCCGGAGTTCTCTCCGGCACCAGTGCCGACGGTATCGATGTGGCGTTGGTGCGCCTGGGGGGGCAGGCGCCGTCCAGGGAGCCCCTCGGGCCGCCACAACTGTTGGCCTTCGAGACCCGGCCCTTCCCGACGGATATCCACGCTCGCCTGCGCCGCGTCCTGGACGCACCCCGCGGCGCCGACGGCGAAGTGCAACTGGGCCTCCGAACCCTGGCCCAGCTGGACCTGGACCTGGGGCGCTGCTTCGGCCTGGCCGCCGCCGAGCTGGCGGCCCGGGAGCGGCTCACGCTCGATCTGGTGGGCAGTCACGGCCAGACCATCTGGCACCACGACGGAGAAGCCGCCGGTCCGGCCACACTCCAAATCGGAAACCTGGCCGCCGTGGCCCAGGCGGCGGGGGCCAGCGCCAGCGGCGACTTCCGCCAGGCCGATGTGGCCGCCGGCGGTGAAGGCGCTCCCCTCTCGGCCCTGGTGGATCCCCAGCTCTTCGGGGCTGTGCCGCGCCCGGCGGCCATCCTCAACCTGGGGGGCATCGGCAACTTGACCTATCTCGGGGCAGCCGCGGAGCTGCTGGCCTTCGATACGGGGCCGGCGGGCTGCCTGCTCGACGGCCTGGCCCGACGCCTTGTGAAGCGCCCCTTTGATCGGGGAGGCGAGCTGGCCGGATCCGGTCGCGCCCACCTGCCCCTGATCTCCGCCCTGCTCGACCACGCCTTTTTTCATCGCCCGCCGCCGCGCAGCACCGGCCGCGATACCTTCGGCGCCCAGTATGTGGAGGCTTTCCTGGCCCGCGCCCAATCCGAGAAGATCGTTTCCCCCGCGGACTTGATGGCCACGGCCACCGCCTTTGTGGCACGCACGATCACCTTGGCCATCGGCGAGCAACTGCCAACTACACCGGTTCAGTTGGTCGTGGCCGGCGGCGGCATCCACAACAATACGCTGATGGAGGAGCTGCGCCGCGGTTTGCAAGGGGCTCCCGCCTCCGCCCGGGCGCGGGCCCGGACCTGCACCACGGAGGTCATCTCCAGCGCGGAATACGGAGTGGACCCAGACGCGCGCGAGGCCCTGGTTTTCGCCTACTTGGCAATGGCGTGTCTCTTGGGCGTGCCCCTCAGCGCCCCGGCGGTCAGCGGTGCCGCCGCCGGCCATGTACTCGGGATGCTAGCACCGGGTCCGGCTGCCCCGGGCCCGAGTCCCGCCGCCGAGCCCCGGCCATGAGTCACCCCCTGCACGGACTCGGCGCCCTCCTCTATCTATGTGTCCTGATCTTCGTCGGCCTGCGCAAGGCGCGCGGCGTGCGCACCCAGGAGGATTTCAGCCTGGCGGGACGAGGGCTCGGTCCGGGCATCCTCTGCGGCACGCTTTTGGCGACCTGGATCGGCACCGGCAGCATCTTCGGCAACGCCGAGGAGACCCTGCGCGTGGGGCCCGCCGCCTTCATCCTGCCGGTGGCCGGAGCCGCCGGCATCCTGGCCCTCTACGCCCTGGCCGGGCGCGTGCGTTCCAGCGGCGCGATCACCGTCCAGGACATCCTCGAACAGCGCTTTGGCCCCGCCGCCCGCGTCCTCGGAACCCTGACACTGCTGCTGGCCTACACCATCATCGTTTCCTACCAGTACCGCGCCGGAGCGGCGGTGGTGGGCTACCTTCTGCCGGATGTGGCAGCGGGTTTTCTGCTGCCCCTGGTGGCGGCCTTCGTCATCGTCTACACGGCCCTGGCCGGCATGCAATCGGTGGCGCGTACGGATCTCGTCAACGGCATCCTGATGACCGTCGGAATCTTGGTTGCTCTGGCAGTGGCGCTCTCTGCAGCCGGCGGAGTTGGGGAAGTTCTCGCCCAATCCGCCGCCGCGACGACCAAGGGCCCCGAAACCTCGGCCTACTCCCTCGGCGATATCCTCTCCGTGCTGCTGCCCTCGTTTCTGCTGCTGCTGGGCGATGCCAACATGCACCAGCGCTTCTTCTCAGCGCGTAGCGCCGCCGCCGCCCGCCGCAGTGCCCTGGGCATGTTCTGCGGAGTCTTGCTCCTGGAACTCGCCATTATCGCCCTGGCCCTGTGCGGGGCCGCCCTGATCCAAGCGGGTCGCATGCCAGCTCCCGACAATCCCGGCCATGTGATCGTCCACATGGCATTCACCCAAATCGACGGCGCTCCGCTGTTGCCCTTGCCCCTAGGCGCCCTCTTGGCCGCCACGGTTCTGGCGGTGATCGTCTCGACGGCTGACAGCTATCTCCTGGCGCCGGCCACGGCCCTGGTGCGCGACATCCTCCAGCGCTTCCTGCGTCCCGATTTGGCCGAGATCGAGTTGGTGCGCGCCTCGCGGTTGACGGTGGTCATCCTGGGCCTGTGCGCCCTGGGATTGGCCTACCTCTCGGACCGTTTTTTCGGCGTGGCCCTCTTCGCCTACACGCTGTATGGGGCTGGCATAACGCCGGCCCTCTTGGCGGCCCTCTTCTGGCGCCGCGCCACTCCGGCGGCGGCGGTGGCCTCCATGGTGTTGGGCGTGGTCGTGGCCCTGGGCTGGAAATACGGGGGCTGGGGCGACCTCCTGGCCGAGGCCCTGGCGGCCCGGGCCGGGGGGGCCGCATGGAATGGGTGGGATGATGTGGCGGCCTTCATCGAAAGCCTGCACGCGGTGGTGCCGGCGGCCCTGGCGAGCTCGGGGGCGCTGGTGTTGGGCTCCCTGGCGGGCGGGCGCAGGCCGCGCGGCTAGGGGCGAGGAACCCCGGCAGCCCAGGCTGCAGCCGTGAAAAAGCCCTTTCACCGGGCGCAGGTCCAGGTAACTGCTGTTGCGGAGACGGGCAAATGCAGCTCCCACCGCCAGTATGGTAGTCGGGAGCCTGCCTGGGGGTAGGGCCGCCGTTCTCGGGGTTGCCCCAGCAGCCTCTGTCCTTTGTCCCGGCCCGCCCGGGCCGCCGCAAAGGCAGTTCTCCGCGGGCAACTCTCTTCAGATAACTCCCTCCGGGGGAGCCTCTCCGCTTGACCGTGGAGAGCCCCCCGTTATGCTTTTCGCAATCCATAATAATGGTGTGCGGCGACTCCCGGAGTCGGCGCACCTCCCACGCGGCGGCCACTTGTCAGCGGCCGCCTCCACCACATCGTCGAAGACACCTCTCCGAGGCCCATCCCCATGACCGGACTCCGCCGGCCCCTATCTCTTATCGTCGCTAGCCTGCTGGCCAGCGCTTCACTGACCGTCGCCTCCCCCGCCACCTCTCCCGTGGCAGGGCCCGTCACCGGAACCGATGATGTCCAGGACACCTTCGGCCAGGGCGTGGATCTCCTGCGCCGCGGCCGCAACGGGGAAGCCCTGCGGGCCTTCCAACGGGTTCTGGCCATGGATCCGGGACACGCGGAAGCCTACGAGCTCTGGAAGTCCACGGACAACGAGATCTGGGTGCAACTGATGGTCGAGGGCGGCGAGTTCGAGCTGGTGGCCAAGGCCATCATGGGCTTGGCCGACATGGGGCGCAGCGAACGCCGCAACGACCGCGATGCCATCAAGGCTCAGCTGCGCGTTCTGCACAGCGACGATGTCATTGAACGACGCGGAGCGATTCGCACCTTGGCCGGCCAGCACGGCGAGTACGCGGTGCCGCTGATGGTTTTCGCCCTGGCGGATCAGGACGACGATGACTGGCGCGTGATTGTGATGCACGCCCTGACCCAGATGGGCACCGATGTGGTCGTGCCCCTGGTGGCTGCCCTTGACACATCCGATTCGTTCCAACGCCGAAACATTGCCCTGACCCTGGGTTACATCGGCGACTCCAGGGCCGCCGCCGTCTTGGCCGCCCTGGGCGCCGACGAGGGCGCTGGCGAGGGTGTGCGCCGAGCTGCTTCGGAAGCCGCCGCCAAGTGCGGAAGCAGCGGCGATGCCGCGGGCCAGTTCCTATCCGACGGCGATGACTACCACCACGGACGCGCCACGGTGCTGCGCCCCTCCGATTACAGCGATGTGCTCTGGAGCTGGGCCGACGGAGGTCTGACGAGTCAGGCTGTCGAGCGTTCTCTCTACAACGACGAGTTGGCCCGCCGCGCCTACCACGCGGCCCTGGCCTTGGATTCCTCCTCCATGGAAGCCCGCGCCGGTATTGCCCGCAGTTATGCTAACGAGCTGGCCAAGGCCGACGCTGGCATGGCGGATAGCGCCGGCGTAGATGAAATGGCCGTTTCCTTGGCCCTTTGTGGCGTAGAGGCCGCCGACCTTGCCTTGCAATGGTCCGTGGCATCTGGAGACAGTTCCGTGGCTATCGCCCTCTGCCGTGCGCTGGGCAACAGCGCCGGCGGCGCGACCGCCGGTTTGAACGCCGCCCTAAACAGTGACGATGGCGCCCTGCGCGGCGAGGGTGCCGTGGCCTTGGGACAGATCGCCCTGCGCAGCTGTTCAAACGCCTCCGGCGCCACCGTGGCCGGTCTGGGTGAAGTGGCTGGACGCGAGGTGATGCGTATTGTGGCCGTCATCGACGGCGACCTGCAACGGGCCCAGGGCGTGGTTTCAGCTCTCGGTGAAGCGGGCGTCCTGGCCCACCACTGGAGCACCGGAGCCAGCGGCCTCGGCATGATGCGGCGCGTGGCGGGTTTGGATGCGATTCTCGTGGGCGACACCCTGCCCGATCTCACCACGGACCAGGTGGTGGACGCCATTTCCGGGACGGACACTTTGGCCAATGCGTCCCTCTTTATCTTGACCGCCGATGTTGAGGGCTTTGCCTCCATGTACGACGGCCGCTCCGGTGCCGTCGCCCCTGGGGATCTCTCGAGCGTGATGGATGCCCTGAATGCTGATCTCAGCGGTGACCGGGCTCGGGCCGATGCCCTGGCCGAGCGCGCCGCGGTGGTGCTTCGTGATCTGGCCCGCAATGGGGACATCAGCGCCGCCTCCGCCGCCCTGGCGGGCTGTCTGACCGGCAGGCCGGATGCCATCACGGTACCGGCCTTGGGCGCCCTCGGCGCCGCCGGCGGTAACGCGGCTGAGCTGGCCGCCGTGGCTGCGGATGCCGGGCGCAGCGATGCTGTGCGCGTGGCCGCCGCCGATGCCTGCGGGGCCGCCCTGGCCCGCGGAGGCGAGGCAGGGAATGCAGCCGCTGCCCTGTCCGGCGTGGCCTCCTCCGAGGCCGCCCTGGCCGTGCGCGTGGCCGCTGCCCGTGCCCTGGACAAGCTGGGCCCCGATGCCGGCGCCCGGGCGGCTCTGCTGAACGAGAACCGTTCGGGAGTGGGCAACTAGTTTTCGGATGGCTCCCCTCCGGGGGAGCCTCCACCTTCGCACAAAGCCAGATTAGCTCAGTGGTAGAGCACTGCTTTCGTAAAGCAGGGGTCGCGGGTCCGAATCCCGCATCTGGCTCCAGCCCATCAATCAGCTAGCGAGACGGCAACTCAAGTTTGGCGGCCCGCCGGCAGGCTGATGAGCACCCGCGTGCCGCGGCCGACCTCGCTCTCGATCTGCAACTTGCCGCCATGGGCTTCCACATTTTTTTGGGCGATGGGAAGCCCGAGACCTGTGCCCCTGGACTTGGTGGTGAAAAATGGTTGGGTGATCTTCTCCAGGTCTTGGGCTTCGATTCCCGGCCCATCATCCTCCAGCACCAAAGCAACCTCGCGCTCCACTTGCGTGCCGGTGGCGCGGATAGTGCCGGCGCCATCCATGGCCTGGGCGGCGTTCAGGATCAAGTTGGTGAAGGTCTGATCCATTAGGCGGGGATCGATCAGGGCTACCAGATCCTCGGGCAGCTCCACCACCAACGCGGTTCCACCCAGAAGCTCCTGGACGGTGGGGCGCGAGCCGATCTGGCGCAGGAAATCTCCTAGATCCACCTGGATCACCTTCGGCGGCAAGGGGCGAGCGTAACGCAGCATGTCCTGGACGGTCTCGTCCAGCCGATGCACCTCTTCACAGATGTTCTCCAGGATCTCTCGCTGGGGATCATCCTCGCTGTGGTTCCCCATCAGGATTTGAATGGCACCGTAGATGCCGGCTAGGGGATTTTTGATTTCATGGGCCACCTGGGCCGAGACCTCGCCCAAGAGGGCCAGGCCCCGGGCGCGGGTCAACTCATCCTCGGCGCGGCGTTGCTCGGTGACATCGCGCAGAATGGCCGTGGAGCCCACAACATCCCCCAGGCTGTCGTGGAGCACGGTGCGCGTCAGGGTGACCCAGCGCTCTTCACCGTCTGAGCGTACCCTGCGCGTGAGGAAGTTGCGCAGGGCGCCATCCTGCTCGATCTTGTCCTCGATCCATTCCAGTTCGCCAGACGCGACCAGATCCGGCGGTACGAAGCGATCGAAGGACTTGCCGCTGACCGCCTCCTGAGGGCAACCGAAGAGTTCCTCGGCACCGCGGTTCCAAAAACGGATGTGGGCATTGCGATCGAAGAGCACGATGGCGTCGGCGGTATTCTCGACGATGTCGCCCAGGGAGATGGAGCCTTCGCCCAGTCCCTGGCCCAGAGAGCGTAGGAAAAAGCGCGAACTGCCGGAGGGGGCCGGGCCCGCGGCCTGGGGAGCATCGGCGGCACTTTGAATCGAGAACGCCACGCCCTGGCCGGAAACGCAGGTTGAGCAGTCCAGGGGCGTACAGGTCAGGTCCCGGCCCGTCATGACTTGGGTGTAGCCGGTCAGGAATCCCGTGGGGAGCGAGCAAACGCCGCCGGGGGCGTCGCGCTGGTGGCCCTCTGGTCCAGCCGCCGGTTCAGCGGGGTTGCCGACCCGGGCGCGCACCAGGGGCTGGCCCGGTGGGGCCAGGAGATCGATGTGTTCGATGCACACCTGGCCGAGCTCCCGGGCGGATAGTCGGCGGAGGGCCTGCTCGACCCTGGTGGGCAGTTCCATGGGGCTGTCCACCAAGCCGTCCCGTTGGGCCTGGCGTTCTCCCCAGCGGCGTCCGGCCCGGAAGAGGATCTCCTGGGACATCTTGGGGCTGACCAGTTCCCGCAGGGCGCCGGC
>NYXZ01000082.1 GCA_002686595.1 Planctomycetota bacterium | reverse complement strand
GGCGAGCTTTACGCCGATGTGCGCCGCCACCGCCAACTGCGCGGGGCTCTGGCGCGTTCCTACCTGCAGGCCGAGCCGGCCCTCGCGGGCGGCCATGGCCCGGCCCTCACCAACTACCACGCCCTTTGGGAGAGCGTCTCCTCCCTGCCCTCCGATTTGGAAAAGGCCCTGCCCCCGGCGGACGAGTGGCAGGAGTACCTGACGGCCTGGGCGCGGCGCTGCCTGCGGGAAGAAGCGCTCTTCCGCAAAGGCGAAGCCCGGGCAGCCGCCCTGCTCGCCGACCAACGCCGGGTGCGCGCCACCCTGTTGCGGGTCATGGACGAGTTTGGCGCCTTCGCCCCAGAGGCCGCGGCCCCGCCACCGCCGCCACCGCCGCCACCGCCGACGGACAAGTAGCTCGACCACCCTTTCCCCGCCAAGCGACTCCCCGGCCCTGTTTGTCGGTGGCGCTTGGCCCAGTTGTCCGATACAAGGGACGCCGCGCGCCGCCCGCCAGAAGTGCGCCGCCACCTAAATCGCTGCGCGCCGCGCACCAGATCACCAGACACGCCCCCATACCAACGACCCGACCAACGGAGATCCCAGATGGCCCTCATCCCCATGCGCACCCTCTTGGACCACGCAGCCGAGCACGGCTACGGCGTGGCCGCTTTCAACGTCAACAACATGGAGCAGATCCAGGCCATCATGATGGCGGCGGATGAGACCGAATCCCCGGTCATCGTCCAGGCCTCCCGCGGCGCCCGTTCATACTCCGACGACAACTATCTGCGCCACCTGATGCTGGCTGCGGCGGAACTGAACCCCAAGCTGCCGATCGCCATGCACTTGGACCACGGCAACAGTGCCGCCACCTGCATCAGCGCCATGGACATGGGCTTCACCTCCGTGATGATGGACGGCTCCCTGGAGGAGGACGGCAAGTCGCCCGCCAGTTGGGACTACAACGTGGGCGTCACGCGCGAGGTGGTTCAAGCCGCCCACTCCCGCGGCATCACCGTGGAAGCCGAACTCGGTTGCCTAGGAGGCATCGAGGACGGTCAGGGCGCTGGCCTCTCAGAGGAAGAGGCCCAGGATCACCTGACCGACCCGGAGGAAGCTGGACGCTTCGTGGCGGAGACCGGTTGCGACGCCCTGGCGGTGGCCATCGGCACCAGCCACGGCGCCTATAAGTTCAAGAAGAAACCCACGGGCAAAGTGCTACGCATGGAAGTCATCCGCGAAATCCACCAACGCATGCCGGACTGCCACATGGTGATGCACGGCAGCTCGTCGGTGCCCAAGGAACTGGTGGACATCATCAACGAATACGGCGGCTCGATGCCGGAGACCTATGGCGTTCCGGTGGAGGACATCCAGGAGGGCATCCGCCACGGCGTGCGCAAGATCAATGTGGATACGGATAACCGCTTGGCCATTACCGGCGCCATCCGCAAGGCCTTCATGGAGGACGGGTCGCAGTTCGATCCGCGTTACTACTTGAAGCCGGCCCGCGCCGCCATGGCCGAGGTCTGCAAGGCGCGCATGCTGGCCTTTGGCCAGGCCGGCCACGCCGCGGGCGTGGAGGTCAAGAGCCTCGACGACCTGAAGGCCTTCTACGCTTCTGCCTAGGCGCTTCTGCCTAGGCGCTTCTGCCTAGGCGCTTCTGCCTAGGCGCTTCTGCCTAGGCGCCTAGGCCAAACCGCACCGGGAACATTCCCAACGCACGGCTGCCAGGGGGCATCTGTCGAGAGCATCCGCCGGCGCACAGCTGCCCGGTGGATCTGCCACGGCCCAGCCGCCAGCCGCGGAGCTTCCGGGCCTAGCCGCCGGAGAGATTCTGCTCCCAGGCCTCCAGCTCAGCGTCGGAGCGGGGGGCCGCGCATTCCTTGTGGGCGCGGTCCGAGGTGCGATCAGCGAGGTAGCCGGCGGGTAGACGAACGCGCTGAGTGCGGCTGCCCTTGCCGCGCTTGACGCGCAGGGCGGCGGGGGGATAGGGGGCCGTGGGATCCAAGCCCCCTAGCAGTTCGCGCAGTCCGTCCAGACCGGCGCTGACAGGCGGCGCCTCCCGACCAAAGAGTTGTCCCCGCAGGGCGGCGCACCCGGGAAACCCCTTGGTGTACCAGGTGATCCACTTGCGCATTTGGCGCAGGCCAGTAGCGGGCCCTAGGTGGTCGATGAGGCGCTGGCCATGGTCAAAAAGCACCTCCAACACCTGCCCCAGATTGGGCTCCGCCGGCGCCGGCCGCCCGTCGAAGAGCGCCGCCAATTCGCGGAAGATCCAGGGACGCCCCAGGCAGCCGCGCCCGACGATGACTCCATCACAACCCGTGCGCCGCATCATGCGCAGGGCATCAACGCCCTGCCACACATCCCCATTTCCGAGAACCGGGATGGACAGTTCCTGCTTGAGGTGGGCAATCGCCCCCCAGTCCGCCAGGCCGGAATAGAGCTGGGCTGCCGTGCGCCCGTGCAACCCAACCGCCGCTGCCCCGGCTTCCTGCGCGGCCCGCGCCGCGTCGAGATAGGTCAAGCAGTCATCGTCGATGCCCTTGCGCATTTTTACGGTGACCGGCACCTGTCTGCCGGCCTCCTCGACGCCTTCCACCAAGGCTGCAACCAAACGGCCCACCAGGCGCGGTCGCACGCAGATGGCCGAGCCCCCGCCCTGGCGCGTGATCTTCGGCACCGGGCAACCCAGGTTGAGGTCCAAGTGATCGACGCCCTCGTCGGCCAGGATGCCAGCCAGCTTCCGCAGGTCGCGGGGATCGGTGCCGTAGACCTGAATCGAGTGGGGACGCTCCCCGGGGGCCGGTCGGGTCATTTCCCGCGTGCGCCGATTCCCCATCAGGTAACCGCGGGCGGTGACCATTTCCGTCACGCACAGGGGCGCGCCGGCTGCTCGACAAAGTGCGCGAAAGGGGGGATTGGTCACCCCGGCCATGGGGGCCAAGAGCACCGGGGGCCAGACCTTCAGGGATCCCAGGGAAAGGGGCGCGAACTCCTCCTGCACTCCGTCCGGACCGGACCGGGCCGGGGGGTCGCTGCTGTCTTGAAGCGGCGCCGAGTCCAAGCCTAGCCGTCGCCTCCAGCTGCAGCGCCGCTTGGGTGCTCATCGCCATCGCCATCGCCACTAGCTACTCCCCCAGGCACGCCACCATCCGTCTTCCCAGCTCTTCCACTAGCTTTGCCAGCAGCGGATTCGTCCGCCGGCAGTTCGACATTCCCCGCGTCATCCGGGCCAGCCTCTTCACCACGGGTCGAGTCGGGCGCGCCTTCCTCGAACCCGCTCCACACCCGCCCGGCCTCCAGCGGTACGCCGGCGCCGCCAAAGGCACTGGCTTCCAACACTCGGCAATCCAGTTTGTCATTGCCCTGCAGGCGCACACTGAAAGCCGGCCGTCCATCGGCGGCAAAGCCCGCCGTCAAGCCGCCCTGGTCCGTGGCCGCCACCAGGCGCCCATCATCCGTGTAGTTTATGCGCCAACGCGAGATGACCGGATCCATGTCGTCGAAGGTCAGCGCATAGGTCGGCAGCTCCGTGGAGCGGCGGGCCAATAACATGCTGCCGGTGATGCTACCGGCATCGACAAACGCCACGGGCTCACGGGCCGCATTGTTGTCCACGAAGACGCCGTCCAGGCGCCGCTCCACTGAAAACACGCTACCGAGTTTGCGCCCGCTGACCGTCAGGGTGTGGCCACCGGTGGTCAGGGACAGGTCGAAGGCCTGCAGGCTACCTTCCCGTGTGCGTTGGTCCAGGGTCAGATTGCGCTCATCGTCAAACACCGCCGCCGGAGTGCGCACATGGCTGACCCAGGCCAGGCCGCCATCCAAGGTGCGCAGAACCGCGAAGCGTTCGCCGGACAGGCGCGTACCGAAGCCACTGGTTTCCACGCGACCGGCCAGAACCAGATCCCCCTCTGGCAGCGTCGGCTCGGGCACCTCCAGGGGCTCCGCCAGGGCCACCCGCCGACGGGCTTGCTCATCGCGCAGCTCCGCCAGAGTCGCTTGTCGCTCCTCACGGTCGATAAGCTGCCCCCGCAGGATCACAAGTTCCGGATTCGCCAAGGCGCTGAGCTTCACCGTCGGGTCCTCCTCCAAGACAAGTATGTCAGCCACATGTCCCACGGTCAGGCGACCGCGGTCCGTCAGGGAGAGGACTTCCGCCGCCCCCGCGGTGGCGTGGTACAGCACCCGCGCCGGGGCCAGGCCCGCCCTTACCCAGAGCAGGAGCTCGGTCAGAAGTCCCTCGCCGGGTAACAGCCAGGGATGGGGGGAACCGCTGCCGGGTACCAGGGGGACTCCGGCCTGGTCGAGGGCCGCCAGCAACTGGAGCTGGGTATCCAGGGCCCGGGCGGCGGCCTCGGTCCCCGGTCGCGGCGCGCGCCGCTCCTGCTCCCAAGCCCAGGCGTAGTGGGGCGCCAGCATGGACAGGATCGGGGCGTCAGGGCCCGGATCCGACAAGAGGCGCGCGAGCAGACCGATGACCGGAACCACCGCCAGGCCCGGACCTGGAGCCGGATCACCCGATGCTTTCAAAACATCCGCGCCAGGGCCGATGGAGGCCGCCCGCTCCGCCAGCAGCGCCCCGTCCACCGTGTCCCAGGCCTCGCCGGGCAACAGGAAGCCATCCAGGTACAAAAGGCCGGCTTGGCCGGATTGGGCCACCTCGGCCAGGGTTGTCCCCGGGGGCAAGGGCCCCCAGACCGGCAGCTCCAGGGCCGCCGCCCGGGTCAATGTGGCGCGCCAGATATCCGGGGTGAGACCCAGGTGGAATGACAGGAAATCCACACCCAGGGCCTTCATCTGGGGCAGCTTGCCATCCACATGGGCCACTTCCGCCAGGATCACGGCCTCCGTGGTGGCGGGCTGGGGGCCGTCGAGGACGGCTCCGCAGATCATCAGAGAGGGACCCCGCGCCTCATCCCGGGCGGCGGGCAACCTCTCCGCCAAGAGGCGACTCATGTCACCCCCGAGATCCCGCAGGAAGGTCACGCCGGCGTCGATGTAGAGGGGATCCATTTCCCGATCGAAATGGGCCAGGCCATCGATCAGGCCCGGGACCAGGTGGCGCCCGGAAACATCGATCACCAGAGCCCCGGCTGGGGCCTCGAGATCGGGCCCCAGGGCCGTGATGCGCCCGTTTTCCAGCAGGATGTCCGCGACCATTGTGGCCTCTGGATGCGGGCCGGGGGCCGACATGCTATGTACGGTGCCACCGGCCAGCACCACGGTTTGCAGCAGGGTCAAGCTGATCATGGCCCCTTTATAGCGTCCATCGGGGCGCCACGCCCCCACCCACCTCGGCTCCCTGCAACTGGCGACAGGTCCAGGGCCAGCGGACACCGGCGAAGATATGGCGCAAGTAGCCGCCAGGCTCCTCTGCTTTCCTATGGTACCGCGGCCCCTCATAAGGCATTATAGGGGCCACGCCCCCGTGACGGCCTGGCCCGCGCTCCTCGCGCGGCGGCCCCGCGGGGGTGATTTTGTCAGGGCATTTTTTGCCAGCAATATCCACAGGAACAGACCGGCGCAGACGCCTCGCAGGAGCCCCCATGAGCCTCACAATTCTAGTAGCCCAAGAACGCTGGCAGGAGTTCGACGAAACCTGGAAGGCCGCCCTGGACGCGGGCCAGACCGATGTCAGCGACCTGACGGTGGCCCTCGACTTGGCGGGCAACAAGAAACGCATCGCCCGCTGCGTGGCCATGGCCAAGAAGCAGGCCACGGCGCTCGTGGAAACCGATGACCATGGCGATGCGGCGCGCGTCCTCGGCGCGGCCCTGTGTGGCGGAGGCAACCCGGCGGAACTGGCCGGCGACCTGTACTCCGAAGCATTCAAGGCCTGGGGCGAGGAGCCCTGGTGGGAAGCCATCTGCGAGGCCGCAGGCTTCTCCGGGGAATCACCGGACCTGCGCGGCGCTTGGAGTACATTCGACAAACTGCGTTCCATGGCTCCCGGCACCATGATCTACCACGGCGGTGGTTGGGGCGTGGGAGAAGTGACTGAAATCGATCCCATCGAGAAGGAGATCGCCATCACCTTCGCCGGGGGACGCACCGATCGCTTCCCCTTCACCACCGCCGCCGACATCTTCGAGTTGCTGGACATCGATGACCTGCGGGCGCGCTATTACCGCGACGCCGAGGGCACCACCAAGGGCGTCAAGAAGGATCCCCTGGAAGCGCTGCTGGCCGTCGTCGATCGGCACCACGGGCGCGTAAGCCTGGTGGCCGTACGCACGGCCCTGGCCCAGGTCGGCGTGGAAGGCAGCGCCTGGACCGCTTGGTGGCGCAAGGCCCACAAGCTGGCGGGCAACTGCGAATGGCTGCGCGTCTCGGGCACCAAGAGCCGCGCCGTGGTGGAACGCTTGCTGGAGGCCAAGGATCCGGCGGAAGACCTGACCCGTCGACTGCGCCTGATCTCCAAGCCAGAGGAGCTGATCAACACCGTGCGCGACCTCTTCATCGGCAGCAAGATCGAACCGGAAGTGTGCACGGCGGCCCTGGCGGCCTTGGATGAACGCCTCACCCAGCCCGGTTGCACGGAAGCTGACCTGCTCACGGGTTGGATCATCCTGCGCCACCACCGGGGCGAGAGCCCAGCGCCTCTCACCGAGCGCCTCAAGGAATGCATGGAGGCGGAGGCGCCGGAGACGGCCTTTGGCTGCCCCGCCCTGTGGAGTGACTTCCAGAAGGTGCGCGGTTATCGCGAGCAGGAGCAGTGCGTGGAGCTTCTCAAGGAACTCTACGGCGAAGAGAAGTGGTTGGATGAAGCCGGGGCAAGCCTGCAACACACTTCGCCGGGCATGGTGCGCGCCCTGGTGGATGCCCTGCTCGAAAAGGGACACGGCCAGGCCCTGGCCGCCCAATATACTTCGCTCTTGGCTCGCCCCCTGCGCGCTCCCGACCTCTTGGTGACCCTGGCGCGCCTGGCGGAAACAGGCCGCATCGAAGGGTCCTTCCCTACTCCCCTGCGCCGGGCCCAGGCCCTGGTCAACCTGGCCACGCACCTGTGGGCCGGGCGCCGGGGCAACCAGGCTCTGACGCGCGTCAACCAACGCCTGGCCACGCTGCTGGCGCGCGGCGATTCCCCGGCTCTCAAGACCCTGCTGGCGGAGGCCTCCGTGGAAGACCTGCGCGGTTTCCATCTGCAAGCCTCGCGCGGCGTGGACGATGCCATCGAGGCCATCTTGACCGAGATCGCCTTTGACCTCGATCGCAACTTTTTCGCCGGCGCCTCGACCCACTTCTGGGAGGGCGAAGCCGTCTGGACCAGCCGCGACGGCCTCGAGCGGCGCGCGGCGGACCTGCGTGATATCCGCGACGTCAAGATCCCCGAGAACGAAGACGCCATCGGTCGCGCCGCGGCCTTCGGCGACCTCTCGGAGAACTCCGAATGGGAAGCGGCCATGGAAGAGCAGCGCAATCTGACCAGCCGCGCCATGGACATGGAGGCGGAACTGCGCCACACGGACCTGATCGCCAACGCCGTGATCCCCGAGGACACCATCTGCCCGGGAACCCTGGTAACCTACCGCGAAACGGAGTCAAACCAGGAAAACTCGATCCGCATCCTCGGTCCCTGGGACGGCTACCTGGGTGATGACGTGGTTTCCTACCGCGCCCCCTTGGCGGCCTCCATGCTGGGCCTGCACACTGGTGACCAGGCCGTGCTCGAGTTGCCCGCGGGCAAGCTCGACATCGAAGTGGTGTCCATCGAACTGCTTGAAATCGAATAACCGACACACCGCCCCTAATCTGCCCCTTGGGCATTGAATCCAGCCCCTCTTCGGACGAACGACTGACCATGACCACTACCATGACCACCAGAGACGACTTCAAGGTCGCCGACCTTTCCCTACACACCTTTGGCCGCAAGGAGATCTCCCTGGCGGAACACGAGATGCCCGGCCTGATGGCACTGCGGGAGGAATACGGGGATTCAAAGCCCCTGGCCGGCGCGCGCATTTCTGGCTCCCTGCACATGACGGTGCAGACCGCTGTTTTGATTGAAACCCTCTTGGACCTGGGCGCCGCCGTGCGCTGGTGTTCGTGCAACATCTTCTCCACCCAGGACCACGCCGCGGCCGCCGTCGCCGTGGGCCGCACGGGCACCCCTGACAACCCCCAGGGCATCCCGGTCTTCGCCTGGAAGGGCGAATCCCTGGATGAGTATTGGTGGTGTACTGAACAGACCCTGACCTGGCCCGAGGGCCAGGGCCCGAACATGATCCTCGATGACGGGGGCGACGCCACCCTGTTGGTGCACAAGGGCGTGCAGTTCGAGGCCGCCGGTGCCGCGCCGGATCCGAGCAGCGCCGAGAACGAGGAAGAGGCCTGCGTCTTGACGCTCCTGAACAAGACCCTGGCCGCCACGCCCGATCTCTGGACCAAGACCGCGGCGGAGATCCGCGGCGTCTCCGAGGAAACCACCACCGGCGTCCACCGCCTGTATCAAATGGTGGAACGCGGCGAGTTGTTGTTTCCCGCCATGAACGTGAATGACTCCGTGACCAAGAGCAAGTTCGACAACCTCTACGGTTGCCGCCACTCGCTGGTTGACGGCATCTGCCGGGCGACGGACCTGATGCTCTCGGGCAAGATCGCGGTGGTCTGCGGTTACGGCGATGTGGGCAAGGGCAGCGCCCAGTCCCTGCGAGGCCAGGGAGCCCGGGTAATCGTCACTGAAATCGATCCCATCTGCGCCCTGCAAGCGGCCATGGAGGGCTATGAGGTAACCACCGTGGAAGCGGTGGTGGGCAAGGCCGATCTCTTCATCACAACCACCGGCAACAAGGACATCATCACCGCTGCCCACATGGCTGCCATGAAGCACAACGCGGTGGTGGGCAACATCGGTCACTTCGATAACGAAATCGACATGGCCGGCCTGGCGCGCACAAGCGGCATTGAGACCATCAACATCAAACCCCAGGTGGATGAGTGGGTTTTCCCGGACGGTCACTCCGTGATCATCCTGGCCGAAGGCCGGCTCTTGAACCTCGGCTGCGCCACCGGGCACCCGAGCTTCGTCATGTCCAACTCCTTCACTAATCAAGTGATGGCCCAGATCGAGCTGTTCCAAAACACTGGCGACTACGAGAAGCGCGTCTACACCCTGCCCAAACTCCTCGACGAACGCGTCGCCCGCCTGCACCTGGACAAGCTAGGCGTCAAGCTGACAGAGCTGACAGAGGATCAGTCCAGCTACCTCGGCATCCCCACCGAGGGCCCCTACAAGCCGGAGCATTACCGCTACTAGGAGTCCGTTGGAAAAGTCCCGTCGCGAGGCGCAGCCAGCGGCGGCGAGGCAAGGAAGGCGAAGGCGCAGTAGGGAGTTTCTCATCGGGTTCCTAGTCCGGTCCTGGACGCCGGGCTGGCGAGCTCGGCATTAGAGCACTACCGCGTGCGAGTTGACGCGGCGCGGCGAGTTGCCACTCGACATGGCCGGATGCCGCGGCTCTGAATGAGTTGGCGGCAGGTGAAACCGAGACAATCATGTGCTCCATCGGGCTGGCAACCCAGAAGGCCTGCGGGGAACAGGAAACTGGGGGGGCACAGGAAACCGGGGCACGGGCAAGCGGTGGACTGCTGTAGGGGCGGGGGGCAACTGAGCCGGGGAATATTTACCTGGGCACCATCCGCGCCCCCGCGCACCCAGGTCCTTCTTCGGCAAGGCCAGATATTCAAGAGACCGCATTGCAGATATGGCAGTCCCGTTATCCAATGCATAAGCCGCCGAGTTATCCGGCTCCCCGCCAGTTCGGCCCAAACTACCTTATTAGGACAATCCGTGAAGAACAGACTCCGCCCCCTCTGGGCCCCGATCGCCCTCGTCGTCGCCCTCGCCTCCCAAGCCCCTGCCCAGGTCAGTGGCGAAGTGCGCGACCTGGCCACCATGGCCCCGGTGGAGGGCGCCATCGTCTCACTGCAAGCCACGACCACTCGCACCACCACCGCCGCCGACGGCAGCTTCTCCCTGCCGGGAGCGAGCGGCGCTGGCTTGGTGATCGTCGCGGCCAACAAGGGCCACTACAACGCCTCTACTTTGGTGACTTCCCCCACCACCGGCGTGCAGATCCTGCTCGAAGCAGTTCCGGTCATGGACAACAGCGCCTACACCTTTTTGGATCCGGTCAACTGCGGCATGTGCCACCAGGACCAGCTCAACGAGTGGACCTCTTCCCCCATGGCACTGGCCGGTCAAAACACCTGGGTCTACGACATCTACAACGGTACCGGCAGCCCCGGCGGCATGGGGGGCTTCGTCTATACGCGCGACTCCGTCTTCGCCCATAGCAATCCCGCCTCGGAATGCGGCGCCTGCCACCAGCCGGAACCCTGGGTGGCTAATCCCCACACGCCCCTCGAAGACATCAACGCCCTCTCCGTTGGCTCCATCCACGGCATCTCCTGCGAGATCTGCCACAAGGTGGCCCACATCGACGAGAACAAGGTCAACTACCCCGGCATCTACGAGGGTGCGGTGACCCTCAGCCGCCCCCACGGCATTGATCAAGTGGAGTACGGCGTCCTGGGCGATTCCGATGTCTACATGGGCCCCATGCGCGCCTCCTACCAACCCCAACTGACCGCGGCCATGTGTGCTGCCTGCCACCAGGACAAAAACGACCCGGACGAGGACGGTGATTTCGAGGAGGCCAACGGCGTCATCTCCGAGCCCACCTACCTGGAGTGGCTAGCAACTCCCTACGCCGACCCCGCGGATCCCCTGGCGGCCACCTGCGTCACCTGCCACATGCCCGCCACCGACGCCACGCGCGCGTCGAACATGCCCTCCGCCCCGGATCGGGAACAGGGCACGATCCGCCTGCACCAGATCCTGGGAACAACGCCCGAGTTCCTCGACAACTCCTGCGAACTTGAGGTCAAGCCTCGCCTGACCGCCGGCGGCTCCCTGGAGGTTGATGTTTCCGTTACCAACACCGGCGTCGGCCACCATGTGCCCACGGGTGTCACGGTGCGCAACCTGATCCTGCTGGTGGAGGCCTTCCGCGTCTCCGACGGAGTGACCATGGCTTCCACGGGCACCCAGCTTGTCCACGACCTCGGGGGCGTCGGTGATCCGGCCCTGGGCTACTACGCGGGCCAGCCCGGCAAACTCTTCGCCAAGGTCAACCACGATGCCGCCGGCAATGGCCCCACCTTCTATACAGATGCCACCGGCATCCAATGGGACAACCGCATCCCGGCCCTGGCCACGGATACCAGCCACTATTCCTTCACCGTCCCCCCCGGCTCGGGTGAAGTGCGCGTGCGTGCCCGCTTGATCTACCGCCGGGCTTTCCGTGCCTTTGTGGATGCCAAGCAATGGACCACCGACGGCCACGGCAATCCCCTGGAGGATGTGGCAGCGCCCTACTACGGGCACCTGATGGAGGAAAAAACTGCCCGGGTCAACTCCCCCGCGGCCGCCATCCGGCGCTGATCTCCACGGGAGGGCGTCAGACGGCGCCAAATTAGGTACCCTGCGCGCCCCCGGGCTCCACCCCGGGGGCGTTTTTGTATCATGCGATTCTCCCGCGTATCCCTCCTGGGCCTGACCCACCTCCTGCCGGACGAGGCCTGGACCTCCGCCGTCATCGAGGAGCGGCTGGCCGCGGTCTACGACCGCTTGGGCCTGAACCTCGGCCGCTTGGAGTGGATGAGCGGCGTCGCCGAGCGCCGCGTCTGGCCCCCGAACACGCGCCCCAGCACCGTGGCCACGCGCGCTGGGGCCGACCTGCTGGCGGAAACCGACTTCCCCCGGGAGCGCGTGGGCATGCTGGTCTACGGCGGCGTGTGCCGCGACTTCCTGGAACCGGCCACCGCTTCCGTCGTGCACCGCGACCTCGAACTCCCGCCCAACTGCGAGGCCTTCGACCTCTCCAACGCCTGCCTCGGTTTCCTCGATGCCATGTCCCTGGTGGCCGCGCGCATCGAGGCCGGCCAGATCGACGCCGGTCTGGTGGTGACCGGCGAAAGCGCCCGCCCCCTGCTCGAACAGACCATGCGCCACCTGACCGCGCCCGGTTCGGATCGCCAGGCCATGAAGCGCGCCTACGCCTCCCTGACCACGGGCTCCGCCGCCGCCGCCGCCCTTTTGGTGGATTCGTCGTTGGCAACCTCCTTCGGCGCGCATCACCCGCGCCTGATCTCCGCCACCCACCGCTCCGCCACAACCCATGTGGACCTGTGCAGCGGAGACCTAGCCGACGGCTCCGCCGGCCCCCTGATGGAAACCGACGCCGAGGGCCTGCTCCTGGCCGGCACCGACCTGGCGGCCGAGACCTGGCACGCCTTCCTGCAAGAAGCCGCCTGGCAGGCCGACCAAGTGGACCGCATCCTCACCCACCAGGTAGGCAGCGCCCACCGCCGCCTCCTGTTGGAAACCCTAGAGTTCCCCGACGACCGCGATTACCCCACCTTCCCCACCCTCGGCAACACCGGCTCCGCCGCCCTCCCCACCGCCCTCGCCCTAGCCCAGGAAGGCGACTTCCTCAGAGCAGGCGACCGCGTAGCCCTCCTAGGCATCGGCAGCGGCATCCACTGCCGCATGGCCGCCCTAGAGTGGTAGCCCCCCGCCGCATAAACGCCCCCGAGCGGCAAGCCCCCGCCGCATAGCCGCCCCAAGCGGCAAGCCCCCGCCGCATAGTCGCCCCGAGCGGCAAGCCCCCGCCGCATAGTCGCCCCGAGCGGCAAG
>NYXZ01000081.1 GCA_002686595.1 Planctomycetota bacterium | reverse complement strand
TCAGGCCTCCCCTTCCAAGCCAACCCCTCACAGCACCTCTGAAACCAGGTGTTTGAGCTCACACGAGTTCGTGGGACATAGGCTTTGAAAAACTATGGTTGAGGCAAACGCCTAGCCGAGGGCCTCTAGCAATGCACGCGGGCCAATCACCCTCACCCCAACTCGTTGACCGCTCGGTATCCCATCATCATCGCGGTCTTTGCATCGGCGCCGGGGGCGGAGTCGGCGTTGGCGATGGTGATCCGGCCAAAGGGTTGACGACCTATACGGGTCGAATCCCCTGGGCCACCGGTGGTGTACCCGTGAGCCCAGCGATTGACCGAGATGCTCACGACATCCCTGTCGAAGTCGAAGAGCTCGCCTGTGAGCATCCCGC
Source organism: Planctomycetota bacterium (assembly GCA_002686595.1). Lineage (GTDB taxonomy): Bacteria > Planctomycetota > UBA1135 > UBA1135. The sequence goes on along the minus strand of NYXZ01000081.1, from coordinate 27,537 downwards.
TGAGGTGCCTGCGAACCTCCTCCTCATAGTCCTCAAATTGCAGGGACAACATCCGACGGCGGGCCTCCTGGTACTGCACGAGCTTGGGCGCGCCCACCGTGTTTCCATAGGGACAACTGATCATCTGGAGGACGCATGGCTCTCTCGGCCCCTTCGTGTACTCATAGCCCTCCATCGACACCGGGAAATCCATGAGCACTGCCTGGTGCATGTTCCCAGGGGACATGGCGAGGCCTATCCCCCGCTCATTCATCGCCTCCCAGTTCCTCAAGCCGACCGTCGTGTACTGCAGCGGACTCTTCCCCTGCAACCTCAGCGCAGCCGCCTGCTCCAGAGGGAGTCCCGAGACGATGTGCGGGATCATCATGTTGTAACAAGCCATCACCACGTTCTTCGCGACCACCTGATACGGCTCCCCGCCCTGGATGTACTTCACGCTGACCTCTGCGGCGCTCTCTAGCTCCCCCCTGTGCTCGACGTGGACCACCGTGCTGTTCAGGCGGATGCGAACAACACTGCTGGCACGATCGAGCTCCTCGTAATCGAACCTGGCCGTGACGAGCTGCTCAGCGCTCTCCCCCTCTGCGACCTGCGGAACCAACCTCTTCACGAGCGCCCTCGCGATGCCCGCGTTCCCATCAGGGAAGTGATGGATGTAAGGGTTCTCCTCGTCGTAGACCGCCACCGGAGCAAAGCCCAGCGCGCCGCAGCTCTTGGCTGAGCCGATGCTCATGAGGTCTGTACCAGTGGTCGCCCAGTCGAGGCCTGAGTTCCGAGCCATCTTCAGAACCCCAGGATCATCGACCCCGAGCGTCCTCTTCAGGTAGTCGAAGTAGGAGTTGGCATAGATGTAATCCTCGAGCTCCCCCTCTGGGACATCTAGGAGATGCAGGCCACCATTCAGCACCCTCAAGAGCTGCTCCCTCCCGCGCTCACTCAACGGCGCTTGCTCTGCGGCATCCTCGTTGGAGAGCTTCGCACCCATGAGGCCCTCGACGTAGTTCGGGTAGTTGCAGAAGGGGTGCTGCACGAGCTTGTCCTGCCCAAAGACCTCCTCGTTGAAGTAAGTGACGGCCCCGAGGCCGTGCCGCTTGAAAAAGCCGTGGTCGTAGGCTGTCTCGAAGCGCTTTAGATCCACCCCGAGATCCCCGAGGAGCTCCGTGACGATCTTGTTCGAGTGCCTCGGCTCGACGAGCGTCTGTGAGCCGCCGTAGGTGATCCGGGTGTCGCCGTCGATCGTGTGCTCATTGCGCTTGGCGTGGCCCCCGAAGTCGTCGTGGTTGTCCAAGACGAGCACCTTCTTGTCCGCGCCGTGCCTCTTCTGAAAGAAGTAAGCCGCGGTCAAACCGCTGATGCCACCGCCGACGACGACCAGGTCGTAGGTCTCGCTGAGCTCTGTGGTCACACCCCAGTCCGAGAACCCTGACCACGCACTGTCATGAGCGTGCTTGTTTGAGCCTGGATGACTCCCCCTGAGCCCGGTGAGCGCCGGCGGATAGTAGGAGGGATCCAAAGCCGCCATCAGGGCGCGCTTGGATGCGTCACACGACACCAAGGAGGCCCCGGCTCCGATCAGTGTGCCGTTTACAAAGTCACGTCTCGTTATCCCGCTCATGAGCACGCGTCATCATAGAGAAGAGCTCCACAAGTCACTACTTCTTGGGTAGAGGTGCGCCCCATAACCGTGCGCTTCAGCCCCCTGTCCCCGATTCAAGCGCGACATTACTGCGCTCCCACTGTCCGTCTACCTTGTGTAGCGTACAGACACTCCCTCGGATGCGCGGCGGCATGAAACGCCCGTTTTTATAACGCGTGAAGGTGATCCGATAGGTCACGCATCTATCGCTGACGAACTTGATGTCCTCGCTCAAGAGTCCTGAATGGTCGTATCCTTCTGCTCTGTTCTTTCCAAGAAGGGATCGGTAGAGGCCTTTGACCGCTTCACGATCTTTGAGAAGGTTCATCGACTCGCTCGTCGAGAGCCAACCCGGTGTATGCCAGGAAGTCCGATCGTCTCATAGTCAACGGCATTGAACGCAGCGAGATAGCGATGCATTACCTGCTTCACCTCGCTGACAAAAACAGCGTCCGATGGTGAGTGAACATGGACTGTGGTGCAGCCTTGGCTCCAAATGCAGGCCAGCAACAAGAGGGTCGTGTACGCGAGCCCGCGCCTAATCAACTCTGCAGGCGAGGCAAGAGCAACGAGAGCACCTAGGGCGCCTCTAGTAAGGTGGCCACTCTCCATTCCCCAATCCTTATTCCAACCTCAGCGGAGAACTTCGCGCTGATGGAGAGCCTCCTCCAAAAACCGCGACAAGGTCCTCTCGTCCACATTCCCGCCCTCCGCCCCCCTGCGGCGCAACAAGACCTTCATGGCCAGCCGCCGCCGCAGATCCCCATCCCAAACCTCCAGCACCGATCCCATGCCCCCGCGCCCCACCTCCCGCCCTACCCGATAACGCGTTCCCCGCGGAGCCACCCGATCCAGCTCCTCCGACAGCCCGCCGTCCCCGGCTCCCCCATCACCATCCAGCCCCACCGTCGCCTCCAGCTCCCGCCCCAGCCGGTCAAGGGGGTGGAGGTGGGGGCCGGGGATGGTTGGCCGCCCCTAGCCAGCTCCCGCTTCCCGCCCCTTTGCCCACCCCGCAGGTGCCTTCCCCGATGCTACCCGCTAGACTCTCCGACCCCGCCGTCCATCGGACAGCGGCCAAAGCGGCTGTAGCTCAGTTGGTAGAGCGTCAGCTTCCCAAGCTGAATGTCGTGGGTTCGAGTCCCATCAGCCGCTCCATAGTCCTCCCGTTAGCTTCTGAGCACTTGAGCGCTTCCCCTGTTCGAGGCGAGCGCTATGATCGCGCCATGCTCCTCGTCGGACCAAGCTGCGTGACCTCGCTCACGCGCGCCGCGCCCATCCCGCGCGCGCAGCCGTGAGCCCCAGCCGGGACACGGCACGCAAAGTGATGCGCGTCTACGGCGCGCTGTTCTTGATCGCTGGAATCTCGTTCGTCGCCCTCCCCGGCCTGGTCCTCGATCTCCTGCGCATCCCCGCGGCGCTGCTGCCCGGCTCCGGGCCGCTGGCCGGCGGAGAGCCGTCCCTGTGGCTGGGCCTGACGGGCTCGCTGATGGCGGTGATCGCCTACCTGTCCCTGTCCCTGGCGCGCGACCCCCTCCAGCCCATCGCCTGGAACGCGCTCGTCCTCTCCAAGGCACTCTCGACGGGCTTCTTCGCCATCTTCGCCGCCACCGAGGCGAACACCCTGTACCTCACCGCGGCGCTCGTCGACGGCGTGATCTGCGCGCACATCGCTCGCTTGCGCGGGGGCGCGCTGTCTCGGCAAGGCGCGGAGGACCCCTGGCGGTCGCGCGCCGCCGAGCACGGTGGCCCCTTCTACGAGGTCTGGTTCCTCAAGCTCAACGACCCCGTATCACGCGACGCGTTCTGGGCGCGCTACACGGTCAGCCGCGGCCCCGGCGGCGCGCTCGCCGCCTGCTGGTTCGTGTTCTTCGACGCCGGGCGCCGCCGGGTGGAACAGGGGCGCTGGGAGGTCCCGGCCGACGAAGCAGGCCTGGATCAGGGTGACACCCTCTTCCGCATGCCGTCGGGCGACCTCGAACGCGGGCGCGCCAGCGGCGAGGGAGAGGGAGCGCGCTGGGACCTCGCCTGGGAACCGGGCGCGGCACCGAGCTTCGACTTCGTCCCCGAGCACCTCTACCGCTTCGGGATCGCCGGCTCGCGCTACTACAGCGCCCTGAGCGAGGGCCGTTTTCGCGGAAGCGTGGAGATCGGCGGGACGCGCCGGGAGATCACCGACGCCCCCGGGGGCGTCGGCCACATTTGGGGCACGCGCATGGCGGACCGCTGGCGCTGGGCCCACGCCGTGCTCGACGACCCGCACGAAGCGGAAGGGAGCGTGGTGTTCGAGCTCCTCTCCGGCCGCCCTCGCGCGCGCGGGCCGCTGGGCCGCTCCTTCACCCTCGGCCACCTGTGGTTCCGCGGTCGGCACTACGCCTCCACCGGCTTCTTGCGCTCGCTGTGCTCCAACCGGACGCGGGCCACCGACGACGGCTGGGAGTTCGAGGTCCGCTTCGACGGCCTCGTCGCCCGCGGGCGCTGCGCCCCGGCGGCGGACCTCGTCGCGGAAGTCGACTACGCCGATCCCGACGGGCGCCCCCTCGTGTGCCGCAACTCCAAGACCGGGAGCCTCACGCTCGAGCTGCGCAGCACCGCGGGCGAGTCGCTGGGGACCTTCGAAACCACCGACACCGCCGCCGTCGAAACCGTCCAGCGAGTCGCGGCGCAATGATCTCCGCCCCCGCCAAGCCGGGCCGGACGGGTGCGGGAGAGCGGGCGGTGTTCCACTTCACACGGGCCTACGCCAGCCACGTCGGGATCGAGCTCGATCCGGTGCTCCTGCGCGAACAGTCCGACGAGGCCCTGCGCTCCCTGCCGGCGGGCCCCAGGCACCTGGCGGTCGGCTCCGCCCTGGCGCTCCGCTGGCTGGCGCCGACCCTCTACTGCGCCAGCCCGCGGCGCTTTGAGCGCCTCGACGCCGAACGCCGCGAGCGCCTGCTCGCCCGCCTGCAACACACGCGCGGGATGCTCGGCCGCGTGGCGTTCCTGGCCCTCAAGGCGGTTGTCCTCGGCGCCTGCTACGGCCAGGACGCCAAGGAAGCGGAGCCGGAGCCGCGGCCCAGTGCGCCGCGACCGGACGGACCCCCGCCCGCTGCGGGCGCCGAGCGTTTCGACTTCCCCCAGCGTTTCGACTTCATTGTGGTCGGCAGCGGCGCGGGGGGTGCCTGCGTCGCGGGCCGGCTCGCCCGCAGCGGCGCCCGCGTACTGGTCCTCGAACGGGGCGGTCGGGCACGGCCCGAGCCCGACGCGCGCGTCGCCCTCCGCCGCAACTACGCCCAGGCGGGCTGCTCGGCCGCGGTGGGCAACACCCTCATCCCCCTGCCGACCGGCGTCTGCCTGGGGGGCACGACGACGATCAACTCGGGCACCTGCCTGCGAACGCCGCAGGAGCTGGTGGCGGCGTGGGAGCGCAGGAGCGGCGGCGCCTTCGACGGGGACGCCTTCACCGAACACATCGAGGAAGCCTGGCGCCTGCTCGGCGTGCGCACCAGTGGAGAGCAGACAATGAGCGCCTGCTCGCGCCTGTTCCGATCAGGGGCGCGCCGCAGCGGCCTGCCCGAGCCACACCTGCTCGACCGCTGCGAGCGCGGCTGCGTGGGCAGCGGCCGCTGCTGCTTCGTGTGCCCCACGGGCGCCAAGGGAACCTCTTCGGGGACCTTCCTCGATCCCCTGCGGGACGCGCCGAACCTGCGCGTGGAGCTGCACAGCGAGGTGGTCGCCGTGATGGCGCCCGCTGGTCGCGGCGGCGAGGTGCGCGTGCGCGTCCGCTCCGTCGCGACGGGCGCGACCGGCGCCGTGCGCGAAGTGCGCGCGGGGAAGCTGATCCTGAGCGCGGGCGCTCTGGTGACGCCCTGGTTCGTGCGCCGCTTCCACCTGGGCGCCGCCCACCGCCAGGCTGGGAACGGGCTCACGATTCATCCCGCTTCAAAGGTCTTCGGCCTCTTCGAAGAAGTCGTCCGCGGCTGGGAGGGCGTGCCCCAGGGTCTCGGGCTGGTGGATCCCGAGGACGACGCCGTGCGCTACGAGGGCGCGTTCATCCCCTACGAGATGGCCGCCCTGGCGATGCCGGTCGAGGGTCGGCGCCTGCGCTGGTGGATGGACCGTCACGACCGGCTGGCGACCTTCGGCTTCATGGTGCGCGACGAGGCCCGCGGCCGGATTCGCTACCCCCTGGGAGCGGAGCGGCCCTGGATCCGCTACGACCTGGAGCCAATCGACGCGCGCCGCCTGGGGCGAGGGATGGAGCTGGCGGCGAGGGTGCTCTTCGCGGCCGGCGCACGTCGGGTCATGCTGCCGCTCAACCGCGCGGCCAATGAACTCGCCGCTCCTCGCGAGCTCGCGAGCGCCAGGCTCGGCGAACTCGCGCCCGCGGAGATCGCGACGATGGCATTCCATCCCCTGGGGACCTGCGGGATGGGGCGCGTCGTCGACGCGAACCTGCGCCTGTGCGAGGGGGTCTACGTGTGCGACGGCTCGGTGGTGCCCGAGAGCCTGGGGGTCAACCCGCAGATCACGATCTACGCCTTCGCCCTGCGCCTGGCCGAGCACCTCGCACGGGCGTCTTGAGGAGGGGAACAGAGTGGCGCGGAGCAGAAGGGGTGGATTCCCATTGAGGCGGTGATTGACAGGCGGTTCCCAGGCCTGGGATCATGGCGCCTGAAAGTGCATCAATCATGAAGACTACCCGTGGATTTCTGTTTCTCCTTGTCCCCTTGCTGACTGTGGTGGCCTTGGTGGCCGGTTCCTGTGCGAGCACGGACAACCACGGCGGACCGGCGGTCGCCCGGGCTGGTGTGCGCCTGGGCGTTTTCGACTCCCGGGCCCTGGCCATGGCCCATTACCGCTCTGAGGCATTTCGTGCGCACATGGGCGCGCTCTTCGAAGAGTTGGCCACAGCCAAGGCAGCCGGCGATTCCCTGCGCGTGGCCGAACTCGAGAGGCAGGGGCCAGAGATGCAGGCCATGGTCCACAAGCAGGGCTTCGGCACTTATCCCGTGGACAACATCCTGGAGATGATCGAAAACGAGTTGCCGGACATCGCGGCGGCCGCCGGTGTTGATGTGATCGTCTCCAAGTGGCAAGTCGTACACCAAGCCGCCGGTTTCGAGCTGATCGATGTGACCGCCGCGCTAGTACAGCCCTTCGCCCCGGACGAGGAAACGCTGGAGGTCATCGAGAGCATCCATGAAGCAGGACCCCGTACCCCTGGCTGAACTGGACAATCACACCGATTGAAAGCCAAGGTGCCATGCTGGGGGTTGGCTCCATTTAATTGAACCAGGGCAGAGGTGTGCTTTGCCCGCGCCACCGCCACGAATGTGCAGTTTGTTTTCTGACTGAGACCTGGGCTTGTGCCCGTTACCAATGGGATTCTGCGCGGTTGATGCTGGTGTCTGGGTCCTTGTTCCCAACCCGAATCAGTCACCATGCGACAACTTCCCACACTTCTGCGCGCCGCGCTCCTCAGCCTGGCAGGTGTTTCCCTGGCCAGCGCCCAGGGCTCCTTCCACACCGACATCTACAGTGACAGCGCCCTGCCCGGCAGCGGCACGCTGGCCGTCTTCGTGGAATACCCGGACAAGTACGACAGCCGCCACCGCGCTGGAGCGCCGGTGGTGCTGTACTCCCCCGGGGGAGTCACCAACACCGGCTCCTTCGGGCCTGACCAGATTCTTGAGGGCCTGGTGGAGCTGGGATTTGTCAGCGTGCGCTTCCTGTTGCCGGGGGGAAGCTTCGCTACCTACTCCAGCGGCGGAATCTATGACAACCGCAGCACGGCCTGCACCAGCGCCATGCGCGACGCCCTGCTCTACGCCGCCGGTCGAGCCACGGACACGGCGGGGTTGACCATCTTGGATCGCGTGGCCCACGCCAACCTGAACAATGTGGGCATCTTCGCTTCATCCAACGGCGGCCCCCTGGCCACCAACACTATCGCACTGCACGGCAAGGCCCTGTCCCTGCCCCATTGGCTGGTGGGCTGGGAGAACCCGTCCTGCGCCCAGACCATCATCACCGACGCCGGGCGCCCGGATCTCGATCCGGATTCCGCCACCGACAGCGACGGCAACGGTGTGCCGGGCGACGACGGCAAGAACCTTTCCTATTACGGCTACTCCCCCACAACCCTAGCCATCGATTACTCGTCTATTATTCGCGACGGACAGATCCTGCTTCTGGACCGGGACGGCGATGGACAGGCCACCTTTCTCGGCCCGCCGGGGAATCCCAGATACGACGTGGATGGCAACGGCATCTTGGATATCGACGAGGACTTCCCCATCAAGGGTTTCATGTACGACGACGGCGGCGGTACACGCCTTTACCTCTCGCGCCAGGCGCGGGCTGCCTGTGATGATCTGGGAGTCGCACTCCCGGGCACCTACGCGTCGACTGAAGCCTGCGCGGAGTACTGGCGCACGCGGGAGAACGCCGGGTCATCCTATTTCGCGGGTCGCGCCTGCCCCCAGACAGCGGTGATGCTGATCTACTCGGAGCAGGATCATGTGCAGGTGGCCGATGACAAGCCCCACATCGCCCAGGCCTACATGGGTTGGCAGGCGGCGGGCAACTGGGCGCGCCTCAATCCGGACGCGGCCTACATCGGCCTGGCCTACTCAGGCACCTTTGGCGGCGCCGTTCCTCCGGGCACACCGGACAACGCCGCCAACTGCCCACTGCCCGCGAACATGATCGGCTCTGCCTTTCCCTCCAATGTCCTCGCCGGCAAGAACTACTTGACCCTGGGCGGGTGCGTGGAAATGGCCGACCGGCTCGAGTACGACAAATGGAATAACGACCTGTAGCTGCTAGCTCGTACCGCGAAGCCTGCCTTCGGGGTCCTGGGCCTAGATCCCGCCAGCGCCCCCCACTGGACCGATACACTCCGGGGACACCCTTAGGAGCTAACTGACAAACTCCCTACGACGGCGAAGCCTGCGGCCTAGCGAATTTCACGCTACAGCCGCAGAATGGGAAGTGGCGCAATCAACGCCCGCACCGGCCCCCGACAATTCGACACATGCCTGCCAAACGCCTTATCACCGCAACAACTTTCGGCCTTCTCCTTTTATGCACTGCACCGCGCGCCGAGTTTCCATTCGGCGGCGATTCCGGAGGCAATCCACAGGATTGGCCCGCCTACCTCTTCGTTATCTCCGGGGATTGTTCGAGTGGCAATGGCTCAGCCAACGACCTGCCGGCGAACTTCGATTGCACGAACTTCGAGTACACGGATTACTTCGACGACGGAACGGACGGAGAGTCAGCCCTGCGCATCAACCCCCAGGAGTTCTACGGCGTACGCGGCCCGGGGGTGAACCGCGCCTGGGAGGTAACAACCGGGCGGCCGGATGTGGCCATTGCCGTGCTCGACTCCGGTATCCGCTGGGAGGACAACCGCCCGGACCTGATTCGCAAGTATTACCTGAACGCTGGTGAACTGCCCTATCCGGAGGGCGGCCCAAACCCTGCGGACGCGCGCTTCGCTGGCTATGACATCAACGACGACGGGGTATTCAATGTGGTCGACTACTGGGCTGACTCGCGGGCCGCCGACCTGAACGGCAACGGGGTAGTCGACCCCGAGGACCTGATCCGCATCTTCAGCGACGGCATCGACGATGACCAGAACGGCTACGCGGACGACATCTCCGGCTGGGACTTCTACGAAAACGACAACAACCCCCAGGATGACACTGACTACGGCCACGGCACGGGAGAAGCGGAAGACTCCACCGGCGAGGCGGGCTTCAGCAACGGCATCTGCCCCAACTGCATGGTGATGCCACTGCGCGTGGGTGATTCCTTCGTGGCGGACACCAACCACTATGCGGAGGCCACGGTTTATGCGGCTGACAATGGAGTGGCGGTGCTGCAGGTGGCCTTGGGCACGCTCAATCACACCTCCTTCGGGCGCAACGCCACCAACTACGCCCATGAACAAGGCGTCTTCCTAACCACTTCCGCCGCCGACGAAGCAGCTGGTCACCACAACTGGCCGGCGGCCTACGAGCACGCGAATGTGATGAACTCCATTCGCCCCCCTTCCCTCGACAGCACCGTGCCCCACAGCTACTTGCTCTTCAACGGCTGCACGAACTACGGCGGCTACACCATGAGTTCCGTGCCTTCCACCTCGTGCTCTTCCGAGGCCACGGGCAAGGGCGCCGGGATGGCCGGCCTGTTGGTCTCCGCCGCCCGCAACGCCGTCGAGCGCGGCGCCATGACCAATGCCATCAACGACGACGGCTCCTTCGCGGACTGGGCCCTGAGCCACGCGGAGATGCGTCAACTGTGGCGCCTGGCCTGTGACGACATCGATTTCTCCACGCCCTATCCCGAGCACAGCTTCTCCCCCTACTTCGCTGACTTCCGTCCCCCCTGGTGGTTTTGGAACCCGCTGGTGACGCCCAACAACTACGCTCTCTCGGGCACCGTCTTGGCCACGGATCGTTACCACACCGTGCGCGGTTGGGATTACTTCACCGGCTATGGCCGCATCAACGCCGCGCGCTTGGTGCGCTTTGTCGGCCTCGAGAATGTGAACGGCCTGGCAGACCGAGAGTACCTGAAGTCCGATGGCCCCTTCGGCGTTGGCCCGGATGCCCTGCTCAGCGCCCAAGATCGCATCCCGCCCGAGGCGGAACTCCAGACGCCCCTGCGCTGGCGCCAGTACGCCTATGACAGCGCCGGCCAGCTCTTGATCCCCGATGACGACACGGACCCGACCAGCATCGTTGTCAGCGGACGAGTGGCAGCCAATCGGGTGACATCAGCCGGTGGCACCTTCGACTACGTCCTGGAGTTCGCGCCCCATGTGCAGGGCGCCCACTACCCGGAAGCTCTGGGGTTGGGGGCAGCGGACAGCGAGGAAAAAAGCGCCGGGCCCTGGTTCGAGGTCACGCGCCAAGTGGGCCTGACCGCCGCCTTTGAAGGAGAACTCGGCCGCATTCCCGTGCGGCTTGTGGCCCATGCCCTGGCCTCGACTCCAAACCCATTAGATGCCGACGACGACCCCACTGCCCCCCAAGCGCCGGAACGCTTTGCGGTGCGCCTGCGTCTGCGCGTCTTGGCCCATCCCACCAAGGGCGCCGACACCGTGAACAACGAGGCCGTGCACCAGGAGCAGATCGATGTGTACCCGGCGGCCGAGTCAATCCTGCGCAATGACCTGGGCGTCGACGGAGCTGTTTGTGGCCTGGAGGGCTCGCCCACCTTCCAGGATCTCGACGGGGATGGAGCCGAGGAACTCTTGATGGCTTCCTCCGACGGCCTGCTGCACGCCTTCACCGACCTGGCCGCTGGGCGGGAACTGCCGGGCTGGCCGGTGTTCGCGCTGCCCTATCCAAGCCTGCCCAGCTCGGGTTTCAATGCCTTTACGCTGGGGCTGGTGTCGGATCAGGTCTACGGTTCGTTCCTGCTCGGGTCCCCGGCGGTGGCGGATCTCGACGACGACGGCAGCCAGGAAGTGGTCGCGGTGGATATGGAGGGCAACGTGTACGCCTGGCAGAGCGATGGCTCCCTGCGTTCGGGCTTCCCGACCACCGTGGACTTCGGTCTGACGCGGGAAGTGCCCTGCGGACCGGCCACCATTCCCGACTGCGACGATTACGAGAACGCGCCGCCCAAGCGCGACAGGTGGAACTCCCGGGACTGGTCCATGCACTCGGCCCCGGCCATTGGCGACCTGGACCCCACCACGCCCGGCCTGGAAATCGTCGCCGGTTGTTCCGACGGCCATGTCTACGCCTGGCATGCGGATGGCCGTCTGGTAAACGGTTGGCCGGTGATCTTGCGGGACCCGGACAAGGTGGCGGCCATGGACCCGACGACGCGCTTTGTCACCTACACGGCGGATGCGGAGCCGGCCATCGGAACCAAGATCATCCCGACCCCGAGCTTGGGCGATATCGACGGCGACGGCGACTTGGAGGTGGTCGTCGGCGTCAACGAGGAGTACACGGAAGTACTCAACTTCTCCATCGCCAACGATCCCGTGCTGCTGTTGCTCAGCTTGATCGAGGAAGGCGGCAACACGCGGCTCTACGCCCTACATCACACGGGAGCGGCCACGCCTGGCACGCCGGCGACAGATGCCACGCCACACACCCAGGACCAAGCCTATTGTGCTGGTTGGCCCGTGCCCCTGGGATTGGCCGTGCTCGACCTCTTGCCCACGATCGGCGCCGGCATCAATACCCAGGCAGCCCTCGCTGACCTGGATGACGATGGCACGCTGGAGATCGCCTGCGCCTCGGTGGTTTCACCGCTTTACATCCTGCGCCATGACGGCAGCTCCTTCTTCGGAGTCGACGACGACGGGACCTATCTGACGGCGGACACCGCACTGGGCGACTACGGCCCGGCCTCCTGTGCCGATAACGGCTCCACCTTGATCGCCCTGGGCGGGGTTACCTTCGGCTCCATCGACGGCGGCGCATCGGTTTCCGTGGCGGGAGCCTCCGGCAGCCTGATCCGCATCCTCGACCTGCTCCTCGAAGGCCGTCAGACATCATCCGAGGATCATCTCGTCCTGTGGGACAGCCTGGACGGCAGCATGGAGCCGGCCTCGCCCACGGTCATCAACGACCTGCAGTTCTTCGCCCACCCGATTTTCGCCGACATCACCGGCGACGGCCTGGCCGAGGTCATCCAGGGCACGGCTGTCAGCGACTTGGTTGCAACCGGTCAAGTAAACGACTGCGCCAGCACCACACGCTACTTCACCGGGGGCTGGATGACCGGCTCCGCCGCCGTGGGCCATGGCGGCCTGCACGCCCTCGCCGGTCCGCGCCAATACCTGGTCGCCTCAACGCGCGAGGGCTATCTGCGCGCCTTCCCCACGGAGACGCCGACGCCGGGCACGGTCTACGGCCAGCGTCACGTTGACGAGTGGCCCGAGTACGGCCACGATCCACGCAACTCGGGCAACCTGCAGGCGGACGGCGAGCCCCCTGTGCCGCCGGCCATGCTCAGCGCCACGGCGCTGCCGGGCGGCAAGGTCCTGCTCCAGTTTCGAGCATGTGGCGACGACGGCTTGCTGGGCCGCGCCGCGTCCTATGACCTGCGCTCGATCCCCGGACACTTCCCCGCACCCCAGGCCTGGTCCAGCGGCACGCCCCTGGCCCATGGCGGAGCCCAGTTCCCCGCCGCCGGCGAACGGGAACGCCTCAGCGCCGGCCCCCTGCCCGCGGGCCCCCACACGCTGCTGCTGCGCGCCCGGGACGAGGCTGGCAATGGCTCGGCAGTGGCCGAGGTCCAGGTCTCCATGCCCTAGGCCGGGCGCGCCCCTGACTCTCCACCGCCCGGGGATTGCACGCGCTTCACACCTCCGCCAGGCCTCGGGCTGGGATTGCCAATCCCAAACCGTATCGTGGCCCCATGCCTCGGCTGCCGCGTCCCATCCTCCTGCTAACCGTCCTGGGCCTGTGCCTGCGCCTGGCCCTGTTACTTTGCGCCGGGGAGATGGAGCTGGAACGGGACGAGGCCCATTACCTCAGCTCGGCCCTGCGCTGGAATCACTTCGGCTTCTACTCGGATCAGTTCCGTTTCATGTGGCCGCCGGGTTACGCCTTCCTGCTCTCCCTGCTGCTGGACGCATTCGGTGCCCGCGCCCTGTTCATCGCGCGCCTGCTCGGCGTTCTGGCCAGCGCCTCCATCGGCCTCACTTCGATGCTGTTCGCCAGGCGCATCTTCTCCGAGCGAGCCGCCTGGGTGGCGGGCCTTCTGTGGTGCCTGCACTTGCCCCTGGCGGAGTACACCACCTCGCTCTTGACGGAGACGCTCTTCATCGCTGTCTTCCTGCCGACGCTCTACCTGCTCTTCGATGCGGCCACCAGATTGGCCAACTCTTCAGATTCCAACCCCAGCTCCGAGCCAGCCCCCTCCCTCAGCGGCCGCTTGCTACTCGCCGGACTGCTCTTCGGACTATCTCTCTACCTGCGGGATGTGGCCCTCTTCCTGGCACCGATCCTGGCCCTGGCACTGGCCGCCGCCGCCCGTGGCCGCCCATTGCTCGCCCGTTGCGCTCCCGCCAGCCTGTTCCTACTGGCCACAGCCGCCACGGTCCTGCCCTGGACCCTGCGCAACTACGAGGTCTACGGCCGCCTGGTGCCCATCGGCTCGACGCTCGGCGAGAATGTCTATCGCGGCCTGAACGCGCGCTATTCGAACTCGGACCTGATGGACTTGGAGGCCATTCGCTCCGCGCACGGCTTGACGCCCCTGTCCGCTGTGCAACGCCCCTGGACCAATGCCCTGGCGACGGACCGCGAAGACCATTGGGCCCGGGCCATTCGTCCCTACAACACCATTGACCGCCTAGGGGCAAATGTGGAGCTCGGCAAGCAGTTCGCCCTTGCGCGGCCGTCCTGGTTCCTGCGTTCGCGCCTGCAAACGCTGGCTGATTTCTTCGCTCCGGTCTCCTACTTCGTGCGGCACGCGGCGGTAGGTCGCTACAACGGACCACTGGGCGAGCCACTGCTCGTAGGACTCCTGGTTCCCTGGGCCACGGCCACGACCCTGCTCATTATCTTCTGCGGCATTCTCGGCCTCTGCACCGGTCTCATCGGCCGCCCCCAGTGGTGGATTGTCGGCGGAACCATCGCCTACTTCACGGCCACTGCCCTACTCATCTCCCACTCGCGCTTCCGCCTGCCCATCGAGCCCCTGTTGATCGTTCTGGCCGCCGGCCTCCTGACCGGTTCCTGGCGCAGGGCCACGCGCGGCCGCCGCGCCCTGGCCCTGGCCGCCAGCATGGTGTTGATGTTCTTCTGGTGGCTAAACGCCCCGCTCTCCTACTCAATCATCGCCATGGCCATGGAGCACACGCCATGAGCAACGATAACAGCGAGACGACCTGGCGCCCCCACGCCTTGGTCTCCCTGGTGCTCCTAGCTGAGCTGTGCCTGTGGTGGGCCAATCACCGCACCAGCGACGAACTGCGGGCCGCCGCCGCCGCGGGTCCCGCCCGGGAGCGCGTCGAGGCCACTTTCATCCTGGCCAACCGCGACGATTGCGCCCCAGAACTCTTCGACCGCAACGGCCTGGTGGCCCTGCTGCGCGATCCCCAAGACCCGCTGCTCTCCGAGTTCGCCCGCAGCACCAACCTGTGCAAGTTCGAGTTCTCCAAACCGCAACTGCGTGATTTGGTGCGCATCTCGGGCAAGTTCGGCGACCCCCTGTGGTGGCGCGCCTGGTTCATCCAGCTACGCAAGGTGGGCGGCATCCCCGTGGGAGCGGGCACCTATCTCCAACGCCGCGAGTTCGAGTGGTACTTGGAGGCCATGGCCGGCCATGAACTGCCGGCGGATGCCGTGCGCACCCATGTGGCACAGGAACTCGCCCTCATACGAGAATCTGCCAAGCCGAAACGACCTAAGAACAAGGTCGCTAAGCCGGGGGCTGGGGCCTCGCCCCAGGAGAAGTAGCCTATCAACGAGCCAGTGACCCTATAATGGGGCTGTGGACTCGCACCCTGGAAACTGGACGCTTGCGATCTGCGGCTTGCTCACCTGGACGCCGGCTTGCAGCAACTCAGCCAGCCCCGCTCAAGTATCAACCGCCGGCTTCGCCCCGCAACTCATTGAGCTCGAGCTGAACCAAGCCGCAGTGCGCCCTGGGGACGCCTTCATGGTGCGCCCGCGCTTCAGGAACGCGGGCACCGATGTCGACGAGGTGAACAGCTCTGTATTCCTTCACTTCGAAGGCATTGGTGGAGATTGCGAAACCATCGCTTTCCAGGCCGATCATGATCCCCTGGTGCCAACCTCGCGCTGGCTGGTTGACGATCAAATGTCGGACAAGCCCGGCCCGTACGAATACGGCACGCCACAGGTTGTGCATGTCCCCGCCGCCTGCGAGCCTGGAACATACCGCATCCATGTCGGGCTCTTTGATCGCGCCGGCGGCGGCCTGCGCCTACTTGATGAGGTGCGTGGCGCTGTAGATGTCAGTTGGGATGCGCCTCCGTCCGAGGATTGGGATCCGAAGCCGCTGCCGGATGAGGAACATCTGCGCCGGCGGTTGGCCTTGGCCGAGCGTTTTCCCAATGCGGTGGAACTCAGCACGGACAACTGGACCTTCGGTCTAGACCAGGCCAGCGGTGGCTTCCTCTTCACTGATCGCAAGACCGACACCCACTGGGGATCCAACCCCTTCAGCGACCGCTGGGGACTGGTACGGCTGGCCAGAGGGGAAGAGATAATGGAAGTGGCCGTGGACGGATTCGACGAGATTGCCCGACTTGGTTCAGGCCTGCGGGCTCGCAGAGTGCTGACAATTCCTGGCGAGGAGCGCCCCTTGCACTTCACTTTGACCGTGTCGCCGACGGCGGACGGAAAGGGCGTGCGCCTGGAGAGCGACCTGGACAATCCCACCGACTGGCAGGTGCAGCATTGGACCGGCTTGGATCGGGCCTTCACCACCACGGACAGCGAAGAGGGCTATGTCCTGGTGCCACGCTGGCTGGGCGAACTACTCCCCACCGACCGGGGGCTGCCGGTCGGTCGACTGTGGGGCGCCAATGAGCTCGCCATGGAGATGACCGGAGTGGTCAAGGATGGCCAGGCGCTGCTGGTTACCTGGGACGCTCCCGAGATGTCCTTGGTGACTCACCTGAGCCTCAATGACTCTCCTGTGGTTCCTGGCCGACGCAGCCAAAGCGTTTCCCTGTGGGCCACCGGACCGGACCACAAGGTGGAGATCAAGCCAGTTGCCAGGGGAGATTACATCGGCCTGGCGCAGGCCTATCGCGAAGTGGCAAAGCAGCGGGGCCACCACCGCAGTTGGAGCCAGAAGCGCAGTGCGCGCCCGGAGCTTGAACTCATGGAAGGCGCGCCCCAGTTTCGCTTCACCGCACTCCAGCGCCGCAAGCCCGGCACGCCCGACAATCTGGGCTCTACCACCCAGGAGCACCTGGCCTACTCCTTCGAGGACATCGCTCGCTGCGCTGAGCACTGGCGGCGCACGCTTGGAATTGAACGCGCCCAACTCATTGTCGCCGGTTGGAATCGCGCCGGCTACGACAACGAACATCCTGACATTCTGCCCGCCGCCGCCCAGGCCGGCGGCAACCTGGGCCTCAAGCAACTGGCCGACACGGCCGCCAAGCTAGGCTACACACTCTTCTTGCACGACAACTACCAGGACATCTACCGTTCCTCACCATCCTGGAGCGAAGCCGTCGTCAACCTGGACGAGAACGGTGCGCCGCGCCTCGGCGGACTGTGGGATGGCGGCCAGTCCGAGCGACTGTGCACGCTCAAGCAGGTGGAGTTCGCCCGTCGCAATCTGCCTCAGGTAGCCAACACATTTTCCAACCCCGGCTACTTCCTGGATACGACCCTTACGACTCGTTTGGAACCGTGCTCCTCACCAGAGCACCCGATGGACATGCGCGCTGATCGCGCTGCCCGCCTGGAGCTCTTCGAGACTGCCCGGGCTAGCTTCCCGCTCCTGGGACTGGAAGGTGTGCGCGAATGGGCCGTGCCCAGCGCGGCCTTCTTCGAGGGCGCCCTCTCGCAGAAGACAGTTCACAATCCCGACTGGATCATCGTGCCGCTCTTTCCCCTGGTTTACGGTGATTGCCTGGGGCTCTCCCCGATCCAATCAGACACCATCGGGTTGGAAGATGCTGTGGAGGTTCTCGATCACATCAGCTACGCACAGCTTCCCAGCTTCAGCTTTGGCGAGGGGGCCTACTTCGAGCACACTCCCACACCCAGCCTGGCCGTGCGGCCGCGTATCTCCCGCTTCGAAGCTCACGGTGACAACGAGTTCACCATGGAACTAGCCTGGACAGTCGCCGCCGACTTGCAACACGATGCGCAGATCTTCGTGCACTTCACCCATCCGCGTTCAGCGCGCCTGGAAGGCCTGGTCTTTCAAGATGATTTCCTTCCCCCCCAACCCAGTTCATCCTGGCGGCCGGGCACCACGGTCCTGACTGGGGCCCGGCGCTTGCGCTTTGAGCCAGGCCTGTGGCACGCGGGCCCCTGGGAAGTGCGGGCGGGTTGTGTGGCCAATGACGGGGACGGAGGAGTAACGCGGCTAAACCTCGATTTCCCCGCCGATGATGGCCAACGAGTACTGCTCGGTACGCTGCATCGAGAGGGTGGGCTGCTGCACCTGGAGGCACCCTTGCCAGCGAGTGATCGGCGCGTGTTCACGCGCGCCGATGGCGGCTGGGCCGCTGCTCTGAAGCCAACCGACAGACTGATCAAAAATGTTTCCGAAATCCTCGGCCCGCTCCACCGCCTGGTTGTAGGTACGCCGATGACCGACCACCGCTATCTCACGCTAGACCGCAGCGTGGAGCGAACACGGTTCGGAGCCGTGAACATCACCGTCAATCGCGGCGCCACGCCGTACTCAATCGACGGAACAACCCTACCCCCATTCGGTTTTCTCGTGACCAGTCCCACTTTCATTGCCTTCCATGCCACGGAATTCGGTGGCCTGGCATACCCCGGAGGAGCTCTCTTCACGCTCCGCAGTCTCGATGATCAGCCCCTCACGACTTCGAAACGCCTGCGCGTTTATCACGGTTTTGGGCCGACGGAAGTGCGTCTACCTGAGCGCGTTGTGACAGTCGAACGCGAGGCAGTCATCCGTCCCTAGGGACGCGAGGCGCGGAGCGCCACTCCGCATAGACCGGGTCGTGGTCAGAGGCCGAGCGGCCGTCGCGCCGCGGCCGCAAGATCCTGGCTGCTGACGGCTGCCAGCTGCGCGAGCACCAGATCGAATCGATCATCCCCCCCGTGTGATAGCCATCGAAGCGGTGGAAGGTGCCGCCATTTGAGCTGTCCGAGTGGAAGAGCGGCACCGCATTCAGATAGCCAGCCTGTTCCAGAACGGCCATGGGGACAGTTCCCGGCCGTGAGTTGAAATCACCCATCAGCACAACCGGTAGCGGCTTGCCCTGTACTCCGGCTGAACTGGGCTCGCCTTCCATGCGACGGATCCGACGCACTTCATCCATGCGACGCACGATGAGCCGCGCGCTCTCCTCCCTGGCCAGCACGCCTCGGTGATCGAAATGTGTACCCAGGACGATGAAGTCGTCTTCTTCCCCTGCGGCACATCGCTCGCGCAAGCGCGCCCAGACGGCTGTTCGGGGCAGGGCCGCATCCCAACCCTTCGAGGCCACTGCCTGCGGTGTGGGCGACAGCCAAAACTGGCCCCAATCAACTACATGCAGGCGCGCTTCGGCCACCAGCAGTCCGCTGAACTCGCCCTTTTTGCCACCGTTCCGATGTTGGCCCAGGGCTTGATAGCCCGGGCACTTCGCGGCCAAGTAATCCATCTGGAACCCCAGGCCTTCTTGAATGGCCAAGACATGGGGTGCGCTTTCACTGATGGTCGCGGCCACCAAATCCTTCCTGTGGCGCCAGTGGTTTTCACCATCCTGGGCGGTGCCATAGCGGATGTTGAAGGTCATCATGCGCAGTTCACCATCGACCGCCCCATCGCCTCCGGAAGATGGAACCGTCGACGACGCTTGCGCTCCAACCGCAGGACGCGGGCCAGCAGCGCTGCAAGCCGCCAGCAACAACGTTCCAAACAACCAACACACGGCCCTCATCGCACCCACTCCAGGGACGCTCTGAGCAGCGCCTTCCAAGCCGGATGCTGGTGCGTCACACCATCGTGTCCAAGAGTTGTGCAGACCGTGCGCCCCTTGGGTCTGTCGACGGTCCACAGCACGGGGAACTCATCTGTGGTTGAACGCGAGCGGCCAACGGCCAGCACCTCGATGGGCGCCCCGTTCAAATCCGCCTCGAATCGATAGAGTTCATCGCGCACGGTGAACACTGCTGGCAGACCGGCGGTCACGGGATGCTCGTGATCCACAACGCGCACCTCGAACTCGCCATAGGCCTCGTGCCCCCGGGCCCCGCCGCCCACCAGCTCACTGTTGTATTGGGGCCAGTCGGGCCAGTTGTACCAGGTTGCGGGATGGAGCAGCAGCAGACCTCCACCCCGGGCCACATGATCAAAAAGCCCGGCCCGTTGCTCGGCGCTGGACAGGGGCTGGTTGTTGGAGAGTACCAGGGCACCGATGGTGGGCGGCAACTGTGCCAAGCTGGCGACGCGCTCGGTGTACAGCGTGCGACCCAACCCGTGTCCCTCCAGGCTGGCGCGGTCCTCGCGATCGAACCAACGCCCGTAGTCATGGCTGCTGCCACCTCCCACCAGCAGCACATCGACTGCGGATAGCTCCAGGCTCACATCCGGAGCGCCATTGAAAACTGGCCGGGCGGCATCCGGCGGCAGGGCGTCATCTGCCACCAAGCTGGCCGTCAGAGCCAGGAAGGTCGGGGCGATGTGGTTGGGAGGGCTGGAGAGAGTGATGCTCTCGATGACGCCTGCTCGACTCGGAGCCAGAGAGAAACGGCGCAACTGGCCGCGGCTGTCAGCGGCCAAGACGCCTTCGGCGCTAACTGACCCCGGCACATCGATGGCTGCAATCCAGTCGGCAAACACATCGCCGTCGCGCAGTTCAACGGTTTCCGTCGAGCCATCGGCGTAGTTCCAGCGCCAACTGGCGGCTACCTGTCCGTCCCGCCGACAGGGGAAGCCCCAGGCCGCCACACCGCCGAGAACATGGACGCGCTTCAGTTCAAAGCCGACGGGAATCTCCACCGCCGCAGGCATCGCATGCCAAGTGGCCCAGGCCTGGGTCATGCCACCCTTGAGCACGATGGCGTTGTTGCCGCTCAAGCTGCGGCTGGGATCGAGCACCTCGAATGGAATGCCAGCGCATTCCGTGATCCCATACTTGTCGAAGGTCAGGGTGGTCGTTTCGCTCGGATCGTAGAGACCGGCCTCCGTATTGGCCGTCGAGCTGGCGGAGATATCCAGCAACCTGTACTGCTGTTCCGCCCCACACATGAACGTCAACAGATCGCGCAATCCAGATTTTTCCAGAGACTCGAAGCCCGTGGGCATGGGCGAGCGACCGGTGGAGGCTAGCTCCTCTATCTCGTCCCGGAAGATCTCATCCTCGCCGTCAGCATGGCGAATCAGGATTGACTCGGCCCCGTCCCGGGCCAACACGCCGCCGATGGTGCGCCCTTCATCCGTGCGCACCATGTACTCGACATAGGCCTCTTCCACGGAGGCGTTCGGGTTGAGGATGAGGGGCAGCAGCTCCGCCGGACCGTGTGCACCCATGCCGGTCAGGACCGGACCCACCTCTCCGTCGCTGACCGTTTCCCCTGCTTGGTCAGCGAAGGTGTGACAGTTGCCGCAGTTCAAGATGAACAGCTCGCGTCCCACGCTCCCATCTCCGGGCAGCGAGACATACTCTGTCCATTCCTCGATGAGCGCGCCGAGCGCTTCCTCGCTCGCTCCACTTACGTCATTAGCAAACAGAGCCCGAGCCCGTTGGGCCACGCCGCCTTCACCGAAATTTTCGAGAACATGACGCCGCCGCGGGCCGAGATCCCCGACCGGAATGTCCCCCGCTTCAACGGCTGCCAGCAGAGCCTGGGCGCCAGCGCCACGCTCGCAGAGGCGCCGGAAGGCATGGGCACGGGCCTCGCCGCCCAGGCCGGGCCAGGCATCCACCAGAACTTGCAGGGCCGGGTCAGCAGCCCCTTCGCCAATGGCTTCGATCACCTTTAGGTGAACTGCCGGCGAGTGCCGGACGGTCAGGAGATCCGCCACGGAACTCGCCGCATTCGCCCCGTAGCCAGCCGCGCGCAGCAACAGGCGCAGGGCCAGCAACCGACCAGAGATCTCTGCGCTTTGATCGCCGGCACGCTCCAGCAGGCGCCGAGCCTGATCGTCCCCATCGATTTCCAAGTCGCCAGACAGATCCCAAGCTCGTGCGATTGGCATGGCAGCTAGCGCGAGCTCAATGTCGCGGTGATTCACCAATCCCGCCAAGGCCTCTGCCAAAGCTGATGTCCAAGGAGGAGGCCGCTCACCCAGGTTCTCCGCCAGGGCGGCCAGCAGCTGCGCCCGGCTGCGAGGATCATGGTCTTCCAGGCGCGCCAAGCGCAAAAGGACCGCGAGCGCGTGGTCGGAGCGCCTGCCAGAACGCCGCGCCAACTCACGGGCCAAGTCCTGTTGGCCCGCAGCGAGGGCCAGTTCCAGGTACTCGGCTGGCTCAAGCAGACAGGCGCCCAAGAGGGCCGAGCGCAGCCAGGGATCGGAGCTGGAGCCGAAGATGCGCACCAAGTGCGGCCGTGCTTGCGCCGGTGCGCCCTGCCGCCCCAGAGCCGCCGCCGCCTCCAGGCACACGCGCCCGTCAACATCCTCCAACAGCGCCGGCAACATCTGTCGCGTCGCCGCTCCACTTTTGGGGCTGCGCCGCGAGAGGAAGCGATCAACCGTGCCCAAGCCCGCCAGGCGCGCGGCGTTCTTGCGTACGCCCGCCTGCGGTGAAGCGAGGGCGGCCAGCAGCACATCCTCCGGCACTCCGCCGTGGTGATGCAGAAGCCACAGGGCCTGCACGCGCCCCGCCGGACTGCCAGCGCGGGCCAGGGAAACCAACCCAGCTTGCAGCTGCCGCCCGATGCCCCACTTGCCGCCAGCTGGCCCGCCACCACCCGATGGCCCCCCACCACCCGATGGCCCCCCACCACCCATGAGACGCTGCGCCACCATCCGAGTTTGACGGTTTGGATGGTCGAGGGCCGCCAGCAATCCCGCCGCCGATTCAAAGTCCGGCCGCGGCATCTGCCGCGCCTTCCGATGCTGCAGGCGCCAGATACGCCCGTGCTGGTGATCGCGGTCCGGCCGCAGAGCGGCATTGGTCGGGCCGTGGGGCGGGTTGCGCGTGTCGTTGTGCACGGCGGCCTGGTTGTAAAAGTCCAACAGGTACACCGCCCCGTCGGGGCCGGTGCGCAGGTGCACGGGGCGGAACCAGAGATCCTCCGCCGCCAGGAACTCCTCTTTGCGAGGCTTGCGCCCTCGATAGCTGCTGCCTTCCCCCACCACCAGATCGCGGTGCACCAGGTTGAGGGTTGGCTCGCTGACAAAGTGATTGCCCGTGTAATCCTCGGGCCAGGCGCCCCCCCCATAGATCAAGCAGCCCGCCGCAGCGGTAAAACCGCCAACGACATCGATCTGCACATAGGGCGGACGCTGATGCTGTGAAACGGGAAAGGCCCGCTCGTGGTCGGCGCAAGCCCGCCAACTAGCCACGCCTTCCAGCCGCCCGCGGGAGAGGACTGACTCCTCCAGGACCAGATGGCGCAAGTGCGAAGCGTTGGCCATGGTGAAGAACAGCTCACCGTCCCAGCTGAAGTCCAGGCCCCAAGTGTTGGAGCCATAGCTGCTGACCCGTTCGATGGCCGTCCCATCCGGGCGAAAGCGGAAGAGACCATTGCCAATGGCTCCGCAGTCCCGGCCCCCATCACCGTGGGCCAGCACATGGCGCGACGCTCCGCCGCTGTAGCCCTGGGTACCGTAGATCCATCCATCCAGGCCCAGGCGAAAGTTGGAGATGGTGGCGTGGGTGTCGGCATAACCAAAGCCGCTGTAGAGCGGCTCAATCACATCTGCCCGGTCATCTCCATCAGTATCCCGCAAATAAAGAATGTCAGGAGCTTGCCCGACGATCACTCCGTCACCAAAGCGCACCAAGGTTGTGACCAAGTCGAGGCCACTGTGAAAAACGGTGCGCTGCTCCAGCCTGCCGTCATCGTCCCCATCCGAGAGGATCACAACCTCGTCGTGGGCCGGCACGCCCTTGAACTCTTCCTTGTACGGATAGCCCGGCGTACAGGCCACCCACAGGCGTCCCCGTTCATCCCAATCGAGTGAGATCGGATTCACCACCAACGGCTCGGCAGCCACCAGATTGATCTCGAACTCCTCATTCAACTGAAAGGTCTCGTGGGCTCTTTGCGGGCGAGTCGCCCCTCCAAGCGGATAGGCGAGAGACGCCGCCTCTTCCGTCTGCGTCAATAAATCCACCTCGCGCCCGCCGGCCCAGGCGATGCCGCGCAACAGAAGGGTGCGCCAAGCCGGGTGGGAGAAGGTGGCGAACTCGTGGCCTTGCAAGGCCACAAAGGCCCTGTGCTTGCGCCCCTCGAAGGTCCACATCTGCGGGCGCACATCGAAGGGCGTGTGGAAGGAGTTGACCAGCACCTGGGCCCGCGGATCGAGGTGCAAGTCGTAGTAGATTTCGTCGTCCAGGTCGAAGTTCTGGGCCCCGGCGGTGATGGGGTGCTCGCGATCCGCGATGTACAGGCCCACATCCCCCTCCAGGTACTTGCTGTGGCCGTGCTCCCAGGCGCCGCCTGCGATTCCCTTGAACCACGCCGGATCATCGCCGCAGACCGCGTCGTGAATCGCAACCAGGCCACCGCCGCGAGAGAGGAAGCGCTCCAAGTCAATCCGTTCATCGCCATGGATGGTGGCACCCTCCGCGGCGTAGAGCAGCAGGACATCAGTATCCTCTAGGACATCCGGGCCAGGAAACTGCATGGTGGAAGTGACACTGGCCCCACGTTCCTCGAGTAGCTCGCCCCACTCCGACAGAAAACGCGGATGGTCATGCTGGTTCGGCCCGTGGGTTTCAACTCCCGCCCGGATATGAACGCGTAGGGGCTGCTCGGCTGGGGCGACGGACAGGAGTTCCAGTAACAGGGCCAGTAGAATCATGGGGCGTGGTTCTCCCAGTTGTGCTTCTCGACAGGTATGTGCCGCGTGCTCCATCGCCGGCGACCCCGGTGGACGGCTAGCTGCCAAACAGTGGCCTGGGGCGCGGATTGTACCGTACCGCGCAGTCGCGGAAGAACAACTGGGAGAGCCACTCCGGATCGCGTATTATGTTTTCATGGTTGATGCGCTTGCGAGGTTGCTGGCTGTTGGAGACATGCATCTGGGGCTTAGTCCCTCGGGCGTGCCTGATCTGCCCAGTATCGACCACGACCTGTTGACACCGGCCGCGGCCCTGGCGAACGCCGTGGACCTGGCCATTGCCGAGAAAGTGGACGGGGTGCTCTTCGCGGGGGACTTGGTGGATAGCGCCAATGCGCGATTCGAGGCGCTGCGGCCCCTGGAGGACGCCATCAAGCGCTTGCGGGAAAACGGCATCCGGGCCCTGGCGGTGGTCGGTAACCACGATGCACAGGCGCTGCCGTCCCTGGCGCGCACCATCGAAGGCTTGGAGTTAGTCGGCGAGGGCGGCACCTGGGGAAGCTCGGTCATTGAAGTCGCGGGTGAACCCGCCATTGAAATCATCGGCTGGTCGTTTCCGACGACCCACTATTCCGCCAGCCCCCTGGTGGAACTCTTGGACGCCCCCCTCCCCAAGCGGGGACTGCCACGCATCGGCCTCTTGCACGGCGACCTGGACGGCTCCGGCAAGTACGCGCCCTTCCGCCGCAGCGAACTGGAGGCGGCGGCCCTCGACGGATGGTTGCTGGGGCACATCCACCGTCCGAGCTTGGCGACCGGGAAGCACAACGGCGAAGCTCCCTGCGGTTATCTCGGATCACTGGTCGGCCTGGACGGTGGCGAGTCCGGCGACCGCGGGCCCTGGCTCGTTACGGTGGAGCGGGGCGGCGGCATCACCTGTGACCAGCGGGTTACGGCCGCCCTGCGTTGGGAGGAGATATCGCTTCAAGTGGCGGCGGACACCACACCGGAGGATCTCGGGGACCTGCTCATGGATGAAACCCAGCGGGCGGCTGTGGCGCTCCACGAGAGGGATCTTCAACCCAAGGCCCTGGGATTGCGCATCACCCTAGTCGGTACCGTTCACGACGACGCAGCACTGCGGGAGTGGATCGCCAACCAGAACAAGTGGAAGAACATCAATCGCACCGTGGGCGAGACAGAAGTCTTCATCCACAAGGTCAGTGCGCGCTTGGACCTGGCCCTCGATCTGCAGCAGTTGGCAAAGGAAGGCAGCCCCGCCGGCCTGCTGGCCCAGTACATCCTCGATTTGGAGCGGGAGGCCGAGCCGCGGGCAGCTCTTTTGGCCGCGGCCCGCGCACGCTTGACGCCCGAAGTGCAGCAGGCCCGCTGGGAAGCCGTGCGCAAGGAGCGCGGCTTCCGGGATCCCTTGACGGACGAGGCCCTGGCAGAGCGCCTGCGACGCACGGGCATGATGGCCTTGAGTGCCCTGCTCGGCGAACGCCAGCTCGTGGCTGGAGCTGGCGACTTGGATGTACAAGAGCCAAACAGCGCACAAGAGCCAGACAGTCGCTCCGCCGCGGAGGTCACGGGTTGAAGCTGCGCCGCCTGTCCATATCCAGCATGCCGGGGATCACATCTCCCTATGAGATCTCCTTTGAAGACGGGGTGACCGTTGTCGAAGGCCCCAACGAATCCGGCAAGTCCAGCGTGTGCCGCGCCCTGCGCGCCCTGCTCTGGAGCAGTGGTCATCGGGACGCCTACCTGCGCGCCTGCGCGACCTTCGAAGACGATCACGGTGAACTGCAGGTGGAGCGCGATGGCCCCCAAGTTTCCTGGACCCGTTCCGGCGAGAGCATTCCACGGCCGCCCCTGCCCGGGGACAACCAGGCCGACAGCTTCTTCCTGGGCTTGGAGGAATTGGTGGACCTCGATACGCGCCAGGGAACCCAGGTTTCAGAGGCTATCCGCCGCGAGATGGTCGGTGGCTATGACATGGCCAAGGCATTGGCGAGCTTCAGCAACCCGGAGAGTCGCGGCTTCGCCAGCGGCAAGTCCAAGGCCCTCTCAAAAACTGAACAAGCCGTCAACCAGGAATACAATGCTCAGGCCAAGCTGGCCCGTAGCGAGGCCCAGTTGGAGACGCTGAAGCAGCAGGCCGCCGCGCTCAAGGCTAGGTTCGGTCGCATTCAGGCCCTGGAGACATGCCAGCGTCTGGCGCACTTGCACGGGGAGTTGCGGGATGCTGAAGGACAGCTCGAACTACTGCCCGATACCCTGGCCGCACTGAACGGCAATGAACTCGGCCTGGTGGACGAGCGCATCGCCGAGCTAGAGGCCAATGCCCTGGGCCGCATTGACCATGACAAACGGATCGCGGATGCCGAGCAGACGGCAGCGGAAACGGAACTGGCAGAGCCCGTCTCGCAGCAGACGCTGGACACTCTGGATGCCCTGGCGACGGAACTGTCCGCTGTCCGCGGCGAGCTGAAAAGCGCGGACAAGGATCTGGCCGGAGCGGACAGTGCCCTGGCGCAGGCGCGGCAAGAGGCCGGGGTTCAAGATGGCATCGACCTCGCTGACCAGTCTGAGCTATTTGAGTTCCTGCGCGAGGTTGGCAAGTTGGAGGACAACCGTGCTTCCTTGGCGAAGTTGCTGCGGACTCTCGCTGGCCGAGTCCCAAGGCCGGATGACAAAAAGGCGAGTGTGGATGAGGGACGGCGCGTGCTGTCCCGCTGGCTGAGCGCACCGCTTGGAGTCCTCCCTGGCGCTGGCGCGGCGCCGCCGCTCACCCGCTTCATTCTTCCCTTGGGAATCGTCGGTGGGTTGCTTGGCGTTCTGCTCTTGATATTGGGCAACGCTTTCTGGCAACTGCCCCTGGGCCTGGCTGCGGGCCTGCTTGTCGCCGCCCTGCTCAAAGGCAGGAGGGCTGCCCCGGACCCCACCGCGGCGAGCCAAGGCAATCGCCGCGCGGATCTGGAGCATGATTACCCCTCCGATTTGTCCGCCCCTGGCGAGTGGAGTGAAGCCGCGGTAGCGAGTCGCCAGCGGGAACTGGATGAGACCTGCGGACAGTGGGCCAGTTGGGATCACATGGAACGGGAGCGGGAGGATTTGAGAAATGAACTCGCCGACCTCGACGGCAAGCATCAGGCAGCCGCCGAGCGTCTGCAGACCCTGTGCGCCACGCTCGGCCTGGATCTGGAGCTGCCGGCGACGGAGCAGTACCTGTTCGCCAAGCGGCTGGATCGGCTGGCGCGGAAGGAACTCGACCAACAGCAGCTGCTCGGTGAAATGGAGAGCTG
>NYXZ01000131.1 GCA_002686595.1 Planctomycetota bacterium | reverse complement strand
CGATTGGTGTACCTGGATGTGTCCGAGGAGGTCATCCTGCGGCGAGTCGCCGGCCGGGATGGGCGCCTTTTCGGTCCCGAAGAGCTGATGCGCCTGCGATCCCGCACCCTGCCCCTGGTGCGGGCCTTCCAGGCGGCCCACCCGCCGGAGAGGACCGTGGATCTGGTCCTGGAGGCCAACTCCGCCCTGGGGCAGTAGCCCTTGGGCCTGATGGGGGCGTCCAGCTTGGCCCCTGTGGCGGCGGCCCTTGGGCCTGATGCTGGCGTATGGCTCGCTCCATGACAGGGGTCCTGGACTTGATGCGGGGGGCAGCCCGCAACCGTCGACGCCGCGGTGAGGGCGTCGACGCATTTATACGCCACTTTTTCACAGTTTGTGGGCGACCGAGGCCGGTTCCAGCGGGTCTCTGGGGGCACTTCCCAGGGAGGGGGGGGGTGGTGGTGGCTCGCGACCCGCCCCGCCTGGCCCATCCCGCCAGGCCCTCAGCACAATAACCACCGGGCTGCCTCGGCATTAACCAGCCCCCCCCTGGTCCCGCTCGCCCCTGGCCCACCCGCATCCCCCTCGGTTGCCTTTTGGCCACCCCGCGGACTACAATGCGCCGTTCCCGGGCCCGCGCCCAACTTAGGAATAGACCATCCCGAGAACTGACCATCCCGGCAGGCGTCCGCCATTTCCGACGGCCGCAGGCCGCAGACACGATCCCGCGATCGGTCCCAGCCCCGACCCCCAGCCACGACCATGGACCAAACTCTGCCCCAACGCCTCCAGCGCTCCGTCCAGGGGTCCTTCCACAAGACGGCCCTGCTCCAAAAGCGGGTGCGCGAACTGATTCGCGGCGCCGCTCCCCTGGTGGAAACCCGCGAGGAGAACCCGATCAAGATCGCCTTCCTCGAAATGGAGCGCGGGCTGATTGAGCTCGCCCCGGACGAGGACGCCGGCTCCCCGCCCTCCCTCTAGCGACACAGCGGCCCGTTCGCGGGCCGCTCGAGAAGCCGTCGAGGTCCTCTGACTTGGGAGCCACGCCCCTCCCCGGCGACAGCGCCGAATGCAAAGCTCCTGGCTCCGTTGCCGGCGTTGACAGTAACCCGGCCCCCGGGCCGACTCCCGCGGCGGAGCGTCTGGCACAGCGCGGAGGATTGGTGGAGTTGTTACGGGCCCCGGCGGCGCTCTTCGCCCTGCTCTCGACCCTGCGCCGCCGCGCCTACGACGGAGGCCTTTTGCCCTCGGCGCGCCTGGCGGTGCCGGTCATTTCCGTCGGGAACCTGACCGCCGGCGGCACGGGCAAGACGCCCTTTGTGGCACTGCTCGTAGCGGAGTTGCGTCGCCGCGGCCTGCGCCCCGGGGTTCTATCGCGCGGCTACCATGCGGACTCCGCCGCGAAGGGAAAGGGCGCTGATTCTTCGCCGGGTTCCGATGAGGCCCGCATGTTGGCTAGTCAGTTGGGTGCCTGCGAACATGTGGAGGATCCGGATCGCATCCGTGGCGGACAACGCCTGGTAGAGGCCGGCGTGGATGTGATCGTCCTCGATGATGGCTTCCAACACCGGCGTCTGACGCGCGATCTGGACATTGTGCTCATGGATGCCACGCGTCCCTTCGGCTTGCCTGCGCCGCCCGAGGGAGGCGCCGCCGTCCGCGCGTTTCTGCCCCGGGGCCTGCTGCGCGAGGGACTGGCGGCCCTGGCCCGGGCCCAGGCGGTGGTTTTGACCCGCACGGATCAGGCCGGGGAGGCGGCGCTGGAGGAGTTGCGCGCCATGGTGGGGCGGGCAGCTCCGGGGATGGCCATCATGCTGGGAGAGCACAGGCCCGTGGCCTTGGTGGCGCCAGCGGCAAGCAAGGGGGGGGCAAGCGGCCAAGGCGATTCGCGGAGGTTGACCCTGGAAACCCTGCCTGGAGTCGAAGTGGACTTGGTCAGCGCCATTGGCAACCCACAGGCTTTCGAGGCCACGGTGCGCGGCCTCGGCGCCCGTGTCTGCGACCACCGACGCTTCCAAGACCACCACGCCTACAAGCCCGGCGATCTGGTTGGGCTGGGGCAGGAGCGGCCCCTTCTGACCACCGCCAAGGATCGCGTGAAGCTGCCGCCGGAAGCACCGGTCCATGTATTGGAGGTGGAGTTCTCCCTGACCGCCGGGATGCCGGTGCTCGCGGCCCTGCTGGATTCTCTGCCACCGTCGGAAGCCAGGGCGCAGCGGGCGGCCCTACACGAGGGACTCCATGGCTAGGTCGGCGGGAAAAGATGGGGCGCGCCCGGCCGCGAACAGTGACCAGGTGGGAAAGCCCACGGCTGCTAGTAACGGTGCCGCGGTTGACGAAACGCAAGCCTCACCCGCCCCCGCCCAAGGGCTGGCGGAGTCTCTGGCCGCGCCGGACTTCGAGGAGTTGGATCTCGCCGGGCGCATCGTGGGTGGAGATCCCAGCGGGCCCTGGCCGATACCGGAGCGCGATGTGGGCGGCCGTCATCGGGGGTGGGCCAAGCGACTCGAGGCCTGGGCCACTTTGGGTGTGCTCGCTTTTCTCGGACGGATGCCGGAGTTCATGCTCGCGCCGTTGTTGGCGGGCCTGGCGCGCTTCGCCTGTCGTTTGGACCGCCGGCGTAGTACGGCGGCCCGGGTTTTCCTGAAACAGGCTCTCGGTGACGATCAGAGCGCCGCACAACTCGACCGCCGTGTGCTGACTGCTTGGCGCCATCTCCTGCGCCTGGGGGCAGAGGCCCTTAGCTTCGAGCGGCGTTGCCTCGGCCGTCCCCTGGGCGAGCACTACCGGGTGCGGGCCAGCGCAGATGCTCGGGCTGTGCTCGAAGCAGAGAGTGGCTGCCTTTTGGTCGGAGCCCACCTCGGCGATTGGGAAGCAGGCCTGCCGGCCCTGGCGGGCCTCGGCTTTGCGCCGCTCTACGCCGTGGGCAAACCACCGCAAAACCACTACCTGGCCCAGCACCTACAGGCCCTGCGCCAACGCCGCGGCATGCGCCTTTTGGCCCGGCGCGGGGCCATGGCGGATGTGCCCAAGGTCGTGCGCAGCGGCGGCGCCGTCGTCATGCTCCTCGACCAGCGAGCCGTGCGGCGGCCGGTCATGGCCCCTTTCTTTGGGCGCATGGCACGCTGCGATCGCAGCGCGGGTGTGTTGCTGCGCCGCCTGGGAGCGCCGGTGGTGCTCTTCTCCTGCTTGCGGGGGGATAGCCGCGGCGGACGAGAAGGCCGTTTTGAGTTGGACCTGGGTCCCGTAATCCACCCGGGGGATGTGGCGGGAATGGGCTCGGAGGCCGTCGCGGCGCTCCTCAACGGCCTGCAGGAGCGTATGATCCTGGCGCGCCCGGACCAATATTTTTGGGTCCATGATCGCTACCGGGAGACGTCGTCTGATTCAGACGAGGAGCCGGAGCCTGGGGCGTAGACACGAGCATGATTATCGTCACCGGAGGAACGGGATTCATCGGCAGCAATCTCGTGCGCGCCCTGAATCAGCGCGGCGAGCGGGACATTGTGATCGTCGAGGACCTCAAGCGCCCGGCGGATCCGCGCATAGTCGCGTCCCTGGCCTTTGCGCAGCTCGTTGACTACCGCGATTTCGTCGCGGATCTTCCCGCCTGGGAGGGGCGTGGAGTGCGGGCTGTTTTCCACCAGGGCGCCTGTTCGGACACCATGGTTCACGACGGCGCCTATATGCTCGAGCGCAACTTCGTGTTCTCCCTGCGCCTCTTTGAGTTTTGCCTGGGGCGTTGTCCCCTGCTCTATGCCTCTTCGGCCGCGGTCTACGGTCGCGGCGAGGCCGGTTTCCGGGAAGAGGGCGAGTGCGAGTGGCCCCTGAATGCCTATGCCTTTTCCAAGTACCTCTTCGACCGTCATGTGCGCGGGGAAGAGAAGCGCCGCGGCGGCTTCCAAACACAGGTCGTGGGTCTGCGTTACTTCAATGTCTACGGGCCACAGGAGAACGCCAAGGGACGCATGGCTTCCCTCTTGTTCCAGTTCCACGCCCAGGCTCTGGAGCACGGCAAGCTGCGCATCTTCGCCGGCTCCGATGGCTTTCTGCGTGATTTTGTCAGCGTGGACGATGTGGTGGCTGTCAACCTGGATTTCCTGGAGCATCCCGAGCGCAGCGGCATCTTCAACTGTGGCAGCGGCACGGCCCGCAGCTTCCAGGAACTGGCGGAGCTGGCGGCGAGCCACTATCCCGGGCCGGACGGCACACCAGGAGCTTGCGGCGTGGAAACGATTCCTTTCCCCGCTCAACTAGCGGGCCGCTACCAGGCCCATACCCTGGCGGATTTGTCTAGGCTGCGGGCCAGTGGCTGCACGGTCCCCTGCACGTCGCTGGAGGAGGGCGTGTCGCGCTATGTGGAAGTCCTCCAGGCCACCGGCGGTTATCATCCCCCGGCCGCCGTGCACCCAAACCCCGGGAAGTGAATAAGTGAATCGACGCACACTACTTGATGCCCTGGAAAAACTGGCCGGGGGCACTGCGCCCAAGGTCGTGCTCTTCGGTGACCTGATCCTCGACGAGTACATCCACGGTGATGTCGGACGCGTGTCCCCGGAGGCTCCGATCCCGATCCTCTCGGCGCGCCGCAAGGATTTGCGTCTGGGCGGCGCGGGAAATGTGGCCGCCAACCTGGGAGCCATGGAGGCCCGCGTGGAAGCGGTGGGGCTGGTGGGTGACGACGAAGCCGGTGAACAACTGCTCGCGCTGCTGCGCGAAGAAGGGCTCGGCACGGATCATTGCCTGAACAGTGCCGGGCGTCCCACCACGCGCAAGGTGCGTATGTTGAGCGGCGCGCAGCAGATGTTGCGCGTGGATTGGGAAGTGGCGGACGAGTTGACCCCGGAGCAAGAGGAACAACTGGGCGCGGCCCTGGCAGCGGCGCTGCCCGGAGCGGGGGCCCTGGTGCTTTCGGACTACGGTAAGGGCGCGCTCACGCCGGCCCTCTGCCAACGGGCTATTCAGGCGGCCCGCGCCGCGGGCGTGCCGGTCTTGGTGGACCCCAAGGGCAGCGACTACGACCGTTACCACGGCGCGACGCTCGTGACGCCCAACCGGCGGGAAGCGGAGGAGGCCACCGGGCGTCGAATAGCCAGCTATGAAGATGCTTCCGGTGCGGCCCAGCACTTGCTCACTGGCCTGGAGTTGGAGGCGGCGGTGGTCACCATGGGCTCCAAGGGAATCCTCTTTCGCCAACGCGACGGGAGCGAGGGGCGCGTGGCCGCCCAGGCCCGGGATGTCTACGATGTCACCGGTGCCGGCGACACGGTCGTGGCCCAACTGGCCCTGGGACTGGCGGCGGGCTTCCCCTTCGAGGTGGCGGTGGGTTTGGCCAATGCCGCGGCCAGCATTGTGGTCGAGCGCCTGGGCGCAACGGCGGTCACCCTGGGCGAGTTGGCGGCGCGCTTGATACTCAGCGAGCCGCCGCGCGGCAAGATCTTGGATGGAGATACCCTCGACGGTGCTCTTGAGGCCTGGCGTGCCGAGGGCAAGCGCCTGGTGTTCACCAACGGCTGCTTTGACCTGCTCCATGTGGGCCACGTGGATTACCTGCGCCAGGCCCGGGAGCGCGGCGATGTGTTGATTGTCGGCGTCAACGACGACGCCAGCATCACGCGCCTCAAGGGTCAGGGACGGCCGGTCAATCAGTTGGAGGATCGCATGGCAGTTCTGGCGGCCCTTGAAATGGTCGATGCAGTCATCGCCTTTTCCGAGGACACGCCCCAACGCCTGGTTGAGCGGGTTACGCCGGATGTGCTCGTCAAGGGCGAGGACTGGGCGGAGAAAGGTGTGGTGGGGCGTGAGTGGGTAGAGGCCCACGGCGGACAGGTCGTGCTGGTGCCCCTCGTGCCAGGCCGTTCCACCACGGGCATGTTGGCGCGGGCGGAGATGGCCCCGGGGGGGAGCGGGGGTTGCGGTTCGGCCTCTTCCGAGGGAGAGCCAAAAGGACGATGAGGATTCTCTTCGTCTATCCGAACCGGGAAACGCAACTCGGCATCAATCACGGTTTGGCTTCGCTGTCAGCCGTGCTGAAAGCGGCTGGACATGAAACGCGCTTGGTGAACATCAACTCTGAGTTGGCGCCGGTGCCGACGGCGGAGGATGTCTATCAGTTAGTGAGTGAGTGGCAACCGGGTTTGATTGGCTTCTCCTGTCTGACGCAGCAGTACGCAGAGGCGCGTTCCATGGCCGAGCGTCTGCGGGAACTGGCTTGTGCAGACCAGGACGAGCTGGCGCCCCTGGTGGCCGGCGGGATCCATCCGACCCTGGTGCCCGAGCAGGTCATGGCCGACGGCGTTTGGGATCATGTTGGCGTGGGGGAATGCGAGCACTCCCTGTTGGAGTTGGTGGAGCGCCTAGAGAATGGAGGGGGGGCGGAAGATGTGCCCAATGTTCTTTCCTGGGAAGCCGGTCGCCGCCCGGGGCCAGACTCCTCCGCGGAAACCCGCTGGCGTCGCAATCCCGTGGCGCCCTTTCCCGCCCTGACCGAGTTACCGGCTCCGGATCTCGGCCTCTTCGATCTCCAGCGCATCACCGCCGCCAAGGGTGGTTGGTTCAGCCTGTTGACCAGTCGCGGCTGTCCCTATCGCTGCACCTATTGTCTCAACCACCGCATCGTGGACCTGTACCGGTCCGAGCGCCACCAGCGTGTGTCCCAACTTGGCTTCCTGCGGCAACGGCCAATCCCGAGCATCATTTCCGAGGTCCAGGGTTTGCTCTCGACCGTGCCCGGCATCACGACTTTTATCCTGGATGATGACTTGTTCACCCAGGACCGCGAGCATGCCTTGGAGTTCTGCGCGGCTTGGGAGCAGGCAGGCATCCTTGTGCCCTTTGTGGTCAACGCCCATGTGAAGCAGTTGGATCCGGAGGTGGCCGCGGCCCTTAAACGAGCTGGCTGTTCGATCCTCAAGCTCGGCATTGAGTCCGGCAGCGAGCGCGTGCGCCGCCGCGTCCTGGCGCGGCCCATGACCCGCTCTGCAATCGAGGAAACAGTAGCCATCGCTACCCGTGCCGGTCTGCACACTTCCGGCTTTGTCATGGTGGGGCTGCCCACGGAAACCAGCGCCGAGCTCTTCGAAACGGTGCAGCTCTTGGCGGACACGCGCATCGGCCGCTTTCGCACTTCGTTCTTCCACCCATTCCCGGGCACGGAAGCTCTGCGCCTGGCCCAGGAAGCGGGTCAGTACACGCCAGCAACAGCGGACGGTTCAGGCACGACCTTCACGGATGGCAGCCCGCTGGACTTTGGCGCCGAGCACAACTTATTGGTGGACAAGGTCGGTCGGGCCATGCCTTGGTTTGTCAACGCCGCCCTGGGAAGCGCGTCCAGCGGCAGCGGGCATGCTGCGGGCGCGCAATTTGCGGACCGCTATGGGCCCCTGGTGGAGCGTGTCTTGGCCATGGACCTCGGCGCTTGGCAGACCTTCCGATCGACCATCGCCGCTGTTGACCGGGAGTACAGCGCGGCGGCCACGGCGGCCGGCGAGTTCCACTATGCCCTGCGCTACGGCACCACAACTGGCGTTTCATCGGACTGGTTTTTGGCCGAAGAGGCGGCGGAATGGAATACGGCCGCCGCGATTCCCCGGATCGCGAGGACGCAGTCGCTCGACACACCCAAAAGGCCTTCCGCTTCAAGAACGCCGCGCGAAACCGCCCCAGCGCCGGGAGTACTGGTCCGATGACAAGCACCACCGACCTCTCTTCCTTCGCAGCCCTGCGCGTGGCTGTCGTGGGAGATCTGATCGCCGATCGCTACATTCATGCGGAACCGAAAGCCGTCTCGCGGGAGGCGCCGGTAATGGTGTTGCGTCACCGTTCCGAACATCTCGGCGCAGGAGGGGCCGCCAATGTGGCGCGCAATGCCCTGGCCCTGGGCGCGCGTGTGCGCATCCTGGGGGCCGTGGGCCGCGATCGCCATGGGCGAGAACTCGTCAACATTCTGGCGGCGGACGGTGCGGACACAGAGGCCATCCAGTTTCTGGATGGTTGGGACACGCCCACCAAGACGCGCGTCCTGGCGGCGGAAGCGCGGCGCAGTCCGCGCCAGGTGCTGCGCCTCGACCGCGATCCAGGTGCGCCGCCGCCGGCTGAATGGAGAGTGGAGCTGGCGAGCCAGGTCCGCGCCTTGGCGGGTGAGGTGGATGTGCTGCTGGTGTCCGACTACGCCTATGGGACAGTGGGGCGCGAGCTGGGCGCGGCGGCCCTGTCGGCGGTGGCCACGGCCACGGTGGTTCTCGATCCCCGCGTGTCACTGACGCACTTCAAAGCCGCTGGCGAGCATTGCGG
The DNA here is from genome assembly GCA_002686595.1 of Planctomycetota bacterium. Lineage (GTDB taxonomy): Bacteria > Planctomycetota > UBA1135 > UBA1135. The sequence goes on along the minus strand of NYXZ01000131.1, from coordinate 10,515 downwards.
ATTGGCGGCGGCGACTCCCAATCAAGGCGAGCTGGCGCTCTTCGCCGGCGTTCCCACGCCTAGTTTGGACTGTGATGAAGCCCTGGCCAGAGCGGCCCAGGCCGTGCGCGCTGAACTGGGCTGCCGGCACTTGTTGGTGACGCGCGGTAACCGCGGCATGGCGCTCTTCGGCGCGGACGGGGGCAACCTCTTTGTTCCCATCTCCGGTTCCGGCGAGGTGACAGATGTGTGCGGCGCCGGCGACACGGCGGCGGCGGTCTTCGCCTTGGCCCTAGCCGCCGGCACGGGCGCTCCCGAAGCAATGGTCATGGCCAATGCCGCCAGTGGACGAGTTGTCATGGAGAACGGCGCGGTGGTCTGCACGCCCCAGGCCCTTGTTGCGGCGCTGGAACAGGCTCCCCGGCCCCGCGGCTATTCGGGTGAGGCAGATGGTGTTGCTGCTGCGCAAGCGAAGCTGGCCGCGGTGGGAGTCGGGGAAGGACCAGGCCGGGTCCTTCGAAATGCGTCGGGCGGCGGCGGGGCATGAGCGGGACAAGAGCCGCCGTGGTACTCGCCGAGCGCGAAGTCCTAGCCGCGCACTTTTCTAAGGCGCGCGCGTCAGGTGACGGCCCGCGCGTGGTCTTGGCCAACGGCTGCTTTGATTTGCTCCACGTGGGCCATGTGCGCTACTTGGCTGACGCCGCCAGCCGCGGCGATACTCTGGTGGTGGCTCTCAACACCGACGCCTCGATCCGCGGCCTAAAGGGCCCTGGCCGTCCCCTGATGCCCCTGGTCGAGCGGGCTGAGATCATCGCCGCCCTGGCCTGCGTGGATCATGTTGTGGCCTTCGACGAGCCGGACCTCGAACAGACCCTGCGCAGCCTGCGCCCGGATGTACACGCCAAGGGCACGGATTACACGGAGGAAAACGTGCCTGAGCGCAATGTGGATCTGGAGCTGGGCATCGAGATCGCGATTTGCGGTGATCCCAAGGACCACTCCACGAGCGCCCTGATCGATGGTGTGAATCTGTCGTCCGACGAGGGGGCTGGGCTACCGGGGACCCTTGAGGCTGGGACCCTTGTGGCCGGAACTACTGTGGCCGGGGACACTGTGGCCGGAACTACTGTGGCTCGGACAGGAGAACAAACCTGATGCTCGACGCCCGCCAATCCCCCAATCCCCGCGGTTCCATCTGGATGTTGCCGGGGGGCTGTGCCATCGCATTCGTCTCGTCCCTGTGCGGCATCGGCGGCGGCCTCTTTACCGTGCCGCTGCTGCACTTCGGTTTCCGCGTGCCCCTGCGCTATGCCGTGGCCACTTCCCTGGTCCTGGTGGCCGCCTCGACTTCCATGGCCACCTTGACGGAAGCTCTCCAGGCGGACTCATCCCTCAACCTGCCCCTGATCTTGTCCCTGATCTGCGGCGCCTTGGCCGGCACGCAAGTGGGCTATCGTGTTTCCAATGCCCTGGACACCCAGCTCCTGCGCAAGGTCTTTGTCGTGGTCTTGTTCGGTGTCGGCTTGCGCATCCTGCTACCCCAACTCTCGCACCCGGAAACAGCAGCTCCCTCCGGTTCAAGCGCCCTGGACATTACCAGCTACGCCTACGGCCTGGTGGTCGGCCTGGCGGGGGGCTTTCTGTCGCCGATCCTGGGCATCGGCGGAGGGCTGGTGTTTGTCCCGGCCCTGCTTTTGGGTCTGCCAATCCTGGAGTTCGAAGGTGCCCGTGCCTGCAGCATGGCGGTCTCCATGGTGACGGCGATTCGTTCCCTGATCCTCTATTCGAGGGAACGCTGCGTGCTGCTACAGGCCGCCTTCTGGCTCGGCTCCGGGGCAGCCGTGGGAGCCGGATTGGCGGTCCTGCTCTTCCACCAAATGGCGGGTGTGCGGGCGGCGGCTCAGCCGCTCTTGGGCCTGATCCTGTGGTTCGTGGCTTCGCGCTTCGCCCTCGATGCTTGGCGCAACCGTTCCAAGTACCGCTAGACCTGAGCTGGCTGTTCGGCGCGCCGATTCTCAGGCGTAGATGCCGCGCAGCTCGTCGGCGGCGGCCACCCGTTCCACCGCCAACAGGTTGGCGGCCATGCGCAGATTGACATCGTGGCTGAGCTTGACCTTGCGCGTGGCGTTCCAAGCTTCGGTCATGAAGCGCCGCAGGCGTTTCTCAATCACCGGCTTGTTCCAGGCATAGCCCATGCGGTTCTGCACCCACTCGAAATAGGAGAGCACCACGCCGCCGCCGTTGGCCAAGATGTCCGGCACAATCGGAATGCCCCGGCGTTGCAGCACTTTGTCGGCCCGTGCGGAGACCGGGCCGTGGGCGCCTTCAACCACCAGGCGCGCCTCGATACTGTTGGAGTTAGAATAGTGAATGGCGTTGGCCACCGCGCAGGGGATCAGCACATCACAGGGCCTGCCGAGCAGATCCTCATTGCCGATCAGGTCGCACTCGCCGTCGAAGCCGGAGAGGCTGCCATGTTCCTGGCGCCAGGCGAGAACCGCCGGGATATCGAGACCTTTTTCGTTGTAGAGCGCGCCGAGCACATCGGAGATGCCGCAAACCCGGTGTCCGTCCCGGTGCAGGACGCGCGCCAAGCTGCCACCCACGCGCCCCGCGCCCTGGATCAGAATCGAGAGCTCGGTCTTGGGCATGTCGAACTCCGCCAGGGCCAGCTTCAGGATCACCCGCAGACCCTTGGCCACGGCATCCCGGGCGCACAGGCTGCCACCCAGTTCCTTTGGCTTGCCGGTCACGGCGGCGTTTTCCGTGTGGCGCGCGTGTGAGGAAACCGTGTCCATGATCCAGGCCATGACATTCTCATCCGCCGCCGCATCCGGGGCGAAGATGTCGTGGTCCGGCCCCAAATCGCCCATCAGGGAAGCGGTGTAGCGGCGCACGGCGCGCTCCAACTCGCCGCGCGAGGTGCGCTTGGGATCGATCTGGATGCCTCCGGCCGCGCCGCCCATGGGGATATTCAAAACGGCGCACTTCCAAGTCATCCAGGCCGCTAGGGCGCGCAACTCGTCCAGCTTGAGATCTGCGGAGAGACGCAGCGGGCCTAGGAAGGGACCCAGGCCGGCGTTGTGTTGGACGCGGTAGCCGTCCAACACGGAGAGGGCTCCGTTGTCGAGTTTGACCGGCACGGAGACGCGGATCTCCCGGTCGCATTTGCGCAGAATCGAGTACTCGTCCGGATCGATGCCGAGCATGGTGGCGGCGTCGTCGAAGCTCGCCATCATGGTGCGGAAGGGCGTCTCGTCGTCCAGCAGCGGCGTGCTGCGCAGCAGGTCCTCCGCGAAGGGTTCAGCGTTCATGGTGTTGGTGTCAGCGAAGGAGCTAGGAGTCCGTTGAGAAAGTCCCGTCGCGAGGCGCAGCCAGCGGCGACGAGCCTGACGCAGTATCGACGTCGATGGCTGCGCCGTAGTAGGGAGTTATTCAACGGGCTCCTAGGCGAAGATGCCGCGCAGGTGATAAACGCTGGCCACGCGTTCGATGGACAGAATGTAAGCCGCCGTGCGCAGTGAGACCTTGTACTTCTCAGCGGTGGAGTAGACTTCGTTGAAGGCCTTGACCATGACCTGTTCCAGGCGGCTGTTGACCACCTCCTCCGTCCAGAAGTAGCCCATGCGGTCCTGGACCCACTCGAAGTAGGAAACGGTCACGCCCCCGGCGTTGGCCAGGATGTCAGGCACGATCACTACGCCGCGCTGGTGCAGGATCTCAGAGGCCTTGGCGGTGGTGGGACCATTGGCGCCCTCGACAATCAGCTTGGCCTTGATGCGGTCGGCGTTCTCCGATGTGATTTGGTTCTCCGTGGCCGCCGGCACGAGCAGATCACAATCAACTTCCAGTTGCCCAGCGTTGGGGCGGTGTTCCGCGTCGGTGTAACCCTCTAGCCGGCGGTGCTCGCGCAGGTGCGCCAAGACCGCGGGCACATCGAGTCCCTCCTCGCGGTAGACCGAGCCGTACATGTCCGAGAGGCTGATGATCTTGTAACCCTCGCGGTAGAGCAGCAGAGCACCAATGCCGCCCACATTGCCCGATCCCTGGACCACCACGCGCGTGTCCTCGGGCCGCAGGCCGATCTTCTTCATGGCTTCGCGACAACTGATCATCACACCTCGCCCGGTGGCTTCCGTGCGCCCGCGGCTGCCGCCGATGGCCAGGGGCTTGCCGGTCACGATGGCGGTGGTCGTGTTGCGCACGTGCATCGAGTAGGTGTCCATGATCCAGGCCATGGTCTGCTCGTTGGTGTTCATATCCGGCGCCGGCACATCCCGGTCCGGGCCGAGGATGTCCATGATCGAGGCCGTGTAACGCCGCGTCAGTCGCTCGAGCTCACCCGCTGACATCTCGCGTGGGTCGCAGATGACGCCGCCCTTGCCGCCGCCGAAGGGAACATCCACCACGGAGCACTTCCAGGTCATCCAGGCCGAGAGGGCGCGCACCTCATCGATGTTTACATCCGGGGCGAAGCGGATGCCGCCCTTGCACGGGCCGCGACTGAAGTTGTGCTGTACGCGGTAGCCAGTGAAGACGCGCACGCCTCCGTCGTCCATCATGACCGGCAGGTAGACGGTCAGTTCGCGGTCAGGAGAGCGCAACACTTCCCGCAGACCCTCGTCGAGTCCGAGGTAGTCGGCGGCGGTGTTGAACCCCTTCTGCATGGAGAGGAAGGGATTGTATTCCTCGCGTTGAGCATCGGTGAGAGCTACGGAAGATCCGGTGGACATGGGCAAATCGAGGCCGCCTTTGGCGTCCCGTTTTATTCTCGTCAGGGAGGGTGGTGGAATCGTCAGGTGAGAGGTCCGGGGATCTCCTCGCGGGCCGGCGCCTCGGGCTGGGGGCTCGGGTGCGCCGCTGTCGTGCTTGTGAGTTCCATTCGAGCCCCCAAACGCCCCCTTGGAAACCCCCCGGCGCCGATTTTTGTCGACCGAGGTGGATGGGGGCCGCGGGGCCTCGGAACTCGTCTCCCTTGGCCGTCGCCGAAGGCCGACGGGCGGCCGATTGATGGCCAGGGGAGGGAGACGCTGGAGCGGGTCGGGCGGGGATTGCGCGGTTCTGTTATTAAAGGTGTTCATCGGCGGGCCCGGAACCTGCCTGAACACCTTGCAGAGATACACCAGCACTGAGCAGACAGGGGACCCCCTCGGCCCTGGCCCGGGCGGCCACGACGGACCGCCCGCGGGCGACGGAACGGCGCCCAAGGGAGTCGCTGAAGCCGTTATCGGAGTCCCTGCTCGGCTCGCTGCTCGGCCCGCCACTGACCCCCCTGGTCCCGCTGCTGGAACTGAACCCTGGCCCGGGATCGCCAGGGAATGCCTGAAAGTGCAGCCCCAGGCCGTCCTGCGCCGCCTGCCGGGCAGGGAGACCTTCGCCCGGACCGTGGAGTTGCCCGGCGACGAGGCCCGGTCCCCGGGGACCGGCGCTTCCCAGGCGGTTCGGCGGCGCGTCATCGTCAAACGTTTCGCCACCCGCCGCGGCTGCCCCGCCCGGGATGAGTTCGCGACGCTGGAGGCCCTGCGGGAGGCGGGCGTCGCCGTCCCGGAGCCTCTGGCCTGGGCCGCCGCCGGTCGTCTGTCGGCCCTCCTGATGGCCGACCTGGCGCTTGCGCCGCCTGGAAACGGCTCCGCCGGGGAGCCCTTGGACGGGACCGGGCAGGCCGCGGGATCCGAGATGGGCAGCGGCCAGGACCTGGGCTGGCACCTGGCCCGAGCGGATGGTCCAGGCCGACGGCGCCTGCTGGCGGCCCTGCTCGACCTCCTGGGCCAGTTTCACGGCGACCTCGGCCAGGGCCCGGGCTGTCAATCCTGGTATCACCGGGATCTGTACCTGTCCCACATCCTGGTGGGGCACCATGGCCGCCTCACCATGATCGATGTGGGACGCGTCCGGCCCTGCGGGGCACCGGAACGGGCCCGGCGCTGGTTTGCCAAGGACCTGGCGGCCCTTTTGCACTCGGCGCCGCCGGAGGTCAGCAGATCCGAGCGCCTGCGTTTCCTGGCCGCCTGGCTGGAGCGCACCGGGCGCAGCGCTGCGGGCGATCAGCACCGCCGGCGCCGCCAACTCCGCTCCTGGGCCCGCGATGTAATGCGCCGCCGCCGGGCCATGGCCGCCCACCGGCCACGCCATGGGGAGGCCGGTCCCTATGCGGGGGCGCAGCCCGCTGCGGGGAAGCCAGCTTCGACCAAAGCGGGCGGCCTGCCGGAGCTGGTGGTGCGCATGCCCAACTGGATCGGCGATGCGGTCATGGCCGAACCGCTGATCGCGGCCCTGGCAGCGGCTCATGGAGCCCCCGAATCCGCTGGCTCCCTGACCCTTTTGGGGAGCGCCCCGGTCCTCTCCCTCTTCCGCCACCTCGGTCCCAAGGTTGAGCTGCGGCCGTTGGCCGGGCGTGAAACCGCTGCCCACTATGTTGGCGCGTCAGACTCGGTCGGCGCGCCTGGCGCGGCCGGCTCGATGGAAAGCGGTGGCGCGATTGATCCCGGCGGCCAAAAGAGTGGCCAACGCGCGGCCCTCTTCCTGAACGGCTCCCTCAGAAGCGTTTTGGCGGCCCGCCTGGCCGGGATCCGCTCGACCTGGGGCTGGGCCGATGGGGGGCGCCGGTTCCTGCTCTCCCATGCCGTGGAACGCCAACTCGGGCGGGGCCTCGGCCAGTCCGTGGAGCCCATGCCCTTGACCGCCGCCGCGGCCATGCTGGGTCAGGCCCTGGGCCTGGATTACCCGGCGCGAGCGCCGCGCCTGACACCCCAACCGGCCGCCCGCTCCGCCGTGGAAAAACGCCTGGGCCAGGCCGGTCTTGATCCGGTCGCGCCCTTCATCCTGCTCAACGCCGGCGGCCGCCGGGGCTCCGCCAAGGCTTGGCCGGCTGCCTATTGGGGCGAACTCCTCGACCTGCTGGCCAGGGAGCAAACCCTACCCCTGGTGCTGACCGCCGGGCCCGGGGAAGAGGAGAGCGTCCGGGCCGCCATTCACGCGGCCGGAGCCATCCCGGACGGTCGTGTCCTGCTCTGTTTGGACCCGGTTCCGGACCTGCCGGAGCTCCTGGCCCTCTCCGCCGCCGCCGTTTTGGTGGTGGGCACGGATAGCGGCCCGGCCCACCTGGCCCGAGCCGCTGGGCGGCCGACCGTGGTTGTCATGGGACCGACCGATCCGCGCCACTCGTCCTGGCCGAGGGAACGGGAACACTCGCCTGTCTGCCCGGCGCAATCCGGCCCGTTTCGAGCAGGGCCGCCGACCTCAGCCAAAGGCACCGCCCCGCGCGTGGTGGTGCGGGCGGAGCTCCCTTGTGGGCCCTGTCACCGGGAACGGTGTCCCCTGGCGGGGGACGAGTTCCAGCGCTGCATGTCCGCCGTCAGCCCAGCAATGGTGGCGGCGGCGGCCCGGGAAATCATCGAGCTGCAATCTCCAGGGCAGTCCGCCGCCGCCCAGCCAACGGCCTGCGAATCCCCCGGCCCCGGGACTGAGCAATCACCAGGGGAAGGTGCGGACACCTCTGCCTGCCCCCTGGGATTGACCGGTGCCGGAGGAGTAGGCTCATACCCATGAGCACGCCCCAGTCCAGCGACCTGTCCTTCCCAGCGGATGTGCCCGACGATCCGAGTCTCGTCACCCTGCGCCGCGAGGGCGACGCGGCCTGGCTGACCATCAGCCGCCCGGAGGTCAGGAACTGTCTGTCCTTCGCCACCCTGCGCCGCTTTCGTTCCCTGTTGGCCGAGCTGCGCGAAGACCTCTCCCTGCGCTGTGTCCTGATCACCGGGGCCGGCGAGCGCGCCTTCTGCGCCGGGGCCGATCTCAAGGAACGCCGCACCATGGATCCGGAGCGCGTCACCGAGTTCCTGGGGCACATTCGCGCCCTGATGAATGATGTGGAGACCCTGCCCCAGCCCACCATCGGCGTCGTCAACGGTTTCGCCTTGGGTGGCGGCACGGAGCTCCTGTTGGCCTGCGACCTGCGCGTGGCTGATCCCGAGGCCGGCCTCGGTTTGACGGAAACATCCCTGGCCATCATCCCCGGCGCCGGCGGCACCCAGCGCTTGCCGCGCTTGATCGGGAAGAGCCGCGCCAAGGACCTGATTCTGACGGCACGCACCATCGGCGCGACCGAAGCCCATGACCTGGGACTCGTCAACCGCCTGGCCGCGGCTCCGGGGCGCGAAGCCCTCGACACCTGTGCCCGGGATTTGGCCGACGCCATCGCGCAGAACGGCCCCGTGGCCGTGCGCGCCGCCAAGGAAGCCATGGAGCTAGGCGGCGAACTCCCGCTGGCTGCCGGCTTGGAACAGGAAGAGCGCTGCTACGCCAAGACCCTTGCCACGGAAGACCGACTGGAGGCCCTGGCTGCCTTCGCGGAGAAACGTCCACCACATTTCAAAGGCCGTTAGGCCAGTTCAGGATTCCAGCTGATGATTCGCCTCCTCGCCACCTGCGCCCTGTCCCTTTTGTCCCCGGCCACTTTGCCGGTGAGTGCGCCGATGATCCCTCCGGTGGCTCCCTCGGTGACTCTCCCGGTGAGTTCACCGGTGGGCGCCCTGGCGAGATCGCCTGTGATTCCCGCGGTTACTCCCCCGGTAATCCCCCCGGCCGCCCACCAGGTGAGCCCAGGGGACACAGCGCAAGAGGCGCCCTTCCGGCCCCTGTTCAACGGCACCGATCTGTCCGGCTGGGTGGATGTCAACTGCGGCGCCTCCACCTGGACCGCGCGCGATGGAATGATCGTCTGCTCGGGCAAGCCCACCGGATTGCTGCGTACGGAACGCATGTTCGAGAACTTTGTACTCGAACTGGAATGGCGCCACCTGGTGCCCGGCGGCAACGCTGGCCTGTTCGTTTGGTCAGATCCGATACCGGCCGTGGGCGTGCCCTTCTCCCGGGCCGTGGAGGTGCAGGTCATGGATGGTCCCAACGGCAGTTGGTACACGACCCACGGCGACATCTTCCCGATTTGGGGCGCGCGCATGACGCCCATTTACGAGAACCCAAACGGCGGGTCGCGCTGCTTGCCGCGGGCGGAGCACTCCAAACCCGCGCCGCAGTGGAATCACTATCGCGTCACCTGCATCGACGGCACCATCCGTCTGGAAGTCAACGGCGAAGAGGTCAGCGGTGGCGACGCCATTGCCCCGCGCCGCGGCTATCTGGTCTTGGAATCGGAAGGCACGGAGGCCCATTTCAAGGACCTGATCATTCGGGAGCTACCGCCTTCGGCTAGCCCCCTGCCGCGGGACGAAATCGCCCTCACGGCCACCGGCCTGCGCCCGCTCTTCGGTGGCGTGGACCTTTCCGATTGGCAGGCGGGGGAGCTGGAACGGGCTCACTGGCAGGCGGCCGACTGGCGCCTTCTGAGTGATGGCAGCGGAGTTCCCCTCACCAGCAATGAGGTGTTTCACGATTGTCTCGTGACCTTCGATGCCCGCTGGCTCGCATCACCTTCCCAGGAACAAGACACGGAGAACAAGCCAGGGGACCGCCAGCCCTCCGAGGAAGCGTCATCCACCAGCCGCACAACCATCGCCCTGGCCGGCGCAGGCGCCACGGAGCTGACCCTGGAGCCCGCCCCCGAGGGACAATGGCGACGCTATTCCCTGCGCCTGCGCGCCGGAGTGGACAAGGCTCAAACCGGCCTGATCGGATCCGGCCCCTTCGCCATCGCCCCGCTCGTCTTGACCCACAGCGGCGGCCCGGTGGAGTTCGCCAACCTGCTGGTGCGGGACACGCCCTCCCATGTGGCCGTGACCCCCAAGCCCCGCTTCCAAGAATGGTGGAAGGTGCGCCATGGCGCCATGAACAAACGCGCCGCCGCCGGCGTCGGCCGCCTGCTCTTCATCGGCGACTCCATCACCCACGCCTGGGAAGACGCCGGCGCGCAGGTTTGGTCCAAGCACTTTGCAAAGCGCGACGCCCTCAACCTGGGCATCAGCGGCGATCGCACCCAACATGTGCTCTGGCGCCTACAGCACGGCAACCTGCACACTCTTTCCCCGGAACTCGCCGTCCTGATGATCGGCACCAACAACTCCGGCGACGACACACCGGTCATGATCGCCGACGGCATGCGCGCCGTGGTGGAGGAGCTGCTGGCCCACCCCTCCGACATGCAGGTCCTGCTCCTGGCCATCTTCCCCCGCGGCGCCACCTCCGCCGACCCCCGCCGCCAAACAAACGAAGCCGCCAACAACTTGGCGCAAGCCTGGGCCGCCACCCGCTCCCGCGTGCACTTCCTGGACATCGGCGCCGCCTTCCTGGACGAGGCCGGCAACCTCTCCACCAGCGTCATGCCCGACCTGTTGCACCTAACCCCCGCCGCCTACGCCACCTGGGCGGAAGCTATCGAAGCGGACCTCGCGCGCTTGCTCGGCGAGGGTTAGACGATCTTCCAGGGACTTTGGTTTGTCCCAGTTGGTGATGCGGGGTTGCCCAAGAACGTTACTATGGAACTTCAATAATGTCGGTCAATGTTTGGGCGGTCATCCGGCGTGAATACCTGCAGAGGGTGCGTTCGAAGTGGTTCGTCATTTCAACACTCGGTGCCCCCTT
>NYXZ01000148.1 GCA_002686595.1 Planctomycetota bacterium | reverse complement strand
GGTGAATCCTCCGGTGCGGCGGTGTACATGCACCAGCCCGGGCGGAACCGGGGCGACTGGGATTACATCGCCACCAAGCTGGCCAACAAGGGCGTGGCCGGATTGGCTCCGGACCTGCGGGGGCACGGCGACTCGGTCCTGACGGTGGGCGGGGCCGATGTGGACCGGGAGCTGTTCGTCGAGGCCGACTATCTCAAGATGGTGCACGACGTGGCCGCCGCGGTGACCTACCTGAGGGACGAGCGTTCCGCTGGCGGGGGCACCGCCATCCAGCTGGTGGGTGCTGACGTCGGTGGCTCGGCGGCGCTGTTGTACGCCGTCGAGGATCCCACCGTGTCGACCCTGGTGCTGCTCAGCCCGGGGCTGATGTACGACGGCGTGGACACGGTCGGCCAGGTCGAGGCCTATGGCCAGCGACCGCTATTGCTGGTGGTCTCGGTGGAGGACAGCTACTCGGCCAGGTCCACCGAGGTCCTGGCCAACGAGGCTCTGGGTGTCAGCCATCTGCAGATCTACTACGGCGTCGGACACGGCACCAAGATGCTCAACAGAGAGCCGGATCTGGAGCAGCTGCTGGCCGCCTGGTTGATCGGGACCTTCAGAACCGAGGGCGGCGCCACCCTCGCCGAGACCCAGCTGAAGCTGGGCGCCCAGGACAAGAGCCAGGGCCTCGGCGGGGGCGTGGACGAGGAACAGCGGCGGCGCGCCGAGGAGGATCTGGCGGCGCAAGAGGCCGCCCCGTCCAACAGCGACGCCGAGGTCGAAGGCAGCGAAGAGTCCGGCGACGGCCGCTGGGACTGACCCCCGTTGTCCCCCTCTTGCCTGACGCCTGACGCCTGACGCCTTCCCTACCCCATCCCGTAGCGATTCAACTTCACGTGTAGCGTCGACTTGGCGATGCCGAGGACCTTGGCTGCGGCCATCTTGTTGCCTCCGCAGGCATCGAGGGCGTTCTGGATCGCCCGCCGCTCGGCCCCCTCGAGGGACCCTGCGATCTCCTGGGAGTCCATGGCCATCAGCGGATCGCTGCTGTTGCCCGCGGTCAGATCGAACTGCAGGTGGGCCGGCTGGATGCACCCGCCGTCGCAGAGCAGTGCAGCGCGCAGCAGCACGTTGCGCAGGGCCCGGACATTTCCGCGCCAGCTCTGTTCCCGCAGCACCGCCATCGCCGCGGCATCGATGGCTGGAGGGGAACCCGGGATCGAGGCAGTCAGCAGGTGGTCGGCCAGCAGGGGGACGTCCTCGCGCCGCGCCCGCAGCGGAGGCACGCGGATCAGGCCCACGTTGAGCCGGAAGAACAGGTCCTCGCGGAAGCGCCCCTCGGCCAGCTCGGTGGCGAGATCCCGATGGGTCGCCGCCACGACACGTACGTCCACGGGCACCTCGCGATCCGCACCCACCGGGCGAACCCGGCCGGTCTCGAGCACCCGCAGGAAACGCACCTGCGCGGCCGGAGCCAGGTCGCCGATCTCGTCGAGGAACAGGGTGCCGCCGCCGGCCTCCCGGAACGCACCCGCGCGGTGGCCGGTGGCCCCGGTGAACGCGCCCTTGACGTGGCCGAACAGCTCGCTCTCCACCAGATCGCCGGGCAAGGCGCCACAATTGACCGGGACGAACGGCCCACCCGCCCTCGGGCTGTGGTCGTGGACCGCCCTGGCGACGAGCTCCTTGCCCGTGCCGCTCTCCCCCAGGATCAACACCGGAACCTCGGCGGCCGCCACGCGCCGGATCAGCTGGAAGAGCTCGCGCATCACGCGGCTCCCGCCCAGCAGATCGCCCAGCCGGTCTCCCTGCTGGGGCCGCACCCGATCCTCGTGGGTCCGGGCCAGCAACTCGAGGGTCGTGTCACCGGCCACCACCTGGACCCCCTCGCGCAACTCGATGGGATCGCGAACGGGTTGGCCATCCACCCGCGTGCCCTCCGGAGCGCCGCTGTCGTAGAGCCGGTAGCGGCCATCCTCGACCCGGACCCGGAAGTGCAGGGGAGCGACGTCGCCGGTCAATACCCAGTCGCAGGTGGGATCGCTGCCCACCCGTACCTCTGGCTTGCGGATCACGTACTGCTCGCCCTCCGCCGGTCCGTCACAGACCCGCAGGACGCCAGCGCGCACCAGCAGTCGGTCGCCTTCGTGGGTGGTCGACACCACAGGTGCCGGATTGAGCAGATCGCGAACCGCGGTCTCTGGCGTCGGGTTGCCGTTGCCGGCCACCAGCCCGATCTCCCACGGCGGGAGCCGGATCACGTCGCCTATCCGCATCTCCGCCTGGTCGATGGGATCCCCGTTGAGCACCGTTCCGTTGCGGGAGCGATCCAGCAGCTCGAGGCGCTCCGCGCGTCGCCGGACCAGGAAGTGCACACGGCTGACGTGGTCCTCGGGCAGGGTCACGTCACAGCGGGCGCCGCGGCCGACCCGCGTCTCGCTGCGGCTCAGGCGTACCTGGAACCGCGGCCGGCCCCCGCGACGGAACTCCAGCATCGGGATCATGGGATTCTCCTCCCCTTCGGGCCATCGGTGCGCGGGCGGAGAACTTGAGGGTCGGGATCAGCGCTGGTAGCGCGCCATGAACTCGGCGGTGTACTCCGTCAGGCGGTCGGCGGCGATGGCCTCGCGGATGCGCGCCACCAGCTGGGACAGGAAGGTCAGGTTGTGGATCACCGCCAGGGTCGTGCCGAGCACCTCGCCGGCGTCGAACAGGTGGTGGAGGTAGGCCCTGGAGAAGCCCTGGCAGCACTCGCAGGTGCAGCGGGTGTCCACCGGGTACATGTCCCGCCGGTACCGCCGCTGGGTGATTCGCATCTTGCCCTGGAAGGTGTACAGCAGCGCGCCGCGGGCGTGGCGGGTGGGGATCACGCAGTCGAACATGTCGATGCCGCGGGCGATCCCTGCCAGCAGGTCCTCGGCCAGCCCGGCCCCCATCAGGTAGCGGGGCTTGTCGGCGGGCAGCCGTGGCACCGTGAAGTCCAGCACCCGCTCCATCTTCTCTCGTCCCTCGCCCACGCTCAGGCCACCGACCGCGTAGCCGGGGAAGTCCATCGCCACCAGCGCATCGGCGCTGCGGTGGCGCAGGTCCTCCCACATCGCTCCCTGGACGATTCCGAACAGGGCCTGGTCGTCGGTGCGGGTGCGGGCGGCCAGGCAGCGCTCGGCCCAGCGGGTGGTGCGGTCGACGCTGATCTCGGCGTAGGAACGCTCGCAGGGGTACTCGATGCACTCGTCGAAGGCCATGATCACGTCGGCGCCCAGCTCCTCCTGGATCTGGATCGCTCGCTCCGGACTCAGGAAGACCCGCTTGCCCCCCTTCTCGAAGGCGAAGCGCACCCCCTCCTCGCTGATCTCCACCCCGGGCAGGCTGAACACCTGGAAGCCGCCGGAGTCGGTGAGGATCGGCAGCGGCATGTTCATGAACCGGTGGAGGCCGCCGGCCTTGGCCACCAGCCCCTCCCCCGGCCGGATCGACAGGTGGTAGGTGTTCGCCAGCACCATCTGGCTGCCCGTGGCCACGACCTGGGCGGGCGTGGCGGCGCGCAGGGCCGCGCGTGTGCCCACGGGCATGAAGGTGGGCGTATCGACCGTGCCGTGGGGCAGGGTCAGGCGGCCGACGCGGGCGGCGGTCCCCCGATCCTCGTGCAGCACCTGGAAGTTCAGCGCGCTCATCGGTGGCGGAGGGTAGCAGTGACGGTCCTTCGTGCCCAGCAGGTTGGGGGGAGGCGGACGAGGGGAAACGAGGGACGCGGAGTCTTGTTTTGACGGCATGGCGCTTGCGCTGGACCGTCGCGTGACCGATGATGATCGCTGCCTTTTGCGTGGGGTGGTGTGCCCCGTGGACCCCGGAGTGCCAGAACAACCGATGAGTGGCAAGCGCAAGCGCGATCCGGATTCAGGGCCGGAGGTCCACGATACCGATCGCACGGAGCAAGCGGGGGAGGTCTCCGAGGAGACCGAGGTCGCCACGATCATCGATGAGCGCGAGCTGAACATGGCCGGGGGCTCCGACCCGGGCCAGGTGCGCGAACTGAACGAAGACTCCTGGCGCCACGAGGTCTTCGCCGAGGACTTCGCGCTCGCCGCCGTGGCCGACGGCATGGGTGGCCACGACCGTGGCGAGGTGGCCAGCAGCCTGGCCATCGAGACCCTGTTCCTCGAAGCACGGCAGCGTCACGGCAAGGCCAAGGGCTTCAACGTCCAGAACCTCAAGCGACTGCTCCGTTCCTCCTTCTCGCTGGCAAACCGCTCGGTGCTCGAGTGTGGCCGCGAGAACGAGAGCAACATGGGCACCACGCTGACCACCACCCTGGTCTACCGGATGACCGAGGCGCTGCTGGCCAACGTGGGCGACACCCGCGCCTACCTCCTGCGAGACGGCGCGCTGGAGCAGATCACCCGCGACCACTCGCTGGTCGCCTACCTGGTACAGATGGGCGAGATCCCCCGGGAGCAGGCGCGGACGCACCCGTCGGGCAACATCCTGGTGAGGTCCGTCGGCTCCACGGACGACGTGGACATCGACATCTTCCACATCACACTGAACCCGGGCGACCGGATCCTGTTGGCCACCGACGGCCTGTGGAGCGAGCTGCCTGACGAAGAAATCCTCACCCTGATGGAGACCAACCCAGATCCCCAGGAGGCCTGTCAGGCGATGATCGACGCCGCCAACGCCGAGGGGGGCAAGGACAACATCACGTGCGTGTTGGTGTCCGTCTGAGCCGCGGGTGAGACAGATGAAAGAGCGTATTCCCACCGTCGCGTTGGCCTGGTTCGCGGGACTGGTCCTCGCCGTCACGACCGTGTCCACGGCCACCGCCGGGACGATGCTGGACTCCGGGGACGAAGCCCCGGTGTTCATGCTGTACTCGTACAACGAACCGGTCGCCACCGCCGTGGCCGGCAGCAACACTCCGTCCCTGGGTAACTTCCTCGGCGTCTCGCCCGAGGAGCCGCGCGATGCGGTCCTGCTGGTGTTCCTGGCCGGCGGTGGCGATACGGCCGACGAGCTCGAGATGCTGGCGCGCCTGCAGCGCAAGTACTCGGGGTGGGGACGCGGCCTGCAGGTGATCGTCATCTGCGTCGACGCCCGCGAGGCCGACATCAACGACTCGCTGTCCGGGGCCCGGTCGGTCAACTTCCCGGTGCTGCGGGATCGCTTCCTGGTGGCCTCGGATCGCTACGGCGTCGGCCGAAACGACGTCCCCGTGGGTTTCCTGCTCGTGGGCGAGCGTCCCAATGTCGCGCTGACGCCGAGCCAGCAGGCGGCGATCAAGGATGCCTACCTGGGCGACTCGTATCACTGGACCGTGCGCATCGTCGATCGCTGGCGCGGCGGCCTCCTGGCCCAGGAGGAGACCATCGTCCAGGGGATCGAGACCGTCCTGCAGCCGTAGCCTTGTTCCTGGATAGCCTTCCTCCCCTGCGACCCTCACCCTGTCGAGCGGGCCGGGGGGAGTAGAGAACCGAATCGGTGGGTCTGGCTACTCGGTGCCGCCCTCGGTCTCGGATCCGGCCTCGGTCCCCGCCTCGGGCTCGGGGTCGGGCTCGGCAACCGGCTCCGGTTTCTCGACCGCATCGGGCAGCGGCTGGAACTGGTTGCTCAGATCCTGGGGGCTGAACAGCTCCCCCTCTTCGAGGATCGAGACCACTTTGTCGTTGTGGAAGTAGACGTTCATCTCCCACTGGGGACGGTTGTAGGACAGGGGATCGTCCCGGTCGGGGGTCGGGATCGCGGTACCCTTGCGATCCTCGTAGAAGAAGTAGGTGTAGATGTCGACGTATGCCTTCTCGTAGAAGGTCTGCCGGACCTGGACCGGCTTGCCCCAGGTCATCCACAGCTCGTCCTTGTTCATCCCCTTGACCACCTGGCGCTTGACCACGTGGGGCATGAACTCCTCGCGGATGAGGTTCCACTTGCGCAGGTAACCTGTCTCCTCGAGGAAATCCACGCGGGCCTCGTGGCCGTCGAGGGTGAGGTACGCCTCCAGCTCGTCCTCCGCCATGTAGATCTTCAGCGCCAGGATCATCTGGCGGTCTTCGTCGGGGAGCTTCTTGATGGCCTTGTCGACCTTGATAGCGGACGCGGGCATCGCCAGCGCGCAGACGATGGTCAGGCACAGCATCGTGATCAGGGGCCGGGTGCGCATGGGTGCGTTCCTCCCAGGTTCAATCGGACGGTGTACACCACTTGGAGGGCGCGGGCCAAGTCCCCAGCGCTCTGCAAGCGAAGATCGGACGACTCGGGATCAGCGTCTTGCGCCGTCCTGATCCCTACCGACGATGCCAACCCGGGCGTATTCGATCACGCCCAGCACGTCGGCCTCGACCCAGCCCCGCCGCCCCTGTTCGGTCTCCACCGCGACCCAGCCCCCCTGGCGCGCGGTGACCGTCACCCCGCTGCCCTCGGTGAGCCGGAACATCTCGGACGCGGAGCGATCGCGGCCCGAGCGGGCCACCGCGGTCCCCGACAGGACCACGGCCCCCGGCCGGGTGGTCAGCTCCAGGGTCCGGGCGGCGGCGGTTCCCGAGAACAGCAAGAGGCCGGCGAAGACCACCAGGGCGGCCCAGGTGACGATCTCACCGCGTCGGTACAGCCGGATGATCAGCAGCCCCCACAGGACCACGTTGAGGATCGCCGCGATCCCCCACAGCTCCCCCGGGGAGAGCCGGTCGTAGAAGAACAGCACGCGACTCGCCGCGGGCCGGGGCGGCTCCCGCTCCAGTCCGGCCGCCGCCAGCGCCCGGGACAGGTGGCCGCGGACCTCGCTGTCCCGCGGCAGGAACAGCTGCGCCTGTCGGTAGTGGTAGACCGCCTCACCGTGGCGCTCGAGGTGCATGTAGGCGTTGGCCAGGTTGGCATGGGCCGGCCCGTTTCGAACCCCGCCGTCCAGCAAGCTGCGATAGCAGCCCGCGGCGTCGTCGTAGCGGTTGGCCTGGTAGAGGATCGTGCACGACTCGAACATCAGCCGGTCGTCCTCGGTGGAGGCGCAGGCGCCGCCAGGCAACGCCGCCGCCCAGGCGAACGCGATCGCTGCCGCGAGGGCGGGGCGGCTCATGGCAGCTCCTCGCCCAGCTGGTCGACCAGCCCCTCGGCCCGGCTCACCAGGGCGTCCACGGTGGGCTCTCGCCGGCCCGCGTAACGGACGGCGGCCAGGTCGGTGAGCCAGCTCGCCAGCTCGGCGGCGGTGTCGGGCTCCGCGCCGGCATCTGCCACGACCCGCGCCAGTTCGGACGGGCTGAGGGCGCCGACGGGGACCCCCGCGCGCTCGGCGAGGAAGTCGCGGACGGCACCATCGATGGCGGCGGCCGCAGCCACTCGGTCGCCTCCGCCCGTGTCCGCCAGCCGGGCGCGGGCGCGCTTGAGGGCTCGCTGGCGGCGCGTGCGCTCGGGATCAGCCCGTCGTCGCTGGCGGCGGCGTACCGCGGCGACCGCGCCGAAGAGCCCTGGCGGAGCGACCAGCAGCAGCAACACCAGGGCGAAGCGCTCTTGCGTGGCCAGCCGACGATGTCCACCCCGCTCCAGGGCCGGGTATTGCTCGGCAGTGAGCATCGCGATCGCGGCCTCGTCCACCAGCAGATCCGCGCTGTGGGCGCCGTGGGCCTGTTCGCCCACCCCGGCATCGATGGTCAGGCGGAAAGGCCCGGCCGTGGCCCTGCGGTAGCGGCGGGCGTCCGGATCGAAGTAACCGACCTCCACCGCC
>NYXZ01000080.1 GCA_002686595.1 Planctomycetota bacterium | reverse complement strand
GGTTTTGGGGCGCAGGCGGCGAGGGCCAGGCAGAGCAGTAGCGTGAGGGGCGGCGACTTGGTGGAGGACATGGCTGGAGGGCGGGGCTGGGGGTTGGGGCCGGCGTGGGAGTGGGGCTGGGCAGTGTGGCAAGGTCCATGCCCGGGGCAGGAGGGATGGGCGGTGGCGATGGGCGCCTAGGGTAGCGCCTGGGCGAAGCTAAATGGCGCCTTGCTGGGCCAGGGGGGCGTACTTTGTGTTACGAGAATGTAAACAGGCTTTCCCGGGCTGTGACGACCTTCGGGCTTGGACCGCACGCCGCGGGCGGCAGAATAGGGGGAGGCCGCTCGGCCCCGGGCACTTGTCTTGCATGGGCAGGCGCCCCCCCCGGTCGGCACATAACCACGAGAGCCATAACTATGATCCGCCCACAGCAAGTAGAGCCCGTGCTGACTCCGGCATTCCTGTTCACCATCGCGGGCCTGTTCAGTCTGGCGGGCCTGGCACCCACCGGCCTGGCCGCCGTTCAGACCTTCCCGGAAACAGTCCTTGAAGATGTCAACGGCGACGGGGCCTGGGCTGGTCCGCGCATCGTTTCCGCCGACGGTCGCAACGAGCTCGTCTTCGAGGGTCTGTTTCAGGCTACGGGAGCTTGGGTGGAGTCTGGGCGCGACCCGCGCATGGACTTTGGTCTCAAGCGCATGCGCCCGGAGTTTGCCGGTCGTTTTGTCGACACCCTGCGCTTTCGCCTCGAACCGAACTTCTCGGAGCACGAGGTCGAACTGGAGGAAGCCTGGATCGGGGTTGATGTCTTGGGCGGTGACGCGGTCGCCATGGCCGGGCGCATGAAGGTTCCCTTTGGCCTGGAAGAAGTGCGCAGTCGACGACACATAAACTTCCCGCGCTTCTCCATCTTGAATCAGTTCTCTCCGGCGGAGGACCACGGCCTGTTCTTGGTCGGTCGCAGTCCGTCGCGTCTGTGGGAGTACGGCGCCTCACTGACCAACGGCACCGGCGGCGAGGACACCAGCAGCAGCAAGGACCTGGCGGCGCGCGTCATGGCCCACCCCTTTGCCAAGCGGCCCGCTTCCATCTGGCGCAATCTTCAGTTTGGAGTAGCGGCCACCTTTGGAACCCAGTTCGATGCACCGGGGGGGTTCGCCGTGGAGAACGCGGCCGGGCAGGAGGTGATCGAGATGGCGGCGGGCACGCGCCTGGCCGGGGAGCGCCAGCGCCTGGGGTTCGAGGTGGCCTGGTTTCGCGGGCCCTGGTTCCTGCAGGCGGAGCACCTGAACATGGAACAGGATATGAGCGGTGCCGGCGGCAGCGATGCGGTGCGCTTCGAGGGTACCTATCTCGAACTGGCCCATGTGCTGACCGGGGAGCGCAAGACCTTTGCGGGAGTCGTGCCTGACCTGCCCTTCGATCCGTCCAGCGGTGCGGGCCGCGGCGCCTGGGTGCTGGCGGCGCGCTATTCAGATTTGCACAGCGACTCTTCCCTGGAGACCCTGGGCCTGGCCCAGGGCGGGACATACACCGACAACATCCGCAGCGCGTCCCTGGCCCTGAACTGGGTCATGAACAGGCACATGATCCTGCGCCACGCCTATGTCCACAGTTTCTACACCGACGATGTGAGCGCCGGGGGGCGGGTGCAGGATGACGAGGGGGCGTTGCTCCTGGAGCTGCAGCTGCATTTCTAGCTGCGGCGCAGTGGATGTGGGGAGCTTTCTGGTGAGCCACAGCTGAGTTTCTAGGGGTGTCGCCGGGCCCGCTCAGCCCTCGTTATCCGATACCCGACTGTCAGCGAGAAGGAGTCCTTGTCCATGGGTGGGCAGGCACCCGCCGGGCGGATAAAATGTCCGGCCAGAATCGGTAAAGCAATCAACCAGCTCGAACAGGAAGCAGCCATGACCCTCGCCCAACGCATGTCCCGTTTGGGGACCGAAACCGCCTTCGAAGTGCTCGCCAAAGCCAAGGCCCTGGAGGCCCAGGGGCGGGACATCATCCACCTGCACATCGGTGCGCCGGACTTTGCCACGCCGGACAACATCGTCGAGGCTGGGCGGCGGGCTTTGGCTGATGGCTGGCACAAGTACACGCCGGCCCGCGGCCTGCCCCAGTTGCACGAGGCGGTGGCGGCGGACATCGCGCGCCACCGCGGCGTCACCATCGATCCGGCCCATGTGCTGATTGTTCCCGGCGGCAAGCCCACCATGTTCTTCGCGATCATGATGCTCGGCGAACCGGGAACTGAAATCCTCTATCCGAACCCGGGCTTTCCGATTTACGAGTCGGTCATTCGCTACTCCGGCGCCGAGGCCGTGCCTATTCGCTTGAGTGAAGCGGCTGGCTATTCCTTCAGCGCCGACGAGGTCTTGGCCCAGGTCAACGAACGCACGCGCCTGGTTATCGTCAACACGCCGGCCAACCCCACCGGTGGCGTGGTGCCGCGCTCGGAGTTGCAACGCCTGGCGGATGGCCTGGAGGCCTTCCCGAATGTCTATGTGTTGGCGGATGAAATCTATTCGCGCCTGCTCTACGACGGCGAGGAACACGTCAGTCTGCTCGAGTTTGAGAACATCCGCGAGCGCGTCATTCTGCTCGACGGCTGGAGCAAGACCTGGGCCATGACCGGCTGGCGCCTGGGCTACGGGGTCTGGCCCGCGGAGCTCATCGAGCACGCCGAACGGCTGCAGATCAACAGTACCTCCTGTACCAATGCCGCCGGTCAGATCGCGGCCATCGAAGCCATGCAGGGACCCCAGGATGCGGTCGATGAAATGCGCGCTGCATTTGACGAACGCCGGGCGATCATCGTCGAGGAGCTGAACGCTATCCCGGGCTTCACATGTCAGATACCCAAGGGGGCTTTCTACGCTTTCCCCAATACCAGCGGTACGGGCATTTCTTCAAAGGAACTGGAAGAGCGTTTCCTCCAGGAAGCCGGCGTGGCCTGTCTCTCCGGCGCCAGCTTCGGCGCCTTGGGCGAAGGCTACATGCGGTTCAGTTATGCCAACAGCGCGGAGAACATCCGCGAGGGTTTGCGGCGCGTGCGCGAATGCCTGCAACCGGTCTAGGCTGAGGCATGGAATCGGACTTCCGCAGTGACACGGTCACGCGACCCTGCGCCGCCATGCGCGCCGCCATGGCGGCGGCGGAAGTGGGGGACGATGTACTCGATGGCGATCCGACGGTAGCGGCTCTGGAAAAAGAGGGTGCGGCTTGGCTCGGCAAGGACGGCGCCCTCTTCGTGCCCTCGGGCACCATGGCCAACCAGATTGCCATGGGGGCCTGGACGCGTCCGGGGGATGAGCTAATCGCGGAACGCGAGGCCCATGTCCTGGTCTATGAGGCCGGAGCCGCCGGAGCCCTGCACGGCCTGCAGTCGGTGACTCTGGCGGGACACAAGGGCGCTCTCGATCCCGCCCAGGTGGCGGCGGCCCTGCGGCCTGACTTCGTGCATTGTCCACGCACGGGTCTGGTTTGCGTGGAGCAGACCCATATGGCCTCCGGCGGTTCAGTTGTGCCCCTGGAGAACCTGCGGGCGGTGGCCGAAGTGGCCCGCGCGGCGGGCGTGGCGGTACATATGGACGGGGCGCGCCTGGCCCACGCCGTGGTGGCGTCGGGGGTCGCGGCGCGGGACTACGCGGCCTGTGCGGATTCAGTCTCCCTGTGCCTTTCCAAGGGCCTGGGAGCGCCCGTGGGCAGTTTGATCGCGGGGCCAGCTGAGTTTTTGGAGCGCGCCCGCAGGGTGCGCAAGCAGCTCGGTGGTTGGATGCGCCAAGCCGGGATCATTGCCGCCGCCGGTCGCATGGCCCTGGCGGAGAATGTGGAACGCCTGGCGGATGACCACCTCCTGGCCAAGGAGTTGGCTGCTGTCGTGGAGGGCTTCAGCGGCCTAGGCGTGCCTGCGGGAGGCCCGGAGACCAACCTGGTCCCGGTCAGGGTCGAGCGGGAAGGCCTGGGGGCTGAGCAGTTGGCCGCCTCCCTCGGGGAGCGGGGAGTCAGGGTCATGGCCCTCTCGCCCGCGGTGCTGCGTTTCGTCACCCACCGGGATGTGTCGGGAGAAAACATCGCCCATCTGCAGCGCTCCCTGGCGCAGATCCTGTCCTGACGGGTAGGCTCTCGAACCGTTTTCGTCGACGCGCCGCGCCTCGCCGCCAGCGCTCGCCAGTGAACATGACCCCAAAGCACAGACCATGACCATCTTTAAGGCCTACGACATCCGCGGCCTCGTCCCGGAGGAACTCGACACCGACATGGCCCGCCGCATAGGCAATGCCCTGGCGCGCTTCCTGTCAGCCAAGCGCCTGGTGGTGGGACGCGACGTGCGCACCCATTCGCCAGAGATGGCGGAGGCTGTCATCGAAGGCATCCGCGACACGGGCTGTTCGGTCTTGGATATCGGCGTGGCCTCCACGCCCATGACCTACTTCGCCATCGGGTCCTTGGAGTGCGACGGCGGCATGTGTGTCACCGCCAGCCACAACGGTCCGCGCTACAACGGCATGAAACTGTGCCGCGAGGGGGCTCGTCCCATCAGCGGTGCCACGGGCATCGTGGACATCGAAGCCATGTGCGCCGCCGAGTATCCGCCGGCCGTGGAGGAACGGGGAAGTGTTGAACGCCTGGACCTGCTGGAGGATTACGGCCGCCATGTGGCAGCCTTCGACACCATGCAGAGCGAGGTGTCCATCGCCATCGACGCCGCCAACGGCATGGCGGGGCACACCCTGCCAGGGATTCTCGCCCGTCTGCCCAAGGTGCGGCCCCACACCCTGCTGATGGATCCCGACGGAACCTTCCCCAACCACGAAGCCAACCCGATCAAGGAGGAGAATCTCGAGATGGTCAAGGCCGAGGTCTTGGCCCGCGGCGCGCAGCTGGGCGTGGGCTTTGACGGGGATGCGGATCGCTGTTGTTTCGTCGATGAGACCGGGCGCACGGTGCCCGCCGACTTGATGACCGCCCTCTTGGCGAGAGAAGTGCTGCGTACCAATCCCGGCGTGCCCATTGTCTACGACCTGCGTTCATCCTGGGCTGTCAAGGAAGCCATCGCCGAGGCCGGTGGAGTGCCCATCCGCGAACGGGTGGGACATTCCTTCATCAAGGCCACCATGCGAGAGCGGGGGGCGGTCTTCGCCGGGGAACTCTCCGGCCATTTTTACTTCGCCGACAACTTCACCACCGATTCGGGAGTGTTGGCCATGTTGGCGGGCCTGAACCTGGTCTCCGCCCGCTTGGCAAGTGGCGCAACTCTGAGTTCCATGGTGCAGGACCTGCGCCGCTACCACGCCACCGGGGAGATCAACTTCCGCGTGCCCGACAAGGAAGCTGCCATTGCCAAACTGCGGGAGACCTTTGCCGACGGCCGCCAGGATGAACTCGACGGAGTGACCGTGGAGTTCGGCGACCTCGGGGACGAATCCTGGTGGTGGTTCAATGTGCGCCTCTCCAACACCGAGCCCCTGTTGCGCCTCAATCTGGAAGCATCCAATGCCGCCCTGCGGGACGAGCGCCGGGACCAGTTGATAGGAATCCTGGGCACACCTGAGGATTGACCATGGCGAACCAGGGAAAATCGCTGGGGATCCTGTTGCTCCTGTGCCTGTGGGGAGCGGCGGCCTGTGGCGGCGACCATGGGCCCGGGGAGCCGAACGGGGTGTTGACGGGTACGGTTCAGGATGTCCACACCCGCTCCGCCCTGGGGGGCGTGAT
Organism: Planctomycetota bacterium; assembly: GCA_002686595.1. Classification (GTDB taxonomy): domain Bacteria; phylum Planctomycetota; class UBA1135; order UBA1135. The sequence goes on along the minus strand of NYXZ01000080.1, from coordinate 29,694 downwards.
GGTGGAGTTCGCCGGCCAGAGCACCCGTTCCGATCGCCATGGGCGCTTTCGGCTAGAGGGCCTGGAATTGGAGAGCGGGGGACTTCTCCGGGGCTCACTGAACGACGGGCGTGCCGGCAGTCTGGTCCTGCGGGCGGGCGCCGGGGATGGCAGCGGGACCCTCGAAGTGCTGCTGACCTTGGAGTAGGAGCGGGTGAGGCGCCTCCGTGGCCTTTGACCCGCCCCGCCTGCGGCCTCCCCCGGTCTGCGGCGCCGTGCTTGTAACTACTTGCCACGACAGTGCTTATGCCGCGGGGGCGCCTTCGCCGTGGGGGGCGCCTGGCAGAGTAGCTGGGAGGCCGCAAGTCTTTGTGCCTCATGGTTTTGGGTTCATCCATTCCCTGCCGATACACAGGGGTCCCCCCGTCCCCGCCAGACCATGCCCACGCCCCCTCCGTCGCTCCCAGCGCGCCGCGCCCCCATGTTCCTGATCACACTGTTCTCCGGCCTGCTCTGGGCCCTGCCTGCTGAACCCAGCGCCGCCGCTGCTCAACCTGCCCCGGGTGTCCAGGATGCGGGGGCAGCAATGGGAGATTGGACGCTGATTCTGGCCCGGGACGAGCGTGTTTCCTTTACTCCCCAGAGCGTGGCCAGGGCCCTGGCTGGGTTGGACCAGGCGAATCTGGACGAGCGCGAGCGGGCCATCATGCTGTTTACCCTGGGTGCCGCCGGGGCCGTGGACGAACGGCCCCTGCTCCAGTCCTGGGCCAGCGAGGGCAGCTTTTCCGAGCGCAGTGCTGCCATCCTCGCCCTGGGGGAGCTGGGACCCTCCGCCAGCGGTTTTTTGAAGCCCCTGGCCCTCGGAGGCACATACGGTGGCCCGCAGCCTGAGGTCCTGCGCCTGCGGGAATGCGCCCTCTTGGCGCTCCTGCGCACCGGGCGCGAAGAGGCTCGGGACACGATTTCAGATTTGGTCGAGGGCGCGGCGGATTCAAATGAGCCCTTGGCGACGACGGCAACCGAGCTCTTGGTCTTTTCGATCAACCCCGCCGGCAGCGCCGAGCAGCGGGCAGTGCGCCGCCTGTTGGAGTTGCGCTGGGATGCCGCCCGACGCTTTGGCTTGATCGACGGCCAGTCCTGGTCATCGCGCCTGCTAGAGGCCTTGGCGGAGGACGAGGAGTTCCTCGACGCCCTGATCCTGGAGGGGGCTGCCGGCTTAGGCCGGGCCGGCGTGCGCGATCATCTGCTCCAAAGCCTGCTTGAGGGCCGGGGCGCGGCGCGCCTGCGGGCGGCCGTGCGGGCCATGCCCCTGGAGCTCAACCGCCTGGTGGAACTGGATCTGTGGTCTCCGGCGGATGCCGGGGAGTGGGAAGTCCTGGTCAGTGAAATCGGCCTGCGGGGGTTGGATCCACTCTGCGGCCCGCTCCTGGAGCGGGCCAGTCTAGTAGAGGGCGTGGCGCCGATGGCCGCCGGCCTGCTGGTGCGTTCGGGTCTTGAACCGGCTCTCATAATCATCACCGATTCCTTGACCAGCCCCCGGGCGGCTGAGCGCCGTGAGGCCTGCCTGGCCCTGGCCCTGGCCGGAGCCGCGGGCCAAGCGCATCTTCTGCGCCCGCTTATGGACGACAGCAGCGTGGGGGTGCGCGGCGCAGCCATCGCCGCCGGTGTGCGCTTGGGCGACCGCGAGGCGCCACTTTTCCTGCGCGCGACACTTCAGGACGGTCAACGCCGCGAGGTGGAGGCCTGCTTACTGCCCATGGCCCGGCCCGGTGGCGCCATGCTGGCGGTGCCCCTGTTGGAGGATTGGCGCGCCGAATCCGCCGGCGAACCGGGCGCGGTTGCGGACGGCCTGCTACAGGCTGTTTTGCTCTCCGCAGGACGGTCCAGCGCCCGGGAGGACCTGCGCGAGAGTCTGCGGGGCGGTGTCCCCCCGGGGCGTGTGGGGACCACCATGTTGCGCGTCCTCGCACACCAGCCCACCCACGAGGACCTGGCCCTGATGGAACATCTCTTCCCCCTGGAGGGGCGTTTCGAGGACAACCGCATCCTGGCCTTGACCTTGTTGGAGGCGGGCTCGGGGAGCGTCTTGCCCCTGGTGCGTCAAGCTCTGTGGCGTACTCCGTGGAACCGCAGTGTCCTGGCCGGGGCCCTGTTGGCTGAGGTGGCCGGCGAGCGGGCCTTGCTTGAGGAAGCCCAGAGTCCACCGATCTACGCTGGAGCGCGGGACGCGCGCCGGGTGGGTTTCGCCGTGGGAGCCTGGGGCGGCGTGGAGGATGTGCACCGCCTGGAGCGTTTGCTCCGGCGCGGTTCCGGCGATCCTACCCTGCAGGGGGCCTTCCTGGGCGCCATGGCCGCCCGCACCCAGTAACCGAGTCGAGTTGAGCGCCAACTGCCCGGTCCCTAGTCGAGACCAGGGCCCCCGCGCGTTACGATGCCCTTCCATGTTGCCCACCAATCCTAGGCCAGAGTCGCACAGCCGCCGGGCGGGAGGTGCAACATGCTGATGGCGCGCAAAATTTGTGTGCTGGGCGTGCCCATGGATCTGGGCGGGTCTCACCGGGGTGTGGACATGGGTCCAAGCGCCCTGCGCATTGCCGGGTTGGGCGAGCGCTTGGCTCGCTTGGGCTTGGACTACGAGGATCTCGGCAATCTGGCCGTGCGCGAAGTTGAGACCTTGGAGGCCAGCAGTCCCCGGGCGCGCTTCCTGGCGGACATCGCCAGCTGTTGTGGCGAGCTGCGGCGGCGCGTCTTGGAGATCCTTGAGGCGGGCAGCTTCCCCCTGGTGCTCGGGGGAGACCATTCCATCGCCTGTGGGACGGTGGCGGGGATCAGCGACCATTTGGCTGCCGAGGGCGGCGGCGGCGGGCAGGCCCTGGGCCTCATCTGGTTCGATGCCCATGGGGATATGAATACACCGGAGACCAGCCACAGCGGCAATGTGCACGGCATGCCCCTGGCGGCCATCCTGGGCCAGGGCCCAGAAGAACTCCTGGAACTCGGCCTGCGCCGGCCCCTGGTCAACCCCGAACAGGTTGCCCTGGTGGGCATCCGCGATCTGGACCGCGAGGAAGCCCGGGCCGTGCGCGCCTCTGGCGTGCGGCACTTCACCATGCGCGACATCGATGCCCGCGGCATCCACGCGGTCATGGAAGAGGCCCTGGCGGTGGTCACCAGCGGCACGGCGGGCTTTCACCTGTCCTTCGACGTGGACGGGGTCGACCCGGCGGTGACGCCGGGCGTCGGCACGCCGGTGCCCGGCGGCACCGACTGGCGTGAGTCCCATCTGGTCATGGAGCTCGCCGCGGAATCCGGTTCCTTGTTGGGGCTTGAAGTGGTCGAGGTCAACCCGATTCTCGATACCCGCAATACCACCGCCGAGGTGGCCGTCGATCTAATCCTTTCAGCCCTCGGCAAGACAATCATCTGAGATGCTCAGACTCCTGCGCTCACTCATCTTGCACCGCCACCTGCTGAAGGACTTTGTGGTGCGCGACCTGAAGGGTCGTTATGTGGGTTCCTCCATGGGTTTTTTCTGGTCCGTGGTCTACCCGATTCTGAACCTGTGCATCTATGTCTTCGTCTTCCGCATCGTGCTCAATGTGCGCTTCAGCGACGGCGCCGCGGAGGAGATGGTAGCCCTCTGGATGTTGGCTGGGATCACTGTTTGGACCGCCTTCTCAGAAACGGTTTCACGGTCCACCAATACCCTGGTGGAAAACGCCAACCTGATTCAGAAGGTGGTCTTTCCCACAGAGGTGCTGCCGGTCTTCCTGACCATCTCGTCCCTGGTGAACATGTTGATCGGCGTGCCGGTGGTGCTGATCGGAGTGCTGTGGTTTTCGGGAGGTGCCGGGGCCGCGGAAGCGGCGCCGGCGGTGGGGGCCCTGCTGGCGCCGAGAGAGCCGGAGATGCGTGCCCTCTCCCTGGGCTTGCCCCTGGTCTGTCTGCCGCTGCTGATGGCCTTGCAGGCGATCTTTACCGTGGGTCTGGGTTACTTCCTCTCGACCCTCAACCTCTTCCTGCGGGACACCTATCACCTGGTGGGGGTCTTGGTGACCATCTGGATGTTCGGCACGCCCATCTTCTACCCGCCCCAGATGGTGGCGCGGGCCAAGGATGGCATCTTCGCTTGGATTCTGGAGGCCAACCCCCTGCACTGGCTAATCACCTGTTACCGGGACATTCTGCTCTTCGCCAGTTGGCCCGATCCCATGGTCATACTGCGTTTCGCCTTGCTCAGCTTGGTGGTATTCATGATTGGGGCCCGTTTTTTCAACTCCCAGAAGCAGCGTTTTCCGGATCTCCTGTAGATGAATACGCAAACACAGCAATCCGTCGATATGGGCGGAAGTGCCATAGTGGCCGAAGGCCTGGGCAAGGCCTATCAGATGTATGACAAGCCCATGCATCGGGTCTGGGATCTCTTTCTGCCAGGCGGGCCGCGCTACAAGGAGTTCTGGGCAGTGCGCAATCTGTATCTGGACATTCCCCATGGGGCCACGGTGGGCATTATTGGGGAGAACGGCGCTGGCAAGAGTACGTTGCTGAAACTGCTGACCGGCATTACCCAGCCGACCACCGGCAGCGTGCGCGTTCAGGGGCGCGTTTCATCCCTGCTTGAGCTCGGAGCCGGTTTTCATCCGGAGTTCACGGGGCGAGAAAACATCCGCCTCAACTGTTCCATCCTGGGCATGAGCGAAGAGGAAATCGCCGAGCGCTTCGAGGGCATTATCGAGTTCTCGGAGCTCGGTGATTTCATCGAACGCCCGGTGAAGACCTACAGTTCCGGCATGTATGTGCGCTTGGGGTTCGCCGTGGCGGCCAGTGTGGATCCGGATATCTTGCTCATCGACGAAGCCCTTTCCGTGGGCGACGAGCACTTCCGGGGCAAGTGCACCAATCGCCTGAACGAGTTCCGCGAACAGGGCAAGACAACCATCTTCGTGTCCCACGATATCGGCGCGGTCAAGTCCATGTGCCAGCACGTTGTCCTCATGGATCAGGGCGAAGTACTGGAGCAGGGACCGGCGGAGAAGGTGGCGGACGAATACCTCAAACGCGCCCACGCCCGGGGCAACGAACGCCTCTCGGCCCTCAACCGCGGCACGAGTGAGTATCCCCGTTGGGGCACCGGCGAACTCGAGACGCTTGAGATCGAAATGAGCGGCGACGACGGCGCGGCGGGCCATGTCTTCCATACGGGTCAGGCCTTTCGCGTGACGATCCCCTGGAAGGCCCACGAGGCTGCCCAGGAGCCGGTCTTCGGCATCGGCATCTACCGCTCGGACGGTACCTACATAAATGGCTCCAACCACTTTTGGCGCGAGTCACCCATTCACCTGGGGGCGGTGGCCGCCGGTGAGGAGGGGGTAGTGGAGATGGACTTCGAGCGCATGCCCCTTTTGGCGGGGCAGTACTACCTGACCACCTTCCTCTACGATCACAGCAAGGCCGCGCCCACGGCCATTGATCACCGGGAGCACGCCCTGACATTCGAGGTCATCGATGCCGCTGGCCACCAGCATGGCTTGCTCTACCTGCCCACCCGCTGGACCATCAAGCGCCGTCATGGTGACGCTCTGCGCGAGGAGGTCTCTGAACGGTGAGAAGCGTTCTCTCGCTACCTTTTGATCAGTACCAACGCTATCGGTTGGTGGCCGATCTCTTGGAGCGCCTGCGCTCCGACGGAGAGCCCCTCAAGGTGCTCGATGTGGGCGGGCGTACCGGGGTGTTGCGCGAGTTCCTGAAACGCGACGACATTACCTTGGTGGATATGGAAGCTTCCGGGGAGCAAGGCCTGGTGCTCGGCGACGGCTGCAGCTTGCCCTTCAAGGATGAGTCATTCGATGTGGTGGCTTGCTTTGACACCCTCGAACACATCCGTCCGCCGCGGCGCAAGAAGTTTGTGCGTGAACTGTGGCGCGTGGCCCGCAAGTGGACCGTGATCGCCGGCCCCTACCGCAGCGGGCGTGTGGAGGCGGCGGAAAAAACACTGGAGCGTTTTATGTCGAAGAAGCTCGGCGTGGAGCACCGCTACCTGCGGGAACACATCGAGTACCGCCTGCCCCTTAGGCGCGACACAGAAGAGCAACTGGCGAGGCTCGGAGGCGAGGTGCTCAGTCTGGGGCACGGCAATCTGGATCGCTGGTTGGCGTTGATGTGCATGTCCATGTACATGGACAACGAGCCCCAGCTAAGGCCCCTGGCGCGGAGCTTCTTCAAGTTCTACAACCGCGCGCTTTACGACTCTGACCACGCTGAGCCGGTTTACCGTCATGTGGTGGTGGCGGCCTATGGCGAGGCGGCCTTGCCGGACACGACGGGACTCTTCGCCCCGCCCCGGGCGCCGGAAGGAACCCTGGCCAAGATTACCGACCTCGGCCTGAGCCTGGTGGGCTTCGATCGTGCCAAGAGCGAATGGAACAAGGAGCGAAAGCAGTTGATGGGGGCCCGTGCGGAGCTGAGCACACGCTTGGAGGAGCATGGAGTTTCCCTCAAGGAGATCGCCGCGGAGCGCAAGGGACAGGAACAAGTAATCGCGACCCTGCGCGAGGATCTGGCGGGCCACAAAAAAACCGTCAGCGAAGCACGAGCCGAGCTCAAGGAGCAGCGCGCCGCCCTGAAAACGGCCGTGGCGCAGCGCAAGGCAAATGCCAAGGAGAGCGCTCAGGCCCTGCGCGTTATGGAGAAAGATCTGAAGGGGCATGGCAAGGCCCTTTTAGAACGGGAGGCTGAGGCTGCTGCGGCGTTGGCGGCTTTCACCGAGCTGGAGGCAGAGGCGCAGGAGTCGGAACGCCAAACCGCCGAGGTCATCGCCACCTTGGAGTCAGATCTGGCGGAACATCGCGGGACCCTGGAAGCGTTGCTCCTGGAACTGGCTGAGGTGCGCGCTGCCCAGGGCGTCTTGGAGGAGCAGCTCAAGGAAAGCGACAAACAGGGAGCCGCCGCCGTGGCGGCCTTGGAGCGCGATCTCTTTGAACATCGCGGCAGTTTGGAGGAGAGGGGAGCTGAGTTGGAACAGGCCTTGGCCGCTTTCGCCAAACTGGAATCTGAGTTCTCCGCCAGTGAGGAAGAGCACGGGGAAGTTGAAGCCGCCCTGCGGGCTGAGTTGAAGGAATACGCCGCGGCCTTGGAGGAAAGTGCCGGGGAACTCGAAGGGGCTTTGGCTGCCTATAAGTCCTTGGAAGGTGAGCGGGAAACGGAGACCGCTGAACACCTGGCCGTGGCGCAGGCCCTGGCCCAGGAGGCGCAGGAGGCTCGGGCGGACTTTGGGGCCGCGCAGGAACAGGTCTTGGCAGAGCGTGAGCAGCAGGGGGAGATCGTGGCCGCCCTGGAGGCCGATCTGGCCGAGCACCGCCTGACTGTGGAGGCCTTGGAAGGGGAAGGAAAGCTGGCGCGGGCCGCCTGCGCGGAACTGGAAGAGGAATTGGGACAACAGGCCGCTGCCCAGGCTGAGAGCGTGGCAACCCTGGAGGCGGATCTCGCCGAGCATGGGGTAGCATTGGCTGCTCTGGAGGAAGAGGCCGCGGAGGTGCGAGCAGCTCATGGGCAACTGGAGGAGGAGTTGGGGGCCGAGCGGGCCCAGCAGGGAGAGGTTGTGGCTGCCCTCGAAGCTGACTTGGCGGAGCACGCCTCCCAGGCCAAGACCCTCCAGGGAGAACTGAAGAAGGCGCGGAGAGGCCAGCGGACTGTTGAGAAGGAGCTGGCTTCCCAGGGCGAGCAGCAGGCGCAAGTAGTGTCAGAGTTGGAGGCGGATCTGGCGGGTCATCGTGAGCGGGGCGAGGTGCTGGAGGCTGAGCTCAAGGCGACGCGCAAGGACTACGGAGAACTGGAAACGGCTTATGGGGAGCTTGAAGGCGACCGAGTGAGCGAGCGCGAGCAGCAGGCCCGGGTGGTATCGGAGTTGGAGGCTGATCTGGCGGGTCATCGGGAGCGCGTGGCGGCCATCGAGGTGGATCTGGCGGGCCATCGCCGCAGTTTGGTGGAGCGGGATGAGCTGGCGGAGGAGCTGCAAGCGGAGCTGGGTGCGCACCGGGAGGTGGTGGCGGAACTACAGTTGGAGGGGGATAATCTGCGTGGCAACATGGGGGCGTTGGAGGACGCGGTGGCGGCCTATCAGGGACACCAGAGTGAGCTTGAAGGGGCTCTGGGGACTGCCCACGATGATGCCCGCGCCATCCAGGATGAACTGCGTGGGGCCCTGGCGGAAATCAAGCGGCTGGCGGGGGAGGTGGCCGCGCGGGACGGCGTGATCGGGGAGCAGGCGGCGGCCTTGGACGATCGCTGGGGGAACCTCAAGCGTGCCTTGGGACGGCGCAAGCCAGGGGCTGACGAGGAGGGGAGCGAGGCTGGGGCTGGTTAGGCGCTGGAGCGGGAGTGATCCCGTTCCACGGAGCGACTGCCGACCGTCCGGCGCGGGGCGCTCGGCGACGCTGGGCGCCCAGAGCTGCGGGGTGGCCTACAGGGGCCAGAAGACCGGCAGGACCACCACGGTCACGATCACCAGGATGATCGTCAGGGGCGTGCCGACCCGCAGGAAGTCGCGATAGCGGTATTCGCCCGGGCCCATGATCATGGCATTGGCCTGGTGGGCCACGGGCGTCATGAAGCCCAGTTCGGCCCCGGTCAGGACGGCCATCAGCATGGCCCGTTCATCGATGCCAGCTTGCTGGGCCAGGAAGATGGCCACCGGAGTCATGATGACCGCCGAGGCGATGTGGCTCGTGACCTGGGGCAGAACAACAGTAACGGCCATCAGGCTGGCCAGCAGTAGGATCGGGTGGGACAGGGCTTCTCCCACGGCCCCCATTCCCTGGGCCATGCCCTCGGCCAGGCCCGTTTCCTCGAAGGCCACGCCCAGGCTGATCATGCCCCCGATCAGGACCAGGGCGGGCCAGTCGATGGCCTTGTAGATGGCCCGTGTCGGCAGGCAGCCGGTGACCACCAGGCCCAGGGCTCCGGCCACGGCGGCCACGGAAATGGGCAGGAGGTTGAGGCCCACCGACAGCAGCACGGCTCCCAGGATCAAGAGGCTGAAGAGGCCGCCGCGCCCCATGGGTTTGAGGTCCAACTCGCCCATGACCAAGATGTCCCGGCGCGCGCGGGCCCGCTCCAAATCACGCTCGTGCCCCTGAACAAGCAGCGTGTCTCCCACCGCCAGGGGATAGCGGCTCATGCGCTTGGTCTGCACCTCGCCCTGCTTGCAGATGGCCAACACATTTAGGCTGGTGGTTGCATGGAATTCCGTGTCCGCCAGGGAACGGCCCACCAGGGGCGAACCACTGGGCACCAGGGCCTCCACCAGGTGCACATCGCCGGAGCGCAGCTGCGTTTCTCCCACTTGTACGGAATCGCGCAGGCGCACGCCGACTTCGCGGCGCAAGCGCACCAGATCCTCGGGCTCACCCTGGAGGATCAGGGAGTCTTCCTGGCGAATGCGATTGTAGGGGCCCGGCGCCAGGATCTGGTCGCCCCCCTCGCGCACGATACCGATCACCGATACACGGAAGCGGGTGAAGAGGTCCGTGTCAGCCACGGAGCGGTTGATCAATGTGCTGCCGGGGTTGACCAGGATCTCGGTCACGAATTTCGGCACCTGATACTGCTCCGCCAGGGAGACATCCTTGCGGCCCTTGGGCAACAGCCAACGGCCGGGCCCCAGGAAATAGAGGGCGCCTACGCTGAGCAACACAAGTCCGAAGTGGCTGAACTCGAAGAGGCCGAAGGGTTCGTGTCCGAGCTCGCGCAGCATGGCGTTGACCGCCAAGTTTTTGCTGGTGCCGATCAGGGTCACCATGCCGCCGAGCAGGGCGCCGAAGCCGAGGGGCATCATCAGACGCGAGACCGGCAGGCCTTGCTTGCGGGCCACGGAGCTCAGGACCGGGATCAGGATGGCCACCACGCCGGCGTTGGAGAGCACCGAGGAAAGCAGGCCGGAGACGAGTACCACGCGGAATACGAGGGCCGCCTCGCCGCCGGTGCGGGCGGTCAACAGGCGTTGGCCGATGAGCTCCGCCACACCCCAGCGCGTCATGGCGGCGCCGAAGACGTACATGGCGGCGATCATCATCACCGCCGGGGAAGCGAAGCCGGCGAAGGCCTGCTCGGGCGAGAGCACGCCGGAGCCCGCCAGGACCACCACCACGCCCAGGGCGATCAGGTCGTAGCGCACCTTGTCCGTCAGGAACAGGACCAGGCTGAGGAGCAGCGTGGCCAGGACGATGGAGGCGGGATCGAAGGGAACCATGGGAGCTATGGGGGGGAGCGGGCCAGATCTTCTGGCTCTCCAAGAGGGAAGAATGGCAATGGGCTTCTTCCCCCGCAAGGAGTGGGCTATAAACGGCCTGTCAGACTCCTCTATCGACACCCGAAGCCAGCGGCCAAAGGCCCGCAGCGCCCTCCCAAGGGCTATCATGGGCCCACCGGGCAGGATGCGGGACGCTAGGCCCTTAGAGGCCCCCGGAGCCGCGGCCGACACAGAACCCCATGGTCTACAACCCCATCGATTGCCACGCCCTGGCCTCGCGCACGGCGTCCTGGCTGGCGGACAACGGCCCGGACTCCGATGTGGTGGTGTCCTGTCGGGTGCGTTTGGCGCGCAATCTGGAGGGCTATCCCTTCGCCCCGCGTCTGGGCCCGGAGCGCGCCCAGGAACTGTGCAGTTCCCTGCGCGGCCACCTGGTGGACGCGCATTTGGACGGCGAGACCTGGTGGGTGGCCATGGGGGAAGCCACGCCGGTGCTGCGCGGGCTGCTGCGGGAGCGCAATCTGATTTCCCGCGACCTGGCTCCGGAAGATGAGGCGGCCGTGGCCCCGGGCCGGGCCGTGGCCTTCGGCGCCACGGAGACGACCTCGGTCATGGTCAACGAAGAAGACCATCTGCGCATCCAGGCCCTGGCCCCGGGCTTCGATCTCGACCTGGCCTGGGAGCGGGCCCGGGCCGTGGATCGCTATCTCGAAGACAAGGTGCCCCTGGCCATCTCGCCGGCCCTGGGTTACCTGACCTCCTGTCCCACGAATGTGGGTACTGGTCTGCGGGCGTCGGTCATGCTGCACTTGCCGGCCCTCAGCATGTCCCGGGGAGAACTGGCCAAGGTCTTCACCGCCGCCCAGCGCACGCGCTTGGCCGTGCGCGGCATGCAGGGTGAAGGCAGCGAACCCGCTGGCCACGCCTATCAAATCAGCAACCAGGTCACCCTGGGGCGCACGCAGCAACAGTTGATCGACGACCTGCAGGCCCTGGTGCCGGTCATTATCGATTTCGAACGCAAGATGCGCGGAGCGCTGCTGGAAAACATGAAGGCTCCCCTGACGGACCGCATCAGCCGTTCCCTGGCGGCCCTGCGCACCAGCCGCCACATCAGCGCCCGGCGCGCCTTGAATCACTTGAGCCTGGTGCGCCTGGGCCTGCACCTGGAGCTGGTTTCAGGGCCACGATTGGAACTACTGGGCCAACTCAGCCAACAGGTGCAACGGGGGCACATCGTGGCCCTGACCCAGGCCGAGGGCCAGGGCGAGTCTCCCGATCCCTCGGAACGGGATCGCCTGCGCGCCTCCTACCTGCGCCGGGCCCTGGGCCAGGACTGAACCGCCCCCACGGCCTAGCGATGATCGACCGCTTTCAGAGGCATGTGACTTACCTGCGCATCTCCGTCACGGATCGTTGCCAGATGCGTTGCTCCTATTGCTCGCTGCCGAGCAAACCGCAGCCGACCTTGAGTGCTGCGGAACTGCACCAAATCGTCGGCGTGGCCGTCGCTCGGCTGGGCTTTCGCAAGGTGCGTCTGACCGGCGGCGAGCCGCTCCTGCGCCGGGACCTGGGCGAGATCATCAGCGGTCTGGCGAGCTTGGAGGGCATGCGGGAAGTTGCCGTGACCACCAATGGGCTCGGCCTGGTAGAACGCGCCGAGGAGTTGGCGCGGGCAGGACTGCGCACCGTGAATATCAGTTGTGACAGCCTGCGCCCCGAACGCTTTCGCGAGTTGGCCGGGGCGGGGCATTTGGAAGATGTGTTGGCGGGACTCAGGGCCTGTCGCACAGCGGGCATTTCGAACATCAAGCTAAACGTGGTCTTGATGGGAGGTGTGAACGACGATGAGGTCGACGCCTTTGTGGACTTCGCCGCTGCAGAAGCCGTGGAGGTGCGCTTCATCGAGCAGATGCCCCTCAGCGGCGGTGCCGGCGGCAAGGGCGCGGCACCGAACCAGGCCGGCATGTCCCTCGATCCGGCGGCTATCGTCGAGCAACTTGCGGCTCGGCGAACACTGAAACCCCTGCCGGCCTCCAAGGCCGGTGGCCCGGCGGAGCGCTATTCAATCGATGGAGCCGTGGTGGGTTTTATCCGCGCCATCTCCGGTCCTTTCTGTGACCGTTGCAACCGCTTGCGCATCACCTCCGATGGGAAGATCCGCTCCTGCCTTCTGACAGGCGGCGATGTGGATCTGGCCCAGGCCGTGCGCCGGGCGGGGACGGCCAAGGAAATCGAGGGGCGCATCGAGGCCCTCCTGCGCCAGGCGGCTGATTCCAAGCCGGCCCTCTATGAGTTGCAGCGTGAGGGCGCCATCAGGATGCGGGAAATCGGCGGCTAGGGAGCTGGAGCGGGCCGCTGCTCCTGCGGCCTAGCCTGTCGTGCTCAGCGGGCTTCCATCCGGGCCGGCATCTGCCCTGGAGCGCCAGCTCGAAAGGAAGTCGCATATATCAGGACAAGGCGACAGATTCGGCCTCGGGGGCACCGATAGGGGTAAGGTCCCCTGCCTGCACACCATGCTCAACACCGTTTTTCTGCTTCTCGTGCCCGTCCTGGGCGGTTTCACCCCTGGAGATGCCCGTATCGAGCTCTCCGGGGGCCACGCGCGCCTCATCTGTGGCGAACGCATCGTCACCCTGCTCTCCGCCAGTGGCCCGACCAGGGCGGCCGGCCGCAGCCAACTGGAAGCAGGCGCCTCTTCCGCCCTGCGCCTATCCTGGCCCGGAGAGGCCAGCCTGAGAATCACAGGTGCCGCGTCTTGTGAATGGGACCCAGGTACTGACCCCCCCGGGGCAAGGGGGGAATCAACGGATCCGAGCCGGCCGACATCCACCGGCTCGAGCGCGACAAACGGCCAGGCGCTGAGTCCGGCGACACCCTGGGATCGCGAAAGTGACACGCGCGTGGTATTCCATGATCTGACCGCCGTTGACCTGGAGTTGCGCCGGGAGGGCTTGAGGGTCACCGTGCCCGGCGGCTGGAGTTCGCGTTTGGAACGCGGGGCCTATCACCTCTCGCGGCGGGGCGGCGGGCCCGTGCGCTGCGAACATCTGGCGGGCCGCTCCATAACCTGGGACGGTCCCCGCGGAGCGCGCCTTATGGTGCACGCCGGGGAAGTTGTGAGCCTAGAGGAGCAGTGGGAGGAGAAGATCGGACACGCGGGAAACGAACTTGCGAGCGCGGGCCCTGGGCAAGACCAGGGCGAACACCATGCCTGGGAAGATGCCAGCTGGCCGTGGAAGCGCCTGGCCCGCGGTCCAGACCAGGCCTCGGGCGAGCTTGAGCGGCGGGAACAGCATGTGGCGGTGGAACCAATCCCAGGTGCGCCGCAGCCCGCGCCGGGGCCTCCAACACTTCCGCCAACCGTGAGCGAGGAAGCGGCGCCGGAGTCATCAACAACGCTAGAGCAGGTGCCGGAGCAGATGCCAGAGCCCATGCCAGAAGCGGCGCCGGCGGAGGACCTCACTTGGTTCCCGAGCTGGGGTGCGGCGCTGGTGCCTGGGAGAACTCAGGTGTCAGGGGAGCAGCAACCAGCGGGCCCCGAGCCGCCTGCCGCGGAAGTGACGCTGGAGAAGAGTCAGGAACCCGAGGTTGAAACGACTCTGCCTGTGGTCCTGCCGCCGGCCGGGGAGCCTCCGGCAGGCGAGACCTGGATTCCCACCTGGGGCGAAGCGGCCGATCCGGAAGCGGCCACGCCCTTGAGTCCCCTGACAGCTCCCCAGGCCACCGATGAAGTTCAATCACCACTTCCCGCCGCGCCCGCGCCTGTCGAACCCGCGGCTGCACCTGCGGAACCCGCGCCTGCCGCGCCCGTGCCCGCGCCTGTCAGATCAGTGCCCATCGAGGCCGCGCCCGCCGGACTAGCACCTGCAGAGCCCGCTCCGGTTGCGCCAGCTTTGACCGCAGCCAGCGGACCATTCACGGAAACGACGCCAACCAAGGAAACGCCCCCTGAGCCTGAGCCCGAGGTCGCGCTTCAGGAGGACCTCTTCGGCAACCGCTTGGACAACCTGGACCTGGTCGATTGGGGCCTGGCGCGCACGGAACGGGCCGCGGGCCTTGAGGTGCGGGCTCTGGGAAGCGGTCGCTGGAAATTTCTGCTGGACCGCCGCGCGCCGCAGCAGGCGCGCGTCTACGGGATTAGCGAGGACTACCTGCTCAGCCCCGGTGCTGTCCTGGTGCTGGACGCGGCGGGGAACTACGACTCGGCCTTTGGTACGGTCGGTCGCGAGCTGGTCAAGCAGTAGGTAAAGGGAGACCTGGCGCTCTAACTAGATCCCGGCTTCCGAGCCGCTGACATAGGAGCGCAGAGCCGTCAGGTCCGCGGTCCTGTCAGCCAGCAGGGCGCGCAGGAGATCGCGCAGGCTGATCTGGGCCAGGATTGCGCCGTCCTCCAGCACCGGGGCGTGGCGGATGTGGCGTTCCTGCATGGCCGCCAAAAGGGTTCCAAGGGTCGTCTCTGGGGTCGTGGTGAAGAGCTCCGTGGACATGACCTCCGCCAGGGTGGTGGTGTGGGCGTCACGGCCGTCCACCAGGACGCGGCACATCAGGTCGCGCTCGGTGAAGATGCCGATCAACTCTCGGGTTTCGTTCACGATCAGGATCGAACCGACGCCGCGCTCGGTCATGGTGGCGGCGGCTGTGGCGGCGCTGGCGTCCGGTGGCATGGTTACGTTGTCCTGGGGAATCAGGATGTCGCGTACGGTTCTATGCATGGTGGAGGCTCCGGTTAAAACTGGAAATCGGCTTGGGGGCAACTCCAACTATAGGTCACGTTGGAGTCCATTTCCGCAAATCAACAAATCCAGTGCCCTGGAGCCGTTTCAGGGGGTGTTTTGCCGCCACGGGCACCTACGGGAATGCGCGGCCCGAACCTCTATTGCACATCGGCAGAGCGCTCAGCCGCGCCCTGACAGTTCCCAATCCTAGTGCGACCCCATGCGCACTCGATCGCTAACAGAGCCTAGGCGGGGTGGCGGTGGGAGACGGCGGCGGAGCGGGAGGCCAGTTCCAGGGCGGCGCTCAACTCCGGCAGGATATGCTCGGGACGGACGCACAGGTTGTCCTTGCGATAGGTTCCGTCGGCGGGGGCCTCGCCGTGGCTGACGGCCGCCAGGCGGCAGCCGGCGCGCCAACCCGCCGCCAGCTCCAGGGGATCGGAAGCAATGACCCAACTGGAGGAGAGGTCGATGCCATCCTGCTGGGCGGCGTGGTAGAAGACACCCGTGCCGGGCAGGCGGAAGACCGAGTCCTTGTCGTGGGAGCCGGCTCCGCCCGGGCGGTCGAGGCAGGCGTAGTTGCGGTGCACCTTGATCCCCTCCTGGGCCAGATGTCCCAGGAGCTGGCGCTCGAACTTCTCCCAGGAGCGCTCGCTCCACTGGCCGCCGGCCACGGCATCCTCGTTTCCCAGCAGGTAGATGGTCCAGCCGCGCTGGCCGGCGCGGAACAGGGCCTGGAGCGCCCCCGGCGCGAAGTTGACCCCGGAGAACGAAGCGCACCAGGCCCGGCGACTGCTCGCGGGCGGTGTGAAGAGAGTCCGCCAACGCTGGATGAAGAGGGCGCGGGGGGGCGTTGCGTCGTGGCTGTCGCCGAGGGGGCGAAGGTGGGGGTGACTCATGGATATATGGGTGTGGGCCGCCGGGACCTGGGGGCCGCCTCGGACGCGGCCTACCTGGGCCAGGTGCATCGAGGGCTGGATGGGCCGGCGGCCCGCTGGGAGGCCCGCGGTTGCGGGGCGTCCGGGCCGAGTGAAATGGGTGATGCCCAGTTTTCGGCGCCGCCGCCGGGCCCATGAGGCCTTATGATTGAAATGGGCTGGTGTCGATAAATGGGGCGTTGCCCACTTGGCACGCTGCCCCGCTCAGGGGCGTCAAGCCGCCTAGCGCTGTCCAGAGTCGGCCATGGCCTGGACGGCACAATGATGTAAGCCTGGACCACAAAACCACTTCAGATCCATTGCAAGCTCCCCTCCGCATAGCCCTCTTGGTCGATCCCCTGACCCTGAAGCGCATGCACACGAACCACGCACCCCGGCTGGCCCGGGAGCTCCTGGGGCGCGGCCACACGGTGCGGGGCTTTTGGGCTCCCCCGGGGACTATCCCCCGGGCGGCCTCCGAACCCACCGTGGACGGAGGGACGGCCCCGGAGGACGGCCCCGGACTGGCGGGCTTCAAGCCCGATGTGATCGTGGCCTACGACGCCCTCTCGCCGGCCGCCTGGCTGGGCACTTGGAAGGGCAAGCGCCTAGAAACGCCCCTGGTCTTGGTGGAAGAGGGCGTTTCCCCGGCCTCACCCTTCCCCCTGGGTATCCTCAGCCGGTTGGGTGAGCTGCTTTGGGGATCCTATGTGCGCAAAAACGCTGCCGTCGTGGCGGCCCTGGATCCCGTGGCCCGCGACCAGGCCCTGGCGGAGGGCTTCGCCCCGCGCCGGGTACACCTGATCCGCACCGGCGTTGACCTGGAGGTATTCAGGCCAGGCCTCAGCAGTCATCTGGTCAGCCGCCACGGCATCCGTGGCCGCATCCTGCTCCACGTGGGCCCCCTGCGCGAGCGCCGGGGCCTGGACACGCTGATCCAGGCCTTTGCCCGCACCGTGGGCCAACGCGGGGATTGGTCCCTGGTCCTGGCCGGGGAAGGTCCCGGACGCCGGCGCCTGCGGGCCCTGGTGGAACGTCTCGGAATCGCCGGCCGGGTCTACTGGATCGGCAAGCCCCGGGAAGAGGAGTTGCCCGGCTTGATGGGTTCCAGCACGCTCTATGCGGCGCCGGCGCTGGGCAGCGAGGAGCGGGGCGGCGCCGTGCGGCGGGCATTGGCCTGTGGCCTGCCGGTCCTGGCTTCGGATCTGCCGCGCCTCTCCTACTTGATGGAGAACGACGTCTGCGGCCTGCTGGCGCCGCCGGGGGACACGGAGGCTTGGGAGGGCATCCTGGTCCGCGCCGCCGGATCACCCATGGCGCGCCGACGCTGGGCCCATGGCGCCCGGGAGGTGGCCCAGGCCCGCTTCGATTGGGAAGCAGTGGCCGGGCATTTCGAGGGCCTGCTCCACGGAGCCCTCGAAGCCGCTGCGGCGGAGAAGAGCGGCCAGGTCAGTACTTCTGACGGTTGACGCGCCCCGCCGCGTCTCAGTTCTCCGTGGCCTTGCGCAACTCGTCGCGCAGGAAGGCCATGTCCTTGGCGTACTGGCCCACCGCGGTCACGGTCTCGTCATCGATCTCCGAAAACCGCAGGCCGACCCGCACTCCGTCGGCGCGCTCTTCGAGGTCCTCCACGCGGCACAGGGCCTCGCAGTAGCCTTTCTGGAACAGGGGCAGGCGGAACTTCAGCTTGAGTTCCGTTCCGAGGGCCAGCATCTGCCCCATGTCGAAGGGGCTGAGGCCCGTGTTGCCGCCGTTCCAAGTGAAGGCCAGGCCGCTGGTGTCCAGGGCCGCCATGCGGCCGACGCCTGACCAGTTCTTGCCAAAGCTATGGCCGTGGACGGGGTTGGCCTTGGCGGCGGCCTCGATGAAGTGAGCCGTGCGCTCGGCGTCGGTCAGGGAGAAGAGGACCGAGGACGGATCCTCGGTGATCTCTTCAGCGGAGATGGCGGCGGGGGCGTCCGAAGCCAGGTTGGCACAGGCCTCCTCGTCCGTGTCGTAAACCGTTACCACGCGGTCCAGGCCGACCTTTTCGATGATGTCCCGGCAGAAGGGCGAGGGCCGGGCGATGACCAACTTGCCGCCGGCGCCCGTCAGGGCCTTGGAGGCCTTGATGATGGCTCCCAGGGCCGTGGAGTTGATGAATTTCACCAAGCGCAGGTTGAGCACCGCCCGGCAGACGCCGGCCTTGATGAGGGCATCCACCTCCTCCTGGAGCTGGGGGCAGTAGTAGGTGTCGAACTCGCCGCGCAGGTGAAGGATGGCGTAGTCGTTGCAGGGCTCTACTGTGATGTGCATATCGTTGGGGCTCGCCCGCGGGCGAGCGTGCTATTGGTGCTTAGGGTGCTATTGGCGCCTAGGGTGCTTACTAGCGCGGTGGGGGGCTGGGCCCGAGCGGAGCGTAACAGTTCCCCCTTGTGCCGACCCCGATATTGTGCCGACCCCGATGCCATAACCGCAAGGGGAGGCAGCCGAGGGTGTTCGCCGGACAAGCTCGCAGCATGCCGAGGCACCGCCGCTGTCCCCCAAAAGGACCGGCGGTGGCTCGTTCAGCGACCCCAGCCCCGCTCCCAGGGGCGCCTGGAGGGGAGTCCTTCTACGCCCGCATTTGGGTCGCACGGTCCCACCGGGCTCCTAGTTGCTGGGGGGCACCTTCCTTTGTGATGGTGGGGGGCTAGACTGCGGGCATGTCATTCTGGCGCAAGAAGAAGACGGAAAAACGGACCGCTCCCCCGGCCCAGGCCTCGGCGGGGGCACAACCCTCATCCGGGGACGAGCAGGCTGGCGAGGGTGGGCAAGGCACCAGTACGATCTTCCTGACCGGGGACGAGGCCAAGGACCGCCGTTCCGTGAAGATGCTGCTGGACGCCATTGCCCAGGTTTCGGAATCCAGAGATCTGGAAGCCTTGCTCGATTACGTGGTGGACCAGGCCGTGGAGATCACCGGCGCCGAGCGTGGCCTGCTTGTATCCCGGGAAGCGGGTGAACTGACCCTGCGCACCGTGCGCGGTCGTTCCGGTCAGGTACTGGAAGAGGACGACCGCCGCTACTCGACCAGCGTGGTCAAGAAGGTGCTCGACAGCGGTGAGGCCCTGCGCACCACCGTCAACAGCCAGGCCGAGGCCATGGAATTGGGAGAGTCCGTCTTCGACCTCAAACTGCGGGCGGTGATGTGCTCCCCGGTGACCACCGACGACGCCACGGAGGAGGAAAGCGGCGAGGTCGTCCTGTATGTCGATTCCCGCGCCGCCTCCCGGGAGTTCCGCAGCCGGGACCTGGCCATCTTCGCCGCCCTGACCCAACACATTGCCATCGCCCTGCGCAACTCGCGCCTGCACGAACAATCCCTGGAGAAGGTGCGCCTGGAGGAGTCGATCCAAATCGCCAGCACTATCCAGGAGGGCTTGATGCCCTCGTTGCCCGAGGACATCGGCGAACTCGATGTGCACGGTTGGTACAAGCCAGCGGAAAAAACCAGCGGCGACTTCTACGACTTCGTGCGCCTTGAGAGCGGCGCCCTGGCGGTGGTCGTGGGTGATGTCACCGGCCATGGCATTGGTCCGGCCCTGGTCACCGCCACGGCCCAGGGACACCTGCGTTCCTATCTGCGTTTCGTGGACGACCCGGGCAAACTGGTCACCATGCTCAACCAGGACATGGCCCGCCATTTGGACCCGGGCCTTTTCGTCACGCTCTTTCTCGTGATCATCCAACCCGATGGCCGGCTGCAGGCCGTCAATGCCGGACATACGCCGCCCCTTTGGTATCACATGGCAGACGGCCAGATGGACGCCATCCCAGGCCAAGGGCCGGCCTTGGGCATGATGGAGGACTTCGAGTACACCTCGCCCGAGCCCTCCCTGCTGGAACCCGGCGACACGCTGATCGCCTTCACCGATGGCTTCGTCGAAGCGCGTCACCACACCTTTAGCGAGCGTATGTTTGACGAGTCCGGCATGCGCGCCGTGCTCTCGGACCTGGCCCGCCGCGGCACGGCGCGGGAAACCACCGAGGGCATCATCCAGAACATTCTCGAGTTCACCGGCGGAGTCTACGAAGACGACATGACGATTGTCGCCGTGCGCCGGGCGGCGGCCGCTGCGGAGACGACAAACTCCGACGCGACCGGAACCGGCACGGCCGGAACAGACGCGACCGGAGCCGGCGAGGCGTGAGGGAACCGGCGCGCGGGGCGGACCTCTTCCTGCGGCGGGGGCGCCTGTGGCCCGGCACCGAGTTGGTCGACATCAGCGTGCGGGACGGCGTGATCGAGGGCCTCGGCGCGGCGGGTGAGGCGCGCCTGCGTCCGACGCAAGACGCCACGGTCATCGACGCCGCGGGCCTCTCCGTCATCCCCGGCCTGGTGGATGTCCATGTACACTTTCGCGACCCGGGACTGGCCTGGAAGGAGGGCTGGGAAAGGGGCAGCGCCGGTGCCCTGCACGGTGGCGTGACCAGCGTTGTGGAGGTCCAGAACAACCCGCCCCTCAGCACGGATCTGGGCGCCCTCACGGAGCGCATCGAACATGTGCGCGCCAGTTCCCGGGTGGACTACGGCTGCTTGGCCAATCTGCTGCCGGATTCCCTGGAGCACCTGCTGGCCATGGCCCCAACAACCCCGGCCTTCAAGTGTTTCCTGGGAGGCTCCACGGGCATGGCTGGCCAGGGTGATCGGGTCGTGCTGCGGGAGCTGTTCGCCGGCGCTGCCCGGGCCGGACGCATGATCGTGGCCCACTGCGAAGATGAGGCGCTGCTCAAGGCCGGGGCAGCGGCCCATCCCCATGCCACGGTCAGCGAACACCACCTGGTGCGCTCCAGCGAGGCGGAAGTTGAATCCGTGCGCATGGCCCTTGAACTGGCGGAGGAAACCGGCGTTGAACTACATGTGTTCCATGTCTCCACCGCAGCCGCCGCGGATTTGATTCGCACCGCCCGGACGGCGGGCCAGACCGTCTCCGCTAGCACCGCGCCCCACTATGTTTTGCTCTCCTGCGCCGATGCGCCGGGACTGGGCAATCGCATCAAGGTCAATCCTTCGGTGAAAACCCCGCAGGACGCCGCCGGCGTGCTGGCAGCCCTGGCGGACGGCACCATCGACGCCATCGGCACCGACCACGCGCCCCATCCCTTCGAGCACAAGGATCGTCCATACGCCAAAGCGCCCTCGGGCATGCCCTCCATCGACCTGCTCTGGCCCTTGACCCTGGAACTGGTGCGCCGCGGTTTGCTCGACGCCGAGACTGCCTTGACCTCGGTCACTGAGCGGGCCGCCGAGTCCCTGCACCTGCCCGGCAAGGGATGCCTGGAGGCTGGCTGCGACGGTGATCTGGTCCTTTTCGATCCTGATGAGAAGCGCACGGTGGAGGGCGCCAACTTGCCCTCCACATCCAAGTGGTCCGCCTATGAAGGTTGGTCTCTGGCGGGCTTCCCACGGACGGTTGTGCGCCGGGGCGAGGTGGTCTTTGACGCCGGCCAGGTCACGGGCCAGGCCGGCGGCCAGCCCCTGCGTCTGCCATGCCCCAAGCCCGTCGGCCAGGACGCCGCACGCAGCGGATAGTCAGAAAGCCAGAGCCCGGTAGAGCGCCCGATTCCATGTCAGAAACCCAGTTGCCCTGTCCCGGTGTGTCCTTCACGCCGGCCCTGTTGGCCAGGGTGGAACGCTGCGTCATGCGCCTCTGGGCGGCGCGCACCCGGCGCGAAGGGAGCGGCCGCGGACGGCTGGCCGGCGTGGGGGAGGAGTTCGTGGGCTATCGTCCCTATCGCCCCGGCGAGGACCTGCGCCGCTTGGATTGGAACCTCTACGCGCGCTTGGATCAGGCCCACATACGCCTCACGCGGCGCGAGGCCAGCGAGCGCTGGGCGGTTCTGTTGGATTCCAGCGCCTCCATGGGCGTGGGGCCACCGGGCAAGTTGCAGCGGGGCGCGGAGTTGGTCTTGGCCCTGGCATCCTTGGGACAGCGTCGGGGAGCGCGGGTGCGGGTTGTGGCGAGTGGCGGGCCGGCGGGGCCGGAGGTGGCGGCACCGGGACATCTGGCCGAGCTTGTGGCCTGGCTGGAGTGCCTGGAGGCCGGTGGGGCGGCGGGCATTGGGAGTGTCTTGGCGGGCGGCATCGGCGGCGGCCCTGGCGACGGCTCCGGCACCGGGGGGGGAGTGCCCGCGGATTCCCCGGCCCACTCGCGCGCCTGGGTCGGAGGCGCGGGACGCGTTTTTCTGATCGGCGATCTCTTCGATGTGGAACCGGCACGCCTAGGGGATTGGGCCCGTTCCAGGCGCGGCTGCGAGTGCCACGCCATGCAGCTCCTCGCGCCGGTGGAGTTCGCCCCTAGTGAGGGCGCAGGCCAGGAGGGCGGGCCTGGCGGACAGGGCGCGTCCGGGGGCCTGATCGAGTGGCGTGATCCGGAGAGCGGCGCGCGCCTGCGCCGGGCCCTGGCCCTGGCACCGGACTATGAGCGCCGCTTGGAGAAGGGTCTTGAACGTTACCAGGCGATTTGCGCCGCCCACGGTCTGGGATATGTGTGCCGCAGTACGCAGACGCCCTTCGAGGACATTCTGGGAGCGCTCCTGGGAACCTAGGCGTGGAGTATTTCAATGGCACCTTCGATTGGGCGCGGCCGGCGGGACTGTGGGCCCTGGCCTTGCCTCTCTTGGTGCTCCTGGCTTCTTTCCTGGGACGGCGACCGCGGGAGGTCTTCACGGGAACCCTGGGCCTGTGGCGGGAACTGGAGACCGAGAACTCGGCACGGGGCGCGCGCCGGAGTTGGCACTTGCCGGCCTCTCGCTATCTGTTGCTCCTGGCGCTCTTGAGTGGGGCCCTGGCTTTGGCGGGGCCGCGTTGGGCCCTGCCCGTGGAACGGGATACCTATCGCGTGATCGTGGACCGCAGCCCCTCCATGTACTTGCCCCTCTCCGGCAAGGAAAAGGGCGAGGCGGAAGAGGATGGGGGCCCCAGCCGCTTGGAGGCTGCGGTGAAGCTGCTCAGGGATTACCCCGGGATCGGCGAGGCGCAACTCCTGTGGGAAGATCCCACGGCGAACATGGCCGGGGACCCGGTCGGGAACGAGGCGCGGGCAGCGGGCCAGGAGGTGCGCTTGCCACGGGGCTGGGAAATCCCACCGGAACGCTGGGGCGCGCCGCGCGGCGAAGTGGACTGGGCCGCGTGGGACCGAGCCGGGGTGATCTGGTTGACTGACCGCGCCCCGGGCCTGGGGGGCGTTGAACGTCGCCTGGCTGGTCTGGTGGCCAGCGGCGGCGCGGCTGTGCCTGGATGGGTGGCCTGGGAAAGGGAGCTGCGCTTTCGCTGGGACGGACCAGTTGCTGAAACTGTCGATCAAGCGGCCGCCGCGCAAAACGACCATCGAGGAGGGCCGGGGGGCGAGGCAGCCTCCCAGGGAACCGGTGGCTTCCTCCCCGCACCCCCAGGGGATTTCAGCGCCAGCTCCCCCCTGCCGGAAAGGGGCGCCCTGGTGGTTGAATCCAGTTCAGAGCGCCCGCCCCTGGTGCAGTTTCAAAACCAAGTGCCGCCGCCCCTGCGCCGCTTCATCGAGCTGTGGGCACAGGAGCGCGGCCTGCGCACCTCCGGTGAGGCCGAAGCCGGGCCGCGCCTGCGCGTGGTGGGACCCCGCTGGCGCGACGAAGTCGCCGTCACCTGCGGGGCGCAGGGCTGGTCCCTGACCGGCACCGCCACCCGAGGCGGCGCCCCGCCTTTCCCCCTTGGCCTGCAACCGCCCGGAGCGCCTGGGGCTCTTGCCACGCGCCTGTCCACCATCCTCGATGGCCAGCCTCTGGTGCTGGTGAGCGGAGCTCCCGGACATTTGGAACTGGCCTGGCGCAGCCTCGCCGAGCCGCTGGGAGACCCCGCCGCTTTTGCAGTTTGGTGGGGTCAACTGCTGGATGAACTGCTCCTCGATCCCCCCGGCGTGGTCAGTTTGGCGGAGCGCCTGGGTGCCGGCCAGCCCCTGTGCGAGCCACTACCTGTGGCGCCCGCGCGGGAGGCCGACGGATCTGGGACGCGGTCCCCAGACGCCGAACTTCCCCTGGCGGCCCTAGCCCTCTGCTCGGCAGTGCTCTGGGCTTGGCGCGGAAGACGACGGACCTGAGCAGCGGCGTTTGGAGCTAGGAGCCCGGCGAAAAACTCCCTACTACGGCTTCGCCATCGTCGACCCCAACGCCGATGGTGGCGTCAGGCTTGTCGAGCCGTGCGGAGCGGCCCTAGAGGGCCGCTTCCGCCGTCTCGCCTTCACCTACGTTGCCTCGCCGCAAATGACTTCGCCGCCAGGGGCTTCGCCTCGCGACGGGACTTTTTCAACGGACTCCTAGGAGCCCGGCGAAAAACGATCGACTATGGCTGCGCCTTGCGCCGGGACTTTTTAGAGCACCTCGCGATAGGAGCCGCCGGAGTCCTGGGCCAGGCTCTTCAGCAGGGCAGATTTCTGGCCCACGGCGATGCCGTGGATGACGATGCCCCGGGCTGCGTTTTGGGCGGCAATCTCGGCCCGAATGGTGGCGATGTCGTTCACGGAACCGCCGGATGGCATGCCATCGCTCATGACGAAAAGTGTGTCGAGGCCCGGGTCCTCGAGGGCGAAGAGCAGGGCGTCGTAGATGTTCGTGCCACCGGTGAGCGTTTGGCGCTCAATAAAGGAGATGGCCGCCGCGCGCGTCCGCTTGTCCAGGGGCAGGGCCGTGTCCATCCAGGGATAGACCGCGGTGGCGAAGAAAATGACATTGAAGACGGTGCCCTCGGCCAGGGCATTGACGGCTTGGGTGACCTGGGCCAAGGCAATGGCTCGGCGCGTTTTTCCCTCTCCCTTGA
Source organism: Planctomycetota bacterium (assembly GCA_002686595.1). Lineage (GTDB taxonomy): Bacteria > Planctomycetota > UBA1135 > UBA1135. Next base: position 5,025 of record NYXZ01000080.1, on the reverse strand, counting down.
CCTGGGCGTTCATGGAGCCGCTCATGTCCAAGATGAAGGCCACCCGGTTGCTCACGATACGCAGGCCGTAGAAGCTGGTCTTGGTGGTGGAAGCGGCGGCGCGTGCCAGGCGGGCCTGCTCCGCTGCCAGGGCCGTGTCCAGGGCAGGCAGACGGAAGGCGGCGCCCTCCTTTTCCCACCAGGTATTCCAGCGCGCGGCCGCCGTGCCGTGGTCGAGGCCCGTCAACAGGCGCAGGGCACGCACGCAATCCTTGCGCGTGCGGCCGCTCGATTCTTCGAGCAGCGCAATGATGGGGGGCAGCGTGCGTTTCAGGCGCAGGCCCGCCGCGGCTTGGACTGCGGCGGCACGCACCGACCAGTCCCTGTCCGAGAGGAGTTCGAGCAGCTTGTCCACGTCCTCGGGAGTGCCGGAGATGGCCAGAGCGGAACAAGCCGCCCGGCGCCGATGCGGTTGCTTGGAGCGTCGTAGTTTTTTGACCGTGTCGCGCCAGGAGGAAGGAACGCGGTCCAGGTCCAGGGCGTAGGTCTCGGCCAGGATCGGCGTGGCGGCGGCCAACAGGGCGGGGGCGTCGTCTCGTTTGACAAAACCCAAAAGCGGCTTCAGCAGCCGTCGGCGAACGGCGGACGAGGCATCGGCTCCGCCTGGCAAGCAGCGTTGGCCGAGAAGGGTGAGGGCGTGCAGGGCAAAGGTCAAATCGTCGGAGCGCGTCAGGTCCAACAAGACCGTGGTTATGTCAGCGCCCTGGCGCGGGCCGAGGGTGTCCAAAAGGAGGTGTCGCCAGGCGTCGGTCAAGTCCGGCGCCTCCAGTCGAGCCAGGAATGTTCCCGTGTGCTGTTCCGCGGGAAACTGCGTTAGGGCCGCCACCACGCTTTTCCGCTGATAGCCGCCTATGGCCGCGTTATTGAGGATCAGTTCCAGGGATTGACTGTCTCCGCGTTCCCCCAGAATGGGGATCAAGGGCCGCATGACCTGGGCGCGCACCTTCGGGTCCCGGTGGCGGAGCAGGACCTCCTCCAACTCGGGCAGGGCGTTTTTGAATTGGACCAGGCCCAGGGCGGCGGCTAGTTGCTCCTCTTCGCGTCCGGCGTTGAAGATGCGTTGGAAGAGGAAACCGATGGCATCCGTTTCCAGTTCGCCCTTGCCGGCGAAGTGCTTGAAGGCGCGCGAAGCATTGCCGAGGGGCCCGCTCTTGCGCAGGTAGCCAAGGGCTGTCTTGAGATTGATGAAGGCTTCGCGCGTGCCGATCTGCGCCAGCTCCGTGAAGCGCGCAGAGGGCGTGGCGTCTTCCTTGTCACGGATCAGGGCCAGGAGTTCGGCGGCGCTCTGGGGTTCCTCGCCAGCCTGCCGTGCAAGGGGCGCGGGGCGCGCAGCAGGCGGAGCCGGCGTTGGAGAAGCCGTGGCGCTGAGCGTCACTGCCACGGCCAGGGATAATGTGAGGATGTGTTGCACGGCTGGATCAGGGCGAGCGGCGCATGCTGCGGCGCAGGAGGAAGGTCGCGAGCAGGCCGAGAAAGACGGCGAACCAAAGCGTACACAACCGGATCAGGATGGTGGCGGCGAAGGCCTGGGTGCGGGCCGCCTCGGCCGCCAGACCGGCGAGTGTGAAGCGGCTGCCGAGCAGGCTTCCGAGGGAGGCCTCGGTGATGCCCAGACCGCCGGGGAAGATGATCACCACGGCTCCCAGGATGGCGGAGAGGGCGAAGGCGAAGGTGGCGAACTGGAAGGTGATGGCCCCGGGCACCAGGGCCTCGGCCACCAGGAAAAAGGCGTAGCACTCCAGGCCCCAACCGAGGGTGGCCAGCAGCGTGGCCCGCGGGATTTCCCGGGGGGCGAGCAAGATGCGCGTGCTCTCCAGGGCGCCTTCGAGTTTGTCGGAGAGGGATGAGAGGAGTGGCAAGCGGCGGCAGAGGCGCAGCAGTGGGCCGCTGAGGCGCGGGCTCGAGACGCAGGCCACCAGGCCCAGGCAGAGGACGGTGACAGCGGCGAAGAGTGGACGCTGCTCTGGGTGGGAAACCAGGCCTCCCAGGGCCAGGAGCAACAGGAACCCGAAGAGGTCCGTGACGCGCTCGGCGATCACGATCGGGGCGCTTCTGTGAATCGGGGTGCCGGTCAGGTCCTTCAGTAGGAATGACTTGTAGGCCTCACCGAGTTTGCCAGGCGTGACCGTCAAGGACAGGCCGGCGAGGTAGACCAAAAAGGAAGTGGGCCGGGCCAGGCGCACATCCAACAGGTGCAAGTAGCGCTGCCAGCGGGGGAAGCGCAGGGCGTAGTTGGCAAAGGACAGGGCGCAGGCCAGGGGCAGCACGGTCCAAGGCATCTCCGCCACGGCCGTGAGCAAGGCGGAGAGGTCCGCCCAAAGGGCCATGGCTCCGTAGAGCACGGCCCCGGCCAGCACACCCAACAAAATGCGGCGCCCGGTTGGTTTGGGAGCCGGGGAGGCGGAGTCGTCGCTGGCTCCGTCCGGCGGCGATGATTTGTCCTTCACGGTCTGTTGCTCCTCACGCGCCCTCTACTGATGAAGCGAGCGGAGGATCGTCGGCGCGCTGACCGAAGATTCGCAGGCCTAGGGCGAGTACCGCACCCCCCAGAGGCAGGGCCAGCCAAGGGCTGAGTCCCAGGAAGGCGCAGGGCAGGTAGCCGCAGACCATGGCGGTCGCCATGGTGAAGATGGCATAGGGGATCTGGGTGCGCACATGGTCCACGTGGTCTGCGGCGGAGGCGATGGAGGAGAGCACGGTGGTGTCCGAGAGCGGTGAGCAGTGATCGCCGAAGATCGAGCCCTCGAGCACGGCTCCGATGGAGAGCACCATCAAGGCGTAGCCGCCAAAATCCGTGCTGGAGCCCAAGCCATGGGCCAGGCCCACCACCAGCGGCAAGAGGATGCTCATGGTGCCCCAGGATGATCCCGTGGAAAAGGCCACCACGGCCGCCAGCATGAACAGGATCGTCGGCAGCAACAGGGGCTCGAGATTGTCCGAGAGCAGGACCGTCAGGAAGTCCGCCGTGCCCAATGCCTTGCACACGCCGCCAATCATCCAGGCCAGATAGAGGATGGCGATGGCGATGGCGGTGGAGCGCAGCGTGGCCCAGGCCGCCGAGAGGATCTCGCCGCGCAGGCCGGCAAAGAGGGCCAGCGTGGCGGCCACGGCCAGGCCGGCGCTGGAGCCGATCATCAAGGGACGCGAGCCGCTGCCGTCGTAGAGCACCTGGGTCACGCCCTCGATGGAGAAGAAGTCGCTGCCCATTTGAAAGGCGCCGCCCACGCGCAGGATTTCGAAGAGCGTCAAGCCCAGGAATGTGAAGAGCGGCAGAAGGGCGCGATGGGCGGCGGGGCTGATGCCCGCCGCCGGTTGGATGGCGGTGGCCGTGGCGCCCACCAGGGGCCGGCCGCCCTTGCGTACCAGCTCGCCGCTGCGCCGGGCCCGGCGCTCGGCCTTGAGCATCGGCCCGAAGTCGCGGCCTGTTACCACCACCAGCCCCACCAGGGCCAACGTCAGGATGCAGTAGAAACGATAGGGCAGGGTGTCGATGAAGACCGCGTAGCCATCGGTGGGCGCCAGACCCGCCGCCGGCAGTTGGGCGCTGAAGGTGGAGACCTCGAAGGCAATCCAGGTGCTGAAGATGGAGAGGCCCGCCACCGGCGCCGCCGTGCTGTCCACGATATACGCCAGCTTCTCGCGGCAGACGCGGAAACGATCCGTCAGGGGTCGCATGGTGGCGCCCACCAGAATCGTGTTCGCGTAGTCGTCAAAGAAAACGGCCAGGCCCATGAGCCAGGTGGCGATCTGGCTGTGGCGGGCGCTGGTGGCGCGGCGCGCGATGGCGTCCATCAAGCCGCGCAGGCCGGCGCTTTTCGTCATGATGCCCACCATGGAGAGCATGGCGATCACGAAGATGATGATCATCGTGCGCTCACTGTCCTGGAGCTCGTTCAGCAGGAAGGTGCTGAGCACTTCCCCGGGGGCTTCCAGGAGGGCCGCACCAGCTGCAGAACCCGCCAGGCGACGCAGCAAGAAGCCGCCGGCCAGGACGCCCAGACCCAGGGAGAGGATCGGGCGGCGCAGGAGCACCGCCAAGGCAATGGCCACCAGGGGCGGGAGCAGGGAAAGGCGCGAGGGGGGCGCGAAGGGCAGGGCGGCTCCGGCGCCGGCCAGTGCGCCCTGGCCCGGAGCGTCGATGACGCGCAGCAAGAGCTGGCCGGGTAGGGGGGCGCCCCGATCCGCTGGGGGCTGGTATTCGACGCGCAGATTCCAGCCGCCGGCGGCCGGGGCGTCGAGGCCCGTGATGCGCGCGAGGGGCGGGTCCAGTTGAGCGGCCCGGGCGCGCAGGCCGCGCACCAAGGAGGCGCGCAGGTCCCGGTCCAGGTCGGGCTGGTTCCCTTCGCCGTAGCTGATCTCTCCCAGGATGATCTCTCTACCGTTGCCCCCCCCGGAGTTGATCCCCTCCGCATTGCCCTCCTCCGCATTGCCCCCCCCCGCGTTGAACCTCCCAGGGCTGACCAACTGCTCGATGACCGTCTCGCCCAGGACATTCCCCGCCGCATCCGTCAGGGGTTGATCCAGGAGGTCGGGGGCGCGCAGGACCGCCAACTTGGGAGTCTCCGCCGCGGGAATCAGGGCCAGGGTGCAGGCCAGGGCCGCCAGCAGGGCGGCGCCCAGGGCGCGAACGAGGTTGGGACGCATGGGCGAATGATACGGGCAGGGGAGGGGCGGTTCACCAATCACCCGAGCGAGGCCAGCTCTCAACTGCCTCGCAGGCCGCCGGTACACCGTGGGGACCGGAAGAGCGTCCCTGGATAGGTGCGAGGTCCCGGTCCAGGGGGTATCGTATGTGCGTTATGGTCCTCGCCCTGCAAGACGCCGCCGCCGCCCCCTGGTGGGAGACCAGCCAGCTTTGGGTTTCCGTGGCCCTGTTGCTGGCGGTCTGCGCCCTGGGGGCACTGGTTTGGCAGGCCCTGGCGCGCCTGCGGGCCCTGGAGGCGCACCTTTCACGCCTAGACATCTTGGAGAAGGTCAGCGGGACCC
>NYXZ01000079.1 GCA_002686595.1 Planctomycetota bacterium | reverse complement strand
GCGCGCCCGCTCGCCGCGGGCCTGGCTGCATGTGGATGCGGTCCAGGGCCTCGGAAAACTCGAACTCTCCCTGGCCGCCCTGGGAGCCGACTCCCTGGCCATCAGTGCCCACAAGCTCCACGGCCCCCAGGGCGTGGGAGCCCTGGCCTGCGCCGTGCCTCCCGCGGGCAGCGCCGGGAAAGGCGAACTGCAGCCACTATTGTACGGCGGCGGCCAGGAGCGCGGCCTGCGCTCGGGCACCGAGAATGTGGCCGGCATCGTGGGCTTCGGCGAGGCGGCGACGCGGGCCGAGGCGCGGCGCGCAATCACTACAGATGTCTGGCAGGAACTGCGCGGGACACTGCTTGCGGGCCTGGCGCAACTGCCGGGCGTGAGCATCCTGACGCCCGGCTCCCAGACCCACGCGCCCCTGCCCTCAATCTTGGCGGCAGTCTTCGCAGGCCCGCCCGCGGAAGTGCTCATGCACCATCTCGAAGAGCGCGGCGTGATCGTCTCCGCCGGCAGCGCCTGCCAAGCATCCTCGGAACACATCTCCCCCGCCCTGGCCGCCCTGGGCCTCAGCACCGAGGAAGCCCGCCGCCTGTTGCGCATCTCCTTCAGCCACCTGACAACGGCGCAGGACATCGAACGGCTGCTCGGAGCCTTGAGAGAGGTGCGCACTCAACTGGCCCGGGCCGCTTCCCCGGCCGCCACCCCATCCACTACAACGAAGAGCGGAACCAACGCTGGCAGTGAAGGCAAAGGCGCCTGATGTCCCTGCCTCCGCCGGATCTGATTCTCGCCCGCTTTGGCGAAATAGCCCTCAAGAAAGGCAATCGCGGGTTCTTTGAAAAGGCCTTGCGTCACAACCTGCGGCAAGCCGCCGACGAGATCTCTCCCACGCGCGTGACGACCCTCGGCGGGCGCGTGGCAATCATCCCAGCGGGCCGCGTGGAGGAAGTGGCTGAGCGCGTGAAGGATGTCTTCGGCCTGGTCTCCACCTCTCCGGCCTGGAGTTGCGCGAGTCGGCCAGAGGACATCGTGGAGTTGGCACGACGGGTCCTGGACGATGCCCTGGAAACCCGCTGTTCAGTTTTTGCGGATGGGGCTGTGCCCGCCCCGGTCACGGTCCGCATCAGCACCTCGCGTTCCGACAAGTCCTTCCCCATGAACTCCGTGGAGATGGACATCCATGTAGCCGAGCACATTCTGCCAGGTCCCGAGCGTGTCAAGGTGCAGTTGCGCGGCGCGGAACTGGAAGTAGGCATCGACATCCGTTCCGAGGCCAGCTACGTCTTCGTCGAGCGCATTCCCGGCCCCGGTGGTTTGCCCGTGGGCACCTTGGGCCACGCCGTCAGCCTGCTCTCCGGCGGCATCGACTCGCCGGTGGCCTCTTGGCTCGCCATGAAGCGCGGCCTGGAAGTGTCCTACGTCTCCTTCCATTCGCCGCCCTACATCGGGGATGCCTCGCGCAAGAAAATAGCCGACCTGGTACGCATCCTGGGCCGATACCAACCGACCAGCCGCCTGCATGTGGTGCCCTTCACGCGCATCCAGGAGACCATCCGCGAGCGGGCTCCCGCCGCCTATCGCACGGTGCTCTACCGCCGCTTCATGCAGCGCATCGCCACTTCCATCGCCCGTCGGGAAAGGGCCGGCGCCTTGATCACCGGCGAATCCCTGGGCCAGGTCGCCAGCCAGACCCTGGAGAACATGACCTGTATCGAAGAAGCCGCTGGCCTGCCCGTGCTGCGTCCCCTCTTGACCTTCGACAAGACGGAGGCCATCGCCCTGGCCCGACGCATCGGCACCTTTGACACCTCGATACTCCCGGAACCGGACTGCTGCACGGTCTTCATGCCACCGCGTCCCGTGATTCGCGGGCGCCTCGAACTCTGTCTGCGCGCCGAGGCGGACCTCGGCGTCGAGGAGCTGGAAGCAGCCGCCCTCGACGAAACGGAACGGCTGACCATCGAGCGCTAGCAAGCAGCACCGCGTGCCTGAAGCACCGCGTGAAGAGACAGGCAGCTAGGGGTCCTTTGACAGAATCCCGTCGTGAGGCGAAGCCATTGGCGGCGAGGCAAGGAAGACGAAGGCGAGATGGCGGAGGCGGCCCTGTAGGGCCACCGAGCGCGGCTCGACGAGCCTGACGCCGCCCCCGGCGTCGATAGCGTCGCAGCCCTCGGCCGCATCGATGGCGAAGCCCTAGTAGGGAGTTTTCCAACGGGCTCCGAGAGAGGATCTGGCTGGGGTTCCTATCCGTTGCGTCGGCCCCTAGGCTCGGGTCATGAACCGCGCCGTCGCGACTCTGGTGGCCATCGCCACATTGCTGGCCCACGCCCTGGCCCTGCACACGGCTGGGGATGGAGCCCTGGCGGCGCCCTTTGAGTCAGGGCACGCAGCCTTCCGGTTGGGGCGCAGCCTGGCCCTGGAGGGTAACTTCTCCTGGAGCCCGGGCCTTTTTGGCTGGGACAGCACGCCCTCGCCCCTGTGGGTTCTGATAGCCGCCATGGGCGAAGCCCTGCCCGTGCCCGTGACCACCTTCGCCCAGCTGGCCAGCTTGGTCTTCGCCGTGGTGACCCTGGCCCTGGTGATGCGCTTCAGCGGTTCACGACTGGCTGGCCTGACAGCCCCCACACTCCTGGTGACCCTGGGCGCCATGGCCTCGGCGGCGGCGGCGGGCACGGAACTGACCCTGGTGGCGGCCCTCCTGATGGGTGTCCTCTACTGCCTGAGGCGCGGGTGGACGCGCTCCCTGGCCTTGGCGCTGGTGGCCCTTTGGTTCGCCCGGCCGGAAACGGTGTTGGTGCTTCCGGTCTGCTGGGTCCTGCTCTGGAAAGGCCGGAGGGATCCGGACGGGGACCATCCCTCGCCCTCCCCCCTGGCCTTGGTACCAGTCCTCTTGGTCATCGCCGCCGAAATCATTTTGCGCGGGCGCTTGGGCCTCGCCACCCTGCCGCCGGCCCTGGCCGCCATTGTGGGAACTATCATGCCTGCCATGGGGGGCTCCCTGGCCCTCGGCCAGGCCACACCGGATCGCCTGGCCCAGGGCCTCCGATGGCTCTCCGACATGGCCCGCGGCACGGTTTCCCCCTTCCTAGGCCTGATCCCCCTGGCCCTTTGGCCTTTGGGCCACCTCTCACGTCTCGGCAGCCAAAGCCTGGCCCTGGCCCTGGCCTGGCTGGCGGCCATTGTCCTCCAGGGCGGCGGCGACCAGCCCTTCCTCCAATCCGCCCTGCCCGCCATACCCCTGCTCTTCCTGGCTTTTCAGGAAGCCCTCTTCACGATCTTGGACAGCCGGCGCTGGGGCACGGAGAAGATCGCCTGGGGCGCTGTCCTCCTGGCCATCGCTTGCTCCATCTTCGCCAGCCGCTTCCCAGCGGATCTGGGCCCCCTGCCCCTGGATGACCTCCAACGAAGCTGGCAGACGACCAAGTCCCCGGCCGCCCCGGGCCGGCGCCAAGTCCTCGGTCGCCTGGCCTTGGCGGACGAGTTGCAACTCACCGCCCGCCTGCGGCGCCTGGGGAACTTCATGCGCGAGCACGCGGACCCAGAGGAATCGATCCTGACGCCCTGGCCCGGGGCCGTGGCCTACCTCTCCCGCATGCCCACGCTGGACCTTTTGGGACGCGCCACCCTGGCGCCGGGACAGGCGGGACTGCTGCCCTGGATCGGCCCGCACCGGGTAGATGTGGTCCAGGCCCTCGCCCAGGCACCGGACTTCGTCATCTTCACCACGGCCCTCGTTTCACTCACGCCCGCTGAAGAGGACATCGCCTCGGACTGGATGCGGCGCATCGACAGCGAACGGAGCCGCCCCGGGCGCTTGGAGGAGATCGTGTTGGCCCTAGGGCCCTTTGAACTGGTGGGGGTCCCCCTGGCGGAGCGCCGCCGACGACCTGACCAGCACCGCGGCACGGCCCTGTTCTTCCTGCGGCGCCGAGCCCTGGGGCTGGCCCCCACGCTCACCCTGGCCATTGACGGGGGGCGTCTGCGGGTCGAGGTCCGCCACCCGGGCCACCAGCAACTGGCGGATCTGACCGTGGAGGCCTTTGATGAGACCGGAGAGCGCTGGAGTCTGCGCCCCACGGGCGACTGGACCCGGGACCAGGATGTCCACGCCCGCATGGGGCTCCTGCTGTCCCCCACCGGTTCCCACTCCATGTTGCTGGCGGAGGAGGCCTGGCCCGCGGAGTGGCCCGCTGGAGATCCGGCGGATACCGGGGCAACTCCTCCGAAAGTGCGCCTGATCCGGGCCCGTCTGACCAACCCCGGCGCCCGCGGTGCCCATCGCTTCTCCAATGTCTGTCAGCCGGTCAGCCTGGCCGTGCTACCCGATCCCGCTCTGCCCGGCCCCGTGTTGCCCGGCCAGGGGCTGGCCGAATAGGCGGGTCAAAATAAAACAAATGGGGCGTACTATCCCCGGGTCTGGGATCTCCGGTGGTGGGCGATGAGGGATTTGAACCCCCGACTTCCTCCTTGTAAGGGAGGCACTCTAGCCACTGAGTTAATCGCCCGATAAGCGGAGGGCGGCAATGCCTCCCGTCCGGAGCAGGTCAGAGGTTATCCTGCGCCGCTCTTCGCTCCAACCACCCTCCCCCAGACTACACCAAACTCCCCATGCGCATCGCTGTCATTGGAACCGGATATGTCGGCCTCGTCGCAGGCACCTGCTTCGCCGAGAGCGGCAATTCCGTCGTCTGCCTCGATATTGACCAGGACAAGATCGCCGGCCTGAAGCGCGGCGAGGTTCCGATCTATGAACCGGGCCTAGAGGAAATCCTGAAGCGCAATGTGCACGATGGTCGGCTGAAGTTCACCACGGACTACGAGGATGCCATTCCCCAGGCCCAGGTGGTTTTCATCGCCGTCGGCACGCCCCCCGGCGAGGACGGCAGCGCGGATCTCCAATACGTCCTGGCCGCCGCTCGTTCCGCGGCAGTGCTTTTGAATGGCTATACGGTCATCGTCGACAAGTCGACGGTTCCGGTGGGCACGGCGGACCAGGTGCGCGCGGCTATCCGCGAACTGACGGAAGAGGAGTTCGACGTGGTCAGCAACCCCGAGTTCCTCAAGGAGGGGGCCGCCGTCGATGACTTCCTGCGCCCGGATCGGGTGGTGATCGGCAGCGATCGCCCGCGGGCTTCGGAGGTCATGGACGAGCTCTACGAGCCCTTCGTGCGCACCGGCAATCCGATTCTGCACATGGATGTGCGTTCGGCGGAGCTGACCAAGTACGCCGCCAACTCCATGTTGGCCACGCGCATCTCATTCATGAATGAGATCGCCAACCTCTGCACTCTGTTGGGTGCCGATGTGGATGCCGTGCGCAGCGGCATCGGTTCCGATGATCGCATCGGCGCCAAATTCCTCTTCTCCGGTATCGGCTACGGGGGCTCCTGCTTCCCGAAGGATGTGCAGGCCGTGTTCAGAACCGCCGCCGAGAACGGTTACGACTTCCGCATCCTGAAAGCCGTGGAGGCCGTCAACGAGAGCCAGAAGCTCATTATCGCCGAGCGTGTGATGAAGCACTTCGGCGAAGATCTAAGCAGCCGGCGCTTTGCCGTCTGGGGCCTGGCCTTCAAGCCCAACACCGATGACATGCGGGAAGCCCCGGCCCTGGTGGTTATCGAGGCCCTGTTGGCCGCCGGCGCCGCAATCACCGCCCACGACCCCGAAGCCATGAACGAGTCCCGCCGCCATTACCTGGGGGACCGCATCGACTACTCGGAACGCCCCATGGAGGCCCTGGAGGGAGCCGATGCCCTGATCGTCCTGACCGAGTGGAACGAGTTCAGGCGACCGGACTTCGAGGCCATCCACAGCGCCCTGAAGCAGCCGGTGATCTTCGACGGGCGCAATATCTACCCGCGTGGAACGCTGGAGAAGCTCGGCTTCACCTACGACTGCATCGGCCGCTAGAGGGCGGCCAGCGCCAGCCTCATCTCCCCAATAAAAAATCGGACGACCCTCGCCGAGGTTTACTTCGGTGAGAGCCGCCCGACTTGTCGTGGTTGAACATCGAAGCGCTTCGCTCGCTCGCGATGATGCACAGGGCACCGTCTTGAAGCTCGCGTCACAACTCCGAGTGGGAATGGAACACCTCCGCGACGGCTGTTCATAGAACTTTTCCGCTATTTTTTTTGCGGGTGTTCAACGCAGCGACTCGATTTCCCTTACTCGACGACCTGCTGCGCGTCCTGATTGTCTTCCTCAGTCGACTGCGCGCGCTTCTCCACGGCTCGCTGCAGGGCGTTCACGGCGCGCATACGCGTCAGTGATTTGCGCACGCGTTCACCGAGACGGGTCTCCTCTTCCGCCACACTGGTCAACGTTTCACGACAACGCTCCAACATGCCCGCGGCTCCTTCGAGGTCCGTGGCATCGATCAGATCCAAGGCGAGGTAGTCGAAGGCGCGGATCTTGTCCATGGGATCATCACCATGCTGTGCAACCTGCTCCCAAAGACGCAGGGCCTCTAGACGCCCACTGTTTTCGCTCTTGGCGTGCCAAACGCGCCCGGCCCACAAACGCGCTTCATCACGATAGCCAGGCGCGGCTGTTGTGTCGGAGATCACATCGTCATAGGCCGCCAAGGCCTTCTCGGTCGAGTCTGCGCGCCGGTGGATATGGCCGATTTCCAGGCCGGAACGGGCCTTGAAGACGGTTTCCGCACCTTGCTGGCGGGACCTGATGAAGGCCGCCAGGGCTCCGTCGAGATCGCCTCCGGCCCGTTGCAGTTCACCGGCGCGGAAGGCGGCCTCGGCACAACTGGCGCCGTCCGCGGGAAAGTAATCCAAGACCGCCTGATAGGCAGTCACGGCCCGGGCGCGGATCTTTGAACGCTCCGGTTCCTCCGTACCACGCATGGATTGCTTGACCGCGGAGGCGTGTCCAAGTTGGGCCGCGGCGGTCTCCAACTGGGGCACGCTGCCCGCGCCCACTAGGGCGGCATCGGCGTTGGCCGTGGCCGGGGGCACTCCCATAACCAGGCTGGAAGTGATGATTGAAATGGAAAAGATGAGGCGTTTCAGCGTGTGCTGCATGTTGAGTCGTTTGTCTTGGTATCTCTGGTGTTGTTGAGGCCTTCCAGGGCCAGACGGCACTCCATGCGCTTGCGCAAACGAGCCCGGGCCCGGAAAAGCCGCGATTTGCTCAAGGACGGTGCCGGCGAGCCCGCGGCCCCCTGCTCCCCCCGTGACTCGGCACCCCAGTAAAAGGTCCGCAGGATCTCGCGATCCTCCTTCGCTATCTCATCCAGGGCGCCGAGCAGGTGGCCCACGGCCTCCTGCCTGCCTAGGACCACGCCGAGGTCCGAGAGTCGCACCTGTTCTTCTTTTTCCCCGGGGATGGGCTCGGCACCCTCCCTCAGGAGCAAGATCTCGTCGTATTTGTCATTGGTATCTTCCCAGGACCGATTGCGCAGATGATCGCGGCAGCAGTTGCGCGCAATGGTCATCAGCCAAGGCCTGAGCTTGCGCCCGTTGCGCAACCCACCCCGATAACAGGCGGCCTTGAGCAGGGATTCCTGAACGGCATCCTCAACTGTGTTCTCGTCGCGGCAGATGAAGGACAGGCTCTTGCCCAAGTCCTCGCGCAAGTCCGCCAGTCCATCCCAGTCATTGCTGGTCGTGCGGTAGTCCATGTTTGTCTCCGGGGGAAAGGTTGTGGCCCGCCAGGGGCCGTTTCGCGTCTCAACAAGACCACACCCATGAACCCAGACCGTCCTTCCCCCAAGCGCGCTTCAAAAAGGGGCTGTCCTGGCCGATTAGGTAATCGGGGAAGCGCTGGCCAGCTGCCCCCGAGGCCCCCACACCCGGCCATACGAATACCGGCAACGCCCGCCAAGGGGCTGACCTTCAACGAAAAACGGCCGCGCCCAGGGGCAGCGGCCGTTCCTGTTTCACAGTTGGGTACTTGGACTAGCGCCTAAAACCCTTGGCTTCCTCGGCCCACTTGGAGCCGGGATAGGTGCGTCGCACGGCGCGATACATCTTCTGGGCGTGATCCTTTGAGGCGTCGTCCTCGAACTGGTCGAAGACGCGCCCGGCGTAGAACATGGCCCGGGGCACATAGCGGGTCTGGTCGCGGTAGACGACGACCACGCGCAGATAGGCCAAGAGCGCCCGGCGCAGGACCGCATCCTTGGTGCCCGCGCCTTCCTTGCCTGAACGCTGGAAGAGGCAATCGCCCAGACCGGCGTAGGCTCCCGCCAGGGTGCGTTCGTCGGCTTTGGGATCGGAGATCACGCGCCCAAAGAGTTCCTCGGCGGCGCCATAGGCCTTGGATTCCAGGTGTGATTCAGCCTCCGCCACATCGGCGCGGTTGCGCACCACCGGGAAGCTGGAGCCCGCCTCGCCGGAAAGGGCCGCCAGCCGATCGCGTTTGCTACGCCCCTTGAGGGCGGGGTCGAGCACGATCTGGGCCAGTTGGCATTCGAGGCCGAGGCCGTCGGAAAGGCCCTTGGATCGGATCAACTCCATGAAATCATCCAAGACCTTGCCAGCGTCCTTGCTCTTGTCCTGTTGGCCCAGGGCTTCGGCCTTGGCCAGATAGGCGCCGGGCACATAGCGACTGTCAGCGGCCTTGGAGATCAGCGTATCCGCAGCCTTCACCACCTCATCCCAACGCCCCATGGTGGTGTTGAGCTCGATCAGGCGCGCCATGGCGTAGGGACCTGACCAGGGGTGCTTGCGGTTGGGTTTGCCGGATTCCACCACACCCGCGACAAACTCCTCGAGATCCGCCACGGCATCCGGGATCTGGTCGTCGGCCACGGCCATCTCCGCCCGGTCAACCTGGTCCGGGAAGCGGGAGAACTCGACACGCAGGACATTCTCCGCCGCGACCTTCTTCTTGGCGGACTTGCCCTCTTCCTTATAAACGACTTCCGTCAGGCTCTCGGAGACCACCGTGCAGTTGCTCTCCTGGGAACCATCCACCTTGATGATCGTGTCAGCCGCAGCCCCACCGATCAGGGTCGTGGCCAAGAGGGCGCTGATAAGGGGCGAGGGGGCAGTCTGGGATAGGCGCATGGCAGTGTGTGGTCGAGGGACAGGCGTGGGGCGCGGTGCTACCCAGCTGGCGGGTTGTGTTTCGCGGGGCCAGGGGATCTGCGGCATCCGCCGAGGCCCCCGGCGCATCAGTCAGCTGGTGAGAGAGAGGGGTCCGGGGAGAGCCTTGCGCGGACCGCTCAGCCAGTTTCCGGGGCACAAATGGGGCGATCAGCATAGTGCCGCCTCCGGAAGCCTGTCAATGCGCCGGAACATCGCCATAATGGGGCCATGGAACCGGTCCTTGTCAGCGCCTGCCTTTATGGACGCGCCTGCCGCTACGACGGCACGGATTGTCTGGATGAAGTACTCCTGGACGAGCTGGAGGCCGCCGGGCGCGTGCCCGTGCCTTTTTGCCCAGAGGAAGCCGGCGAGCTGCCCACGCCCCGGCCCGCGGCCTGGATCGCCCCCGGCGGTGACGAAAAAGGGCCTGGGGATGCCGCCCAGGTGCTCTCGGGCCAGGCCCGGGTCGTGACGGGTTCTGGGGATGATGTGAGCGCCGCCTTCCTGGCCGGCGCGCGCGAGGCCCTTTTGGCCTGCCAGGAGCTGGGAACCCGCCGCGCCTATTTAAAAGAGCGCTCGCCGTCCTGCGGCGTGAAGCAGACCCATGTCGGCGGCCAGGCCGTGGCGGGCATGGGGGTCACGGCGCGCCTGCTGGCGGACAACGGAGTCACGGTGGTGGGTGTCGAGGGCGGGCGACGGGCCGCCGAGGCCGAGTCGCGGGAGGCTCCTGAACCAGAGCCGCCCCAGCCGCCGGGAGGCTGCTCCGGTGCGCCCACGCAACCGCTACTAACGCCTGAGATTCCCACCCGCCTGCGCAAGCCGCCGGGCTCCTAGGAGTCCGCTGAGAAAGTCCCGTCGCGAGGCGAAGCCATCGGCGGCGAGGCAAGGCCAGCGGTGGTGAGGCAGGGATGGCGAGACGGCGGGAGCGGCCCTGTAGGGCCGCACGGCTCGGCGAGCCTGACGCCGTCGTTGGCGTCGGGGGCGCCGCTGGCGAAGCCGCAGAAGGGAGTCTTTCAACGGACTCCTAGCCCGTTCGCTGGCTCCGGGGCCGGGCGACGATGACCACATGGAAGCCCAGGATGGCCAGGCCCGGAATGGCGCAGATCAGACGGTCGAGGCGGATGAAGAGGCGCGTCAGCAGGGTGTTGCCGGGAACAAAGCGCAGGATTCCCAGGTGATCCGGGAAACCGGCGAAGACATAGGCGAGGCAGCCATAGCGCTTGACGCGCGTGACCTCGAACCCCGCCGCCTCGGTCAGGGCGATGATGCCGCGGCGGGTGAAGCCCTGGTCGCCCTCGTCGAAATGCGGGCTCTTGCGGTACAAAAGCGCCCGGGCGAAGCGGATCAGGGGGTTGTCATTACAGGGCTCGCTCATGACCAGCAGCCCTTCCGGTGACAGCACCTCGCGGCAGTTTTCCAGAAAGCCCACATGGTCACGGGTGTGGTGCAGGCTGCCCTTGCAGAAGACCGCATCGAAGGCACCTGGCTTGAAGGGCAGGCGTTCCGCATCGCCCGTCACCAGCTTGGCCCCGGGAATGTATTGATCCGAGACCTTGAGCATCTCGTGGCTGATGTCCAGGCCCACGGCCCCGGGGTGGACGCGCGCCAACTCCGCCAGGAAAAAGCCGGTTCCGCAGCCCAGGTCCAGGATTGCCCGGGACTCGCCCGGGGCCTGCCCGATCATCTCAGCATGCCAATCCTCCTGGAACAGACGGCTGAAGGGGAATCCATAGCGATAGGCGTAGCGCGGGGCCAACTCACGGTGGAGCTCGATCTGGGCCTGGGCGTTGGTGGAATCCTGCGCTGCGGGAGACATGGCGGTTGAGTCTGGCGAAAACTCCGCTGTGCATCAAAGCCTCGGCTAGTCGGAAGTTTCCGGCGCCCGGGACAGGACCAGCGATAGGCGGCGCAATGTCGCGGCCTGGAACGCCTTGACAGGCTCATCGGCCAACATCACCGTGCCCCTGAGACCCACCTTGAAGATCCGTTCTCGGAAGACGGCCCTGGCCGTTGGCCTCTTGGCCCTGCTGACCCTCTTGGTCTGGGTTGATGTGTTGCCCGGCGGCTGGCACCTGCGCGGCTGGGTGGTGCCCCACGCCGTGCGCCGGGCCCAGGAACAGGCGCACCACAGCGCCGCGCGCCTGGCACTGTTCGAGTCGGAACGGTCCACAATCCCCGCCGGGGCCCTGGTTTTCCTGGGCTCATCCACGGTGGAGTACTTCCCCCTGGAGAGCTCCTTCCCCGGCCGGCCGGTCTTGAACCGCGGCATCGCCGGGGAGAGTGCCGGCGAGCTCCTGGCCCGCCTCCACGCCAGCCTGCCGGCGGCTGAACCCGCCGCGGCCATTCTCTACGGTGGCAGCATCGACTTCCGCCGCGAGGGAGCGTCGCCAGCGGAGGTCAGCCGGCGCGTG
This sequence comes from Planctomycetota bacterium, assembly GCA_002686595.1. GTDB lineage: Bacteria > Planctomycetota > UBA1135 > UBA1135. Next base: position 9,350 of record NYXZ01000079.1, on the reverse strand, counting down.
AAGAGCGTGCTCCTCGCCCTCAAGGCCGCCGCTCCGGACCTGCCAATCATCCTGTTGGGCATTCTGCCCGAACGAGACATGGACGCTCCCTTCGTCGCCCGCCTGATCCTGACCAACCGTCGCCTCGACGCCCTGGCCACGGAACAGGCCATCACCTTCGTCTCCACCGAGCGCCCCCCCATCATGACCCCCGGCGGTTCCCTGGCCCACGAGTACTCCGTGGATCGCTGGCACTTGAATGCCGCCGGCTACGAGCACCTGACGCGCTGGATCCTGATGAGCGCTGGCCCGGCGGCGGAACTTCTCGCACCACGGTAAAAAGACAGGACAGGGAGCGGCCTGGTTGGGCCCAGGCATTCCCATCCTCCGGGACACCGGCGCGGCCCCTAAACCGACGCACTCACAGTTGGTACCGTATGAGCGCAATCGTCGGGCCACCTTTCACGGGCATGTCACCCCCATCTCACCTTCCTGATCTCGCGCGGAGTTGGCCCTCCCCACCATGCTGAAAAACATCGGATCCAACTGGACCCTCAGCGCGCTCCAGATCCTGATCTTCATGGTGCTCTCGCCGTTTGTGGTGAACACCCTAGGGACCGAGGCCAACGGTATCTGGGTGGTGCTGGTCTCCCTGACCAACTACCTGGGGCTGCTGATCCTGGGCGTGCCCATGGCCTCCGTGCGCCATATCGCCGAGCATGTGGCCAACGCCGACACGGGACGCATGAATCGTGTCATCTCCACCTGCCTCGGGATGTACCTGGCCATGGGATTGGGAGCCCTGATCGTCGGCAGCGGCCTGTTGTGGCTCTTCGAGCATTCTTACTTGGCGAGCGCATCCTGGTCCCACTTGGACGCCGCCACACGGGCCGAGGCACCCCTGGCCTTCGCCATCATCGTGGCGCAGATCTGCTGCGGCTTCGCCTTCCGCCTGCCCTACGGCATCTTCGACGCTCACCAGGATTTCGTCACCAAGAACCTGGTGATCGCCGGCGGCCTGGTCCTGCGCCTGGTTTTGATCCTCTGGTGGCTTTCCGTGCAGGCCTCCCTCGTCTACCTGGCCAGCGCCATCTTCACGGTGATGACGGTGGAGTTCCTGGCAGCCCTCTGCGTCCTGAGGCGCCGCCACCCGGCGGTGCGCTTCGCCCTGGCCGGCTTCGACCGCAAGCTCCTGCGCCCGATCCTCTCGTTCAGCATCTTCGCCATGGTTCTGAATGTGGGAGCCAAGCTGGCCTTCCAATCGGATGCCCTGGTGATCGGCTGGTTCCTGGCGCCAGCCGATGCGACCTTCTTCGACATCGGCAACAAGATCTTCGATCCCCTCACAACCCTGGTGCTCGGCATCGGAATGGTTGTCATGCCCCTGGCCACCACCCTGCGGGTCAAGCAACGCGAGGGAGAACTGGGCGAGATCTTTCTCAAGTGGTCCAAGGTTGCTTGGTCCATGATCCTACCGGTGGCCCTGTTCCTGTTGGTCCTGGGACCGGAGTTCCTGCGCGGTTGGTTTGGCGACGCCTACGACCCCCTGTCCGGAAAAGTGCTCCAGGTCTTGATGGGCTCCTTCCTGCTCTTCCTGCCCGTGCGCGGCGTAGCCCTGCCAATCCTGATGGGCATCGACCAACCGGCGCGCCCGGCCCTGGCCCTGCTCGCCATGGGCGCACTGAACCTGGTCCTCAGCCTGGCCCTGGTGCGCCCCCTGGGCCTGGTGGGCGTGGCGTTGGGCACGGCCATCCCCAACGCTTTCTTCGCGGCCACGGTTCTCGTGCTCGCCTGCCGCGCCCTGAACATCCCCGTCACAAACTACCTGCGCCATGTGGTCGGCCGCTCCCTCATCGGCCTCGTGCCGCCCCTATTCCTGGTACTCGCCTGCAAGCACCTTTGGGGCGTTGAGCATATCTACGCGACCCTCGCCAGCGGCCTGGCCATGACGATCCTCTACGCCGCCATCTGGCTGCTCTTCGTCTACCGCGACGACCCCCATGTGGATCTCATGGCCCGCCTGCGCCGGCGCGCGGGAGGCCACAAATGATTGAACCGCTCCTGTGGTCCCTGGCCGTCCTCGCCTTTCTCCTCCTGTTGGCGGAGATCTTCCTACGCTGCTGGTATCGCCTGACCGGCGCCACCTATGTCTGGCCACCCCACGGGCGCATCCGCCTGGAGATCGATCGCGCGACCCTGCCGAACCTCGACCCCGTGGCGCGCATCGAGTTCAACCGCGACGGTGAACGAGGCCCCGAGCCCCCCCGTTCTTGGGAACACAACGGCCGCGTTCTGGTGGTCGGCGGCAGCGCCGCCGAGTGCTACATGCTGGACCAAGAGCGCACCTGGCCCGCGGTTCTCCAGCGCGAACTCAATCGCCCGCAGGCCCTGGCGCAGCGCAACCTGGATCACTTCCATGTGGGCAGCATCTCCCGCAGCCTGGTGCCCTGTGAGGCCCTGCTCCGCATGTTACAAGCGGTTCACTTCCGCTACCCGCGCCTGGATTGGATCGTGCTCATGGTCGGAGCCAGCGATGTCGTCCGCTGGCTGCAACAGGGCACTCCTTCCGATGTGCAGTCGGCCACGGTTTCCCGCCAGGACATCTTCGCCCTGCACGCCACCGGCCCCTTCGGCTGGAGGCCGCGCCAGCTGGCCCTGCGCCGAGCCCTGGCCGCCGCCAACGAACGCCTGCGCCGCCCGGTGCTGGTCAAGCAAAACGCCGGCCAGACCATCACAAGCCTGCGGGCCATGCGCGCCGACGCCGACGAACTGCTGACAAGCACTCCGGACCCCAGCCCCATGGTGGAGTCTTTTGCCACAGACTTCACCTCCCTGCTGGAGTTGGCGCAACAAGCCGCGAAACGGGTCCTCGTCGTGCGCCAACCCTGGTTCGCCGGCCCCCCCGGCGGCCACACACCAGAACAACGCGCTGCCTTCTGGAACTTCGGCCGCGGCAATCCATACCTGGAACAGGTCGACACCTACTACGACCACGACCTGGTCAACACACTCTTCGAACTGGCCGACGCAACCCAAGCGCGCATCGCCGCCGAGCGCGGCGTCCAGTGCATCAGCTTGCAGGACCAGCTCCCCCCCGATCTCTCCACCTGGTACGACTACAACCACCTCGCCCCCCAGGGAGCAGAACGAGTCGGACAACTCGTGGCCCAGGCCATGATGGACCGAGAGGACGGGCGTTAGGAGTCCGTTGAGAAAGTCCCGTCGCGAGGCGAAGCCAGCGGCGGCGAGGCAAGCCTGACGCCACCGTCGGCGTCGCCGCCGCCGTCGACGGCATCGATGGCGAAACCCTAGTAGGAAGTTTCCCAACGGGCTCCTAGGCATTGTGCCCAAAGCACAAACATGAAAATGAACACTACGCGCGTGCCCCGCTGCGCCAATCTCCGGTGGCTTGGCGCCTTCGTCCGCGCCGCGCAGCTGGCATTGCCAGATTCGTTACGCGCCTCGCCGAGCACACCGGACCTCAATTCCAATCTGGGCGGGAGCGAGGTGAAGAGGGTTGATAATGATGAATGTAAGAAGACATACGCAGACAACGCCATTGCTCCCCGTTTCTCCCGCCCGTGCAAAATACACGCCACACGCTACAAAAACACACTTGGGAAGAAGGTGCAGAAAGTGCTTGACGCACAGGCTCTATGAAAACCTATCCTCTACCGCCCTGGCAGTGATTGGCGCCAGGGCCCGGCGGCCCCTCACCTTCTCACTCACGAGTCGGTCACAGGATCCCCCCTACCTCAACTAGACATTACTTCGGACGATGCTCCTAGCCATCCCAGGCACACTGACTATCCCTGGTGCGAAATGTACCCGGGCCTCGCACTGGGACAATCCTCACAGCGCCTGCAACGCTCAATCAAGCGAGTGACTTGAATGGTGCTCCCCCACGTCACAGCCCGCCACTTCGCCCTTCATTGGACATGCGGATCATGATATCTCGGCCTAGTGCGCTCTCCCCCGGCCTCATACTCGTCGCCGCAGCAAGCCTCTTCACACAAGCCAGCATGCTCTCGTGCTCCACAGCCGACGCGGTGCTACAAGAGGAAGCCGGGCCACCCGGCGCTGAGGTGGCGCTGGCGGCCTATTCCACCTCGCAGCGCGCACCCCAGCGCGCACAGGAGCTCTACGAACAGCAGTGCGCCACCTGTCACGGCTCGCAGGGGATGGGCGACGGGCCAGCCGCCTACCTGCTCTCTCCCTCTCCGCGCGACTTCAGCAGCGGACGCTTCCGGCTCGTCTCGACCGTCAACGGTGTGCCCACCCACGACGACGTAGTCGCCACCTTGAAGCGCGGCATGCCGGGGTCGGCCATGCCGCCCTGGGATTGGATGTCCGCGGAGGACATCGACCTGTTGGCCGATCACGTGCTGGACCTCGCCTTCGAGGGCCAGGTCACCAACCTGCTCGCGTGGGCCGTGGAACAGGACGAGGAGATGAGCGAGCAGCAAGCGCGCGACCTCGTCCATTCGAGGCTGACCCCCGGTGAGCTGGTGGACGTTGGCACGGCGGCGCCGAGCGACCCGGTCACACTGCAGGCGGGCCGGCGCCTCTACATGAAGTGGTGCGCGCCCTGCCACGGCGCCGACGGCACGGGCAGCGGCGTCGAGGAGCAGTGGAACGACAACGGCTCACCGACCAACCCGCGCGATTTCACGGCCGGGATCTTCAAAGGCGGCACCAGCCACACCGACCTGGTCCGCCGACTGCTCGCGGGCATGCCCGGTAGCCCCATGCCGGCTGCCTCCCTCGAGGACGACTCGGAGGCCGCGCTCATCGCCGCCTACATCCAGAGCATGATCACCCCCGGATCGATGCAGAAGGTCCAACAGCGGCGCCAGAGCTTGACGGTCGGGAAGGCCAGCGGCGCGCTGCCGCGCGAGCCGGGCGACGCGGCCTGGAGCGATGCCCCCAGCAGCTACCTAGCCCTGATGCCACTGTGGTGGCGCGATCTGCGTGTGGAGGGGGTCTTGTTTCAAGCGCAGCACGACGGCAGCGAGGTGGCCGTGCGTCTGTCCTGGGAGGATCCCGCCCAAGACGAGGAGCTGCTCGGCCAGCCGCTGTTCAGCGATGCCGCGGCGTTGCAGTTATCGGCCGAGGCGGACCCGCCCATCTTCGCCATGGGCGCCACCGACCAGCCGGTGGAGATCGGCCTGTGGAAGGCGGCCTGGGAACGCGACCGTGAGTACGTGCGCGACATCGAGGACCACCTACCCAACACCATGCTCGACAACCGCGGCGAGCTCCCCGCTCCCTTGCACGACCTGTTCGTGACCGCCCGCGCCGTGGGTAACCGACAGGCGGCGGCCGCCAGGCCGACTCCGGCCGAGGCGCTGTCCGCCGAGGGTCTTGGGACCCTGGCGCCGCTCGGGCCGGTGCAGTCCACCTGGAACGCCAAGGCCACCTGGGCCGACGGCTACTGGGACGTCGTCTTCACCCGATCCCTCGCGGCTACCGCGCAGGGTGAGGTTGCCCTGTCCCCGGGCACGACTGTGAATGTGGCCTTCGCCGTCTGGGACGGCGCGGCCGGGGATCGCGATGGTCAGAAGTCCATCAGCATTTGGCATCAGCTCGAGATCGCACGCTAAGAAGGCCATCGTGAACGTATCTAGACGTCAGTTCCTCTCGCTCTGCGCCACCGGCGCGACTCTCTCCACCGCGGCCGCCAACCCGGGGACATGGATGTGGGCCTTCAAGGCCGACGACATCCCGAACCCGCTGGCCCACTACCCGGCGCGCGACTGGGAGCGGATCTACCGCGACCAGTACAGCTACGACTCGACCTTCCAGTGGGTGTGTTCTCCCAACGACACCCACGCCTGCCGGGTGCTGGCCTACGTGCGCAACGGTGTGATCGTACGCATGGGTTCCGACTACAAGTACCACGAGTACTCGGACCTCTACGGCAACCAGGCGACCCGCAGCTGGAACCCGCGCCAGTGCGCCAAGGGCTACACGTTCCACCGCGTCGTCTACGCCCCATACCGGCTGAAGTACCCGCTCATGCGCGCCGGCTGGAGGCAGTGGGCCGACGATGGTTATCCGTACCTGACGCCGGAACTGCGCACCAAGTACAAGTTCGACGCGCGCGGCCAAGACCGTCTGCTGCGCGTGCCGTGGGAGGAGGTCTTCCAGTACATGGCCCGCGCCTACCAGGCGGTCGCCACCCATTACAGCGGGGAGCTCGGCGCCGGGCGGCTGCGGGAACAGGGCTACGAGCCCGAGATGATCGAGGCCATGGGTGGCGCGGGGACGCGCACCTGCAAGTTCCGCGGCGGGATGGGCCTGCTCGGCGTGCTCGGGAAGTACGGCGCGTACCGGCTCTCCAACTCGCTGGCGATCCTGGATTCACTGGTACGCGGCGTCGACCCCGCCGAGTCCAAGGGCGGCCGCAACTGGTCGAACTACACCTGGCATGGCGACCAGGCGCCCGGCCACCCCTGGGTGCACGGCGTCCAGACCTCCGACTGCGACTTCAACGACCTGCGTTCGTCCAAGCTGATCATCATGGACGGCAAGAACCTGGTCGAGAACAAGCTGACCGACGCGCACTGGTTCATTGAATGCATGGAACGCGGCGCGAAGATCGTGGTCATCACCCCCGAGTACGGGGGCCCGGCGACCAAGGCCGACTATCACATTCCGGTGCGGCCGCAGACCGACACCGCGCTCTTCCTGGGTATCACGCGCCTGATGATCGAGCGCGGCTGGTACGACGCAGACTTCGTCAAGCGCTTCACGGACTTGCCCCTGCTGGTACGCATGGACAACCTCGAGCGGCTGCGAGCCGCCGACGTCTTCCCCGGCTACGAGTCGGAGCTAGCGTCCGACGGACCCAGCCTGGGTGTGCAGGGCATGACGACCGAGCAGGCCGAGATCCTGGGAGACTATGTCGTCTGGGACAAGACCGGCGGCGAGCTGCGCGCACTCACCCGCGACCAGGTCGGCGAACGCATGGTCGGCAACGGCATCGACCCCGCGCTCGACAGGCGCATGACCGTGCAGATCGACGGCGAGCAGGTCGAGGTGGCCACACTCTGGTCGCTATACCGGGAGCACCTCAAGGACTACGACCTCGACACGGTTCACGAGATCACGCACGCGCCCAAGGAGCTCATCGAACGCCTGACGCATGACATCGCCACCATCGGTCCGGTGGCGATCCACCAGGGCGAGGGCATCAACCACTGGTTCCACGCCACCGAGATGAACCGGGTCGTGTACCTGCCGCTGATGCTGACCGGCAACATCGGCAAGCCAGGCTCCGGCGCGCACACTTGGGCGGGAAACTACAAGGCTGGCGTGTTCCAGGGTTCCGCCTGGACGGGCGCGGGCTTCAAGGGCTGGGTGGCGGAGGATCCCTTCGCGCCCAACCTCGACGCCGCTGCCCCCGGGCGCGACATCGTCGCCCACGGGCACGCGCGTGGTGAGGAGGTCGCCTACTGGAACCACGGCGACAAGCCGCTGGTGGTGGACACGCCCAAGTACGGCCGCAAGGTCTTCACGGGCGACACGCACATGCCCACGCCCACCAAGGCGCTGTTCTTCTCGAACGTCAACCTGTTCAACAACGCCAAGCACGCGTATGCGATGCTTAAGAACACGAACCCGAAGATCGACATGATCGTGTCGGTCGACATCCAGATGACCGCGTCGGTGGAGTACGCGGACATCGCGCTGCCGGCCAACACCTGGGTCGAATTCGAGGACCTAGAGGTCACTGCCTCGTGCTCGAACCCCTTCCTGCAGGTCTGGAAGGGCGGGATCCAGCCCGTCTACGACTCCAAGGACGACCTCACCATCCTGGCTGGGATCGCCTCGGCGCTGGGCGATGTCACTGGTGACAAGCGTTTCCGCGACTACTTCCACTTCGAGCTGGAAGGCCAGCGCAAGGTCTACCTGCAACGCCTGCTCGACACCAGCACGACCACCGCGGGCTACACGGTGGACGATTTGATGGCCGGCAAGTACGGGCCGTCGGGCGGGGCGCTGATGATGTTCCGCACCTACCCGCGCGTCCCCTTCTGGGAGCAGGTCACCGAGGACATGCCGTTCCTGACGGACACGGGCAGGCTCAACTCCTATTCGGACGTGCCCGAGGCCATCGCCTGCGGTGAGAACTTCATCGTGCACCGCGAGGGCACCGAGGCGACGCCCTACCTGCCGAACGTGATCGTCAGCACCAACCCCAACGTACGGCCCGACGACAACGGCATCCCGCTCGACGCGGAGCACTGGGACGAGCGCACCGTGCGCAACGTCAAGATGTCCTGGAAACAGGCCACGCAGACGCGCAACTTCCTGTGGGAGAAGGGCTTCCAGTTCATGCTGATGACGCCCAAGACCCGCCACCGCGTGCACTCACAGTGGAGCTCGGTCCTCTGGCACCAGATGTTCGACTCGAACTTCGGCACGCCCTGGCGGGTGGACCGGCGCGCCCCGGGCGCCGGCGAGCACCAGCTGCACATCAACCCGGGCGCGGCTCGGACCCTCGGCATCAACGACGGGGACTACGTGTGGCTCGACGCCAACCCGGCCGATCGGCCCTACTACGGTGCGGACCCGTCCGACCCGTTCTACAAGGTGGCGCGCTGCATGGTGCGGGCGGTCTTCAACCCGGCCTACCCTTACCACATCGTGATGATGAAGCACGCGCCCTACATCTCCACCGAGCGCAGCGTGAAGGCGCACGAAGAACGTCCGGACGGGCGCGCCCTCTCGGAGGAGACTGGCTACCAGGCCAACTTCCGCTACGGCAGCCACCAGAGCCTGACACGCAACTGGCACATGCCGATGCACCAGACCGACGCCCTGTTCCACAAGTCCAAGGCCTACGTGAAGTTCATCTTCGGCGGCGAGGCGGACAACCACGGGATCAACACAGTTCCCAAGGAGACGCTCATCCGCATCACAAAGGCGGAGGACGGCGGACTGGGTGGCAAGGGCACCTGGAGGATCGCGACTCTCGGTCGCTCTCCGGGCAACGAGAACGAGTCCATGCGCCGCTACCTCGACGGCGGCTTCCTCACCTAACGCCAGAGAATACAAATATGCCTGCGAAGGATCCTGATTCCACCGACCCCCTGGGCCTGAACGCAGTCGGCGTTCCGGACGAGACGGGTGAGGGCACACGCCAGATGGCGGAGTGCTTCGCCGAGGAGTTCCTCCGGCTCGGGCACGGCCCCGAGCAGGTCATCGAACTCTTCCGTTCTCCGCGGCACCGCCTGGCCCACCACGCCTGGACCGTGCTGGGCGCCCAGAGCGTGACCGAGATCGTCACACAGGCGGCCGCCATCTGGTCTCCCGCTCACCGCCCCCCCGCCCCCCCGTCCCCCCCCACCCCCCCCGCCCAGCCT
>NYXZ01000130.1 GCA_002686595.1 Planctomycetota bacterium | reverse complement strand
TTGGGCCGTGCCCGGCCCGCAAAACGCCGTTACCATCCGATTCCCCTAGCCCAGCCCATTCCCTAGCCGCCATTCCCTAGCCGCCATCCCCCCCCATGTCACCTGGACCCCGGTCACCGGGCCCGCCGCCGGCCATCGCCGCTGCCCTCGAGTCCTTCATCGACAGCCTGCGCGTGGAGGCCGGCCTGGCCCGCAACACGCTGCGGGCCTACCGCGCGGACCTGGAGCAGTTCCTGCGTTGGACCCAGCGCCGAGACGCCGGCGGCCGCTTGGATTGCTGGTCTGAGTTCACTGCTGCCCTGGTGGTGGACTACTTGGCGCACCAACGGGCCCGGGGATTGGCGGAGAGTTCCCTCGCCCGCTCCCTTGTAAGCCTGCGCCTCCTCGCCCAGCACCTGCTGCGCAATGGCCAGTTGGAGCGCGACCCCACGGCGCGCCTCGACACGCCCCGCCTGCGCCGCTGCCTGCCTAGCATCCTCAGCGTGACCCAAACCGAAAGCCTCCTGGGCGCCCCCCGCGGGGACAGTTGGATAGCCCAGCGGGACCGGGCCCTGCTGGAAGTTCTCTACGCCTGCGGCGCCCGCGTCAGCGAGGCCATCTCCCTGCGCACCGATGCCTTGGAGCCCCGCCTACGCGTATTGCGTCTGCTGGGCAAGGGCGGCAAAACGCGCCTGGTACCCCTGGGACGAGCCGCCCGCACAGCCCTCACCGCTTGGCTTGAAGGAGGCCGCTGCTCGCTCCCGGGAGCCGCCAAGAGCAACAGCGTTTTTCTGACGCGCAGCGGGCGTCCCCTGGACCGCAGCAACGCCTGGCGCCGGGTGCGCGCCGCCGCCCTGGCCGCCGACCTGCCGCGTTCCGTACGCGCTGGGCTTTCCCCCCACAGCCTGCGCCACTCCTTCGCCAGCCACTTGATCGAGGGCGGCGGCGATTTGCGCGCGGTGCAGGAACTGCTTGGCCACGCCTCGATCCAAACCACGGAGATCTACACGCACCTGAACGCAGAACACATCTTGGGACTGCACCGCCTCTACCACCCCCGGGGCTGACAGCGCCCCCGCTCCACGCCAATACGGGCACGGCCACCAAACCCCACGTACGACAGCCCAAGCTGCGACAGGCCAAACTCCTCAGGCCCGCAGGTGAGCGACGATGACCCGCGCCAACTCCGGGCCGATTCCCTCTATGTTCGCCAACTCCTCCACATTGGCTCGCTTGACTCCGGCCACGCTGCCAAAACTCTTCAATAGGCGCTTGCGCTTGACCGGCCCCACGCCGGGGATGGCGTCCAGTTGCGAGGTGATGCGCCCCCGTTCCTTGCGGTGATAGGTAATCGCGAAACGGTGGGCCTCGTCCCGGATGCGTTCGAGCAAAAGGCGCACAGCCGAACGTCGCTCCAGGATCACAGCCTCTTCGCGGCCCAGGAAAAAAAGGCGCTCCTCCGTGGCCCGGCGCTGGCCCTCTGGGCGGGCCTTGGCCAGCCCCACCAGCTCCACGTCGAAGGCGCCAACTTCCTCACGGGCGCGTAGGGCCGCCGCCAACTGTTGGACGCCCCCGTCCACCACCACCAACTGCGGCAGGTCATCTTGCTCGATCCCCCGCCGCAGGGCCCGACCCACCACCTGTTCCATGGCGGCAGCATCGTCCTGACCCTCGAGGTCGCGCAGGCGAAAGCGCCGGTAGCCATGCTTGTCGGGTTGGCCGGAGCGGAAGCGCACGCGGCTGGCCACAACATGAGCCGCCTGGGTGTTTGAGATGTCGAAGCAATCGATGACATCCGGCGGCCCGCCGTCCCCGGCCCCCGCTTCCCGCGCACCGTGGGCAGCTAGGAGCTCAGCCAGTTCCGCCAGGCCCGCGCGCTGGGTGTCACGCCGTCGGCAACGCTCGACCAGGGCGTTATGGGCGTTTTCCTCCGCCAACTCCAACATGCGCCGCCGCTCTCCGGCGCGCGGCACCACCAGGCGCACCTCGTCCCCTAACAACCGCCCCAGCAGATCAGCTTCCGCCGGTTTGAGCCCCAGGATCAACTCCCCTGGCACGGCCCTGCGCCCGGCGCCGTAAAGTGCGCTCAGGAACGCATGCAGCAGCTCGTCATCCGGCAGACGCGACGCCAGGCCGTGGGCTCTGCTCTCCGTCAGGCGCCCGCCCCGATAAATCAGCCGGTGAAAAACAGCTTCGTGCCCGCGCCGCTTGAGCGCCAACACATCGCGGTCCACGCGATCCCGAGGCCTGACCCCCTGGCCCTCCACGGTGCGCCGCAGAGCTTCCAAGCGATCGCGCCAGTGAGCCGCCCGTTCGTAGTCGCGCTCGGCACTGGCGCCCTCCATGCGGCGGGTCAAATCCGCCTCCAGCTCCCGTGTGTCGCCGGCCAGAATCGTGGTTGCGCGGCGCACCAGCTCCCCGTAGGCCGCCTCATCGATCAGGTCCACACAGGGCGCTGCACACAGGCCAATAGAGTGCTTCAGACAGGCCCGACTGCGGTGCTTCATGACCGAATCCGGGCAATCCCGCAGGGGCACCAGACGGTGCAAGTCCACCAGGGTGCGGCGCACGGCACCGGCGTTGGCATAGGGCCCAAACAGCCGCGCGCGCCCGGCGCCACGCCCCGCTTCTGGGTTGTGGGCGCGCACCAGCTTCAAGCGGGGAAAGCGCTCATCCGAGTCCAGGCGCAGCATCAAGAAAGACTTGTCATCCTTGAGGCGGATGTTGTGCGGCGGACGGTGCTCCTTGATCAGGGCGTCTTCGAGCAGCAAGGCCTCCTGCTCCGTGCGCGTGACCACCACTTGCACTTGCTGCGCGCTGCCGTTCAAGAAGGTCAACCAAGGGCGCCCGTCGCCACCCGGCCGGCGGTAGGAGGCCAGGCGCGACCGCACATTGCGGGCCTTGCCCACATACAGGACAGCCCCCTCGCGATCCTTGAACAGGTAGACCCCCGGCTGCTCCGGCGCACTCGCCGGATACCAGACCGGCTGCTCCGCCGCTTCGCTCATCGCGCCAGAGCCAGCTCCTCCAGTTGCTCCAATCTGTCGCGCAACTGGGCGGCCTCTTCAAAGCGCAACTCTTCTGCCGCCCGCAACATGTCGGCACGCACCTTCTGCGCTTCCCCCCGCAGGCGCTCCCCGTCCCAAGAGGCTTCCTCCTTGACGGCACTGGCCTCGCTGCGTCCATCCAGTTCCACATAGTCCATCTCGTAGATGGCCTCGATCGAATCGCGCACGGGCTTGATAACCGTGCGCGGCGTTATCCCGTGGCGTTCGTTGTAGGCCACTTGAATGGCGCGGCGTCGCTTCACCTCATCCATGGCCGCTGCCATGGAACGGGTCACGCGGTCAGCGTAGAGCAGGACGCGCCCCTGGGCATTACGCGCAGCGCGGCCGGAGGTCTGGATCAGAGAAGTAGTCGAGCGCAAAAAGCCCTCCTTGTCCGCATCGAGAACGGCCACCAAGGCCACCTCCGGCAAATCCAGCCCCTCGCGCAACAGGTTGATGCCCACCAGCACCGAGAACTCCCCCAGGCGCAGGTCGCGCAGGATGGCGGAACGCTCCATGGTATCGATGTCCGAATGCAGATAGCGCACGGCCAGGCCCACGTCCTCGAAGTAACTGGTCAGTTCCTCCGCCGAGCGCTTGGTGAGGGTGGTCACCAGGACACGCCAGCCGTCCGCTGTCACGCGCCGACACTCCTCCAGCAGATCATCCACCTGGGTGGTGGCCGGACGCACTTCCATGGGCGGGTCGAGCAGGCCCGTGGGACGCACCACCTGTTCCACAAGCGCCGCGCCTGACTGCTCCAGTTCATAGGGTCCGGGAGTGGCCGAGACGTGGATGATCTGATTCACCAATCCCTCCCATTCCTCGAAACGCAGGGGCCTGTTGTCCAGGGCACTTGGCAGACGAAAACCGTGCTCCACCAGGGTTTCCTTGCGCGAGCGATCGCCCTTGTACATGGCCCCCACCTGGGGCACCGCCACATGGCTTTCATCCACCACCAAGAGCCAATCCTCTGGGAAGTAATGCAGCAGGGTAAAAGGCGGCTCCCCGGGTTTGCGCCCGTCCAGGTGGCGTGAGTAGTTCTCGATTCCGCCGCAGACTCCGGTGGCCCGCAGCATCTCCAGGTCGTGGCGCACACGCTGGTCCAAGCGTTGATACTCCAGCGGGCGACGCTGTTCGGTCAGCACCTCCAGGCGTTCTTTCAGCTCTGCGGCGATCGTAGTCAGGGAGCGTTGCACGCGATCCTGGGGCGCCACATAGTGGTTGGCCGGATAGATAGTGATCGTCTCGTACTCGCCGAGCACCTCGCCGCGCAGGGGGTTGACCCGCAACAAGCATTCGAGTTCATCGCCGAAAAACTCCAGGCGTAGCACCTCGTCAGCCTCGTAGGCGGGGAAGACCTCCACCACATCGCCGCGCACGCGAAAAGTGCCGCGCCGAAAGTCCAGGTTGTTGCGGGCGTACTGCAACTGCGTCAGGGTGCGCAAGAGATCGTCGCGCTCGATGCGTTGTCCGCGCCGGACCTCCACGGCCATCTCCTGATAGTTTGAAGGCGAGCCCAAGCCGTAAATACAGGAAACGGAAGCCACCAGGATCACATCCCGGCGTTCGAGCAGGGAACGGGTAGCGCTGTTGCGCAGGCGCTCGATGTTCTCGTTGCGGCTGGCGTCCTTCTCGATGAAGGTGTCCGTCGAGGGCACATAGGCCTCCGGCTGATAGTAGTCGTAGTAGCTGACGAAATACTCGACGGCGTTGTGGGGAAAGAGCTCGCGGAACTCGGAGAAAAGCTGGGCCGCCAGGGTCTTGTTGGGCGAGAGCACCAAGGTCGGGCGGCCCAACTCCGCAATGGCCGAGGCCACGGTGAAGGTCTTGCCCGAGCCCGTGATCCCGAGCAGGGTCTGGTGGCGCTGGCCCCCCCGCACACCGGCCACCAGCTTCTCAATAGCCTGGGGCTGGTCGCCGGTGGCCTCGAAGGGGGCCACCAGCTGGAAGGGCTCTGCTGAGCGTGTCTGGTCCATGGGCTGATCCTACACAAAGGGGCGCGCCGCGCACGGGGCGCCCGGGCCCGGGGGGGCGGCCTGGGCGCGGCACCGCTGGCCCGCGGGAGCTTCGGTTGACTGGACGGGCCTGGGCTTCGGTTACGCCGCGCCCCCTCGGGGTATCTTGATGCCTCCCCGGAGGCCGGGTATCTTGGCCCGTTCTCCAGCGGCCTTCCGGGGCCGTCACGCACCGTCCGACGCCCTTCTCGGCCTCCCCCTGCCAGCCCGGGCACCCCAACCACGCCAGGCCCCGCCCATGCTCATAGAGTGCCCCTCATGCCACACCCGCGCCCGTCTTTCCGACGACAAGGCCGGTTCCAAGGTGCGTTGCCCGCAGTGCGAGCGTGTCTGGGTCGCGGGCCTGGCGGACGGCGGCGGGCGGCGCTCCGCCGGTGGACCGTCCAACCGGGGGGCGGATGACACCACGCGCAAGATCGTCCTGGGCATCGGTGGCATCGTACTGGTGGCCCTTTTCTTCTATTGGAAGAACAACGCCCCGGCGACGGAGGCCCTCCCGGCCGCACCGGAAGTGAGCCAGGCGGCGGCCCCGGCGGTTGACAACACGGGCTGGGATTCAGAACTGGTCAAAGTGGTGCGCGCCATCCACCGGGATGCTGCCGAAGCGGCGGAGGGTCGCCTGCTACTGGCCATCCACGGCGAACTGACCTGGGGCCTGCGGCGCCGGGCCGCCCAGGACGCCGCCGCCCAGGCAGAGTCGGCCGCTGATTCCGCGGGCCATGAGTCCCCGGGGGCAGAACGAGCGGACAGCACTACTGAGGCAGCCGCCGCCGAGACCTACGCCTCGGAATGGGAGGCCCTGACACGCACCCAGCAAGCTGACTTCGTGCTCTCCCTGGTGGACGCCTTGGTGCGCGGAGAACAGCGCGCCCTAGTGGCGGAACGCGCACCTTTCGACGGCTCCGTCATCGAGGAAGGCGACAGCACGGCCATCGTGCGCGTGCAGGCGGACCCCATCGACCTCTCCGGCGGAGCCGACGCCATCTGGATCCAATGGCTGCTGGCCAAGGACGGAGGACGCTGGAAGGCCTACTCCTGGGAACGCTGGATTTCGCCGGAAGAACAAAGGGCCCAGCGTTCGCGCAAGGCCAAACGCATCAAGAAACGCACGCTCAGCGATGGCTCCTTCGTAATCGAGAGCGATGTACGCCCCCTGCCCCACCTGGAAGGAACCACGCCCCAGCAGGCGACGCGCATTGAGCAACTCGTGGCCCAGCGCATCGACCTCGACGCGCGCCCCAGAGTTCGCACCGAGGCGGATCGGGAACTGCAGGCCATTGGCAAGCCCGCCATTCCCCATTTGCTGACGCAGTTGGCCACCATTCCCCTGGAGACGGATGAACAGGCCATGCAGCTCAACCTGATCCACATGACCCTGACAGACATGACCGGCTACATCACGACCTTCAAGGTTCATGAACTGCTCGGTGCCACCCGTGAGCGCCAAGAGAGTGGCTTGAAGCAATGGTTTGGCTGGTACGACCGCAAGTTCAAACGCTTCGAAGAGAAGCAAATCGCCGATCCGTTCGAAGGCTTGATCGTGCCCACCGAGGCCGAGCGCCGGCGCATGGAACGGGACGCCCGAAACGACAAACGCTGATCCCCGCACCCCGGCGCCGCGAGCGCACAATAAACAAGACAATGGACCACCGCATCGGAACCTGCTCCTCCTGCGACGCACGTTACAGAATCCCTGCTTCCTTCGAGGCTGACCGCGCCAAGTGCAAAAAGTGCGGCGGCATCGTCGAGATTGCCGCGGCCAAGGCGCCCTCCCCCGCCAAACGCGACAAGCCCAAGGCCCCCCCGGCCAGGACCTCAAGGCCCCGCAATGGGAAGCCCAAGACAAGCCCCGGCGCCGCAGCCCCGGCGGCCTCAAAGCAGCCGAAAACGGGCCCTTCCATGAAGGAGCAAATCCTTGCCAGGCGAGCCGCTGAGGCCAAGCCCGGCGCCGAAGCCTCCGAGGCCACACCTCGCAAGGCCAGCTCGACGGGCAAGGCAGCCGCTGCCAGGGGCAACACGAAGAGGGAAACGACTCCTGGCCGCACGCCGCGCTCGGGTGCGACTTCGCGCCGCAAGGCTGCCGCGGGCTCCCGGCAACGGCCTGCCAAGGGAGACGCTGACGCCAAAGAAGACGGTCGCCGCCGCGGCCGTCCCGCCCCCAAGAAGGGCAACCCGGTTCCCATGTTTATCGGCTCGGCGGTCGTGCTTGTTCTGTTGGGTTACGGCATCTGGGAAATGTACCTGAAGGCCCCGGAACCGTCCGCCCCGGAACAAGCCTCCGTGGTGGAGGAAACGCAAGAGTCCCAGGACGAGGCCGACGCCACGGCCAGCAGCGTCGCTGGTGGCGCTGACGAGCAGGGAGCGGCCGCCGAGGCTTCTGCTCCCGCCGCTGACCCGGTCCCCGAGAAGCCCAAGCCCAAGAAACTCCACGATCCCTCTTCGGTGGACCTAGCGGCCATCGCGGACTACGCCCCCTTCGCCGGCACCAGTGACGACACCTGGAATGAGCTGCGCCGGGACATGGCGGAGTTCGTCGACCCGAACTCCGGGGCCGCCGGCAACCGCGCCCGCAAGCGTTTGGAGGCCACGCCACGCCAAGCCTTCCCCGTCATCTTGAACTTCTTCAAGCGCATGGACTTCGCCACGGACGAGGGCCATCGCAACGGAGACCTTTGCCAGAAGCTCCTGATGGATCTCTGCGGCGGCCGCAACTTCGGCTGGAAGTACGGAGATGTGGAAGAGAACGAACGGGTGACCTTCAACAAGAAGGTAGTGCGATCCTGGTGCCGTTCCTGGGATCAGGCCAACGAGGACACGCTGGAGGGCAATCAGGCCTGGGCCAAGCTCTCCAAACAAGACGAGAAGACCGGCGATGCCAAGCCCGCGGCGGCGGAAGCCGGACCAGAACTGGGCACCGGCGACCTGGACGACCTGGACGACTTCTAGGAGGCCGTTGAGAAAGTCCCGTCGCGAGGCACAGCCATCGGCGACGAGGCCGGGAAAGCGAGACGGAGGAAGCGGCCCTGTTGGGCCTCTTCGCCCGGCGCGACGAGCCTGACGCCGCCGTCTGCGTCGACGGCGTTGCTGGCAAAGCCGCAGTGGGGAGTTTATCCGCGGGCCCCTAGTCGGACGGGCGTGGCTGCTCCACGGCGGGCAGGCCCGTGGCGCCGTGGGTCCCCCCGCGGCGTGGATCGCTGACGCCCGTGGGCTCGCCACCGGGCTCCACGCTGATGGCCTGCACACTGCCGAAGGTGGTTGTCACTCCGCGCACCTCGTGCCGCCGTCGATTGCTGAGGGCTTCGAGCACCTCCCGGGGCCAGCCATCCTCGAAGAGCGTCTCCCGCGGGCGCCACTGTTGGTGAATGCGCGGCGCGGCTTGGGCCTCAGCCAGGCTCTGCCCGTAGACCAAGGTCCGCAGGATGACCTGGGCCACGGCGCTGATGATGCGCGGCCCGCCGGGACTGCCAATGACCTGGGTCACCAAATGTCCGCCCCGGCGCAGAACCGTCGGCGTCATGGATGAAAGGGGGCGCTTGCCCGCGGCCAGAGCATTGGCGCGACTGCCAACCAGGCCAAACTGATTGGGCACATCCGGGGCCAAGGCAAAGTCATCCAACTCGTTGTTGAGCAAGATGCCAGCCTGCGCCGCATAGATGCCGCTGCCGAAGGTCGAGTTGAGCGTCGTGGTCATGGAAAGAGCGTTGCCCTGTTCATCGAGCACGGACAAATGAGTGGTTTGCAGTCCCTCCCGCGGGGGGGCCAGATCCAGCGGACCCAAGTCGTGGTTGGCCACTTCGCCAATGGCAATGCGGCGCCGGGCCGTGGTGTGGGGCGAGAGCAACTCCGCCAGGGGCACAACATGGTAATCAGGATCACCCAGGTGCTCGGCGCGGTCGGCGAAGGCCACCCGCATGGCTTCGATCCACCAGTGCAGAGCGCGCTCGCTGACTGGTTCGGCGCTCTCGGAAAGGGCCCGGTCGCGCTCCGCATCCAGGGGAAAACCCTCCAGGATGGACAGGATTTGCAGCAGGACCACACCGCCGGAACTGGGCGGTGGCATGGAGATCACCTCCGTGCCCCGAAACCAGCCGCGCAGGGGCGTACGCCAGCGCACGCCATAGGCCGCCAGGTCCGCCGCGCTCACGGTTCCCCGCCCCGGTTCCCTGCCTGCTTCCTCATCCAGCCGCCTGAGGGTGGCGACAATGGACGCCCCGGCCGCCCCCTCGTAAAAAGCACGCGGGCCGCCCTGGGCCAGTTCTTCCAGCGTGCGCGCCAGGTTTTTTTGTACGAGGAGCTGCCCCTCCGCCAGGGCCTGGCCGGCGGGGTAGAACAACTCCCGGCCCTCCGGCGTGTGCGACAGGCGGCTGCGCATGGATTCGCGACGCAGGGAACGGGCCAGCCAGGGATCCACAGGGAAGCCAGACCGGGCCAAGGCGATGGCCGGGGCCGCCAGCTCGGAGAACGAGATTTGGCCGGAGCCGTGGGCGCGATGCAACTCCCACAGGCCCAGGGGCGAACCGGGCACGCCCACTGCCAGGGGCGTCCACAGGGAACGCTCCGGATCAACCTGACCGTCTTCATCCAGGTACAACTCCGGCTCGCACCCGGCCGGGGCGCATTCGCGGAAATCCAGGGCCGTGGCCTCTCCGGTGTGGGAAACCCACAGGGCGAAGCCTCCCCCGCCCAGGTTGCCCGCTCCCGGATAGACAACAGCCAAAGCCAGGGCCGTGGCCACCGCCGCATCAGCGGCGTTGCCGCCCCTTTCCAACACGTCCACGCCAACCTGGGTGGCCAGGGGATGCTCGCAAACAACCATGCCCCGGGCCGGAGTCGGCCAACGCGGGTCCTCGTCCAAGGGCGAGACCGTGGCACAACCCGCCAACATCAGACTGCAACCCAAGCGGGCGACACGCCCCAACATCACGCTCGTGCTTGGTTGCACCGCCACTCCGTCACCGCCCCGGGCCGCGGTAAACACCTCAGATTCCCGTCGGCCCGCCGCCCTCGGTAATCTCCTCCACCTTCACGCCGCGTTCGATCAGGTAATCCACCGCCGCCTGCACATCATCGTCGGCGCCCTCGATCTCCACAGCGACCAGAGCCACCGCATCGGTGATGCTGGCGGCGCGGATGTTCGGAATGACCGGAAACTTCTCGCCCAGGGTGTGGCTGATGATGGGCTCCGAGATCAGGGCTTGGGGAAAGGTACAGAAGTACTTGCGCGTGGGCATGGTCGGTTTACTCCGCGGGAGATTTATGTCGTCGGTTCTGGGCCTGAGGAGTCTGGTCGGTCTGGCGTTCCCAGGGCTGGCGGCGCGCGCCGTGGCGGCTGAGAACCAGTGCCAAACATCCAAACACAAGTGCACCGGGCCCCGCAAGGGAGCCCTGCCAAGCTGTGCGAACTTCCGGCCCCATGTGGGCCGTGCCGCCACTGCGATAGACGGCTGGATGCCGCATCCAGTCCAGGCCCGCGCACTCGGTAACAAATGCCACCGGTGAAAGATCCAGGAAAAGCGCTCCCGTGGCCGCCGGCCAAATGCCCCCCGAGCCCCCTTCAGCCAACCCGCCCAGGGTCAAGAGGCCGCTGGCCAGGGCACAAACCGCCAAGGTCGCGGCCGACGCGCTCCAAGCCCACTTCGGTCGCCACCGCCCCAGGGCCAATCCCAGGGAGAATAGCCCACACCAGGCCATGGCGCCCCAGACAATCGTCGGCAGGGGGCGGACAGCTTCGGAGTTGACCAGCGCCAGGGCGATCATCCAACTACCGGGCACTGCCCAACCCGCCGGCCAGGGACGCAGTCCCAGGCCGCCGGCCAAAACTCCCACGGCAAGAGCCACCAGAGCCAGCCAGATCAGCAATGTCAGGGTGCTGCCGCCAATGGCCAAGGGCAAGTAACCCACGGCTCCAAGCAACAGAACCAGCTTCAGTTCCCGAACCTGCACGACGTGATCATAGAACAGGCACCCCAGGTAAACACCAGCCGAATGGGCGCGACAACAGCTCCTCGCTGTTTACACCTGGGAGCCCGTTGAAGAAAACCTACTACGGCTTCGCCATCAACGCCGTCGACGGCGGCACCAGGCTCGGCGCCGATGGCTTTGCCTCGCGACGGGGCTTTCCAACGGACTCCCAGAGGCAGAGGGGACGCAGGCCCAGGTTGACGGGGGAAATGCCCTTAGGGGCAGAAAGTGATGGAAAGGGCGTCCGAGAGGTTGTGGGAGGAAAGCAGCCCCAGGGGATCCCGATACCAGTACTGGAAGTTCCAGTTTGAGCCGGGGACTATCGTGCCGGCCGACTGAAACGGAGCGGAGATGTCCAGGGCGTAGAGCGCGTTGCCGGCCGGGCCGCTGTTCACCGTGGGCAGGCGGAACTGCGGTGCACCCGCGCACAGGAAGCCATCACCCAAGGGCGCCTGGATCTGGCTTGCGCTGTAGAAGAACTTGCCCCAGTTGTTGCTGGGCACGACCGCCGCCATCAGAGTCAGGTCATTGTTGCTGACGCTAATGCTCCCGGTGAAATCGATAACCGCACCGAAGCCCACGGAGTTGGGCGAGGAGGAACAGTAGCGATACCAGCCACAGGCTCCATCGTGATCGGGGTCGAAGGGATAGGCGCCTAGATCTGGCAGACTGCCATCATCGTCCGGAGGACTGGCGGGATCGCCCGCATCGATACAGGGCGAGCCAAAACCCAGGTGGTAATCCCCAATGGTCCGGTCCCAGAAGAGTGGGTTCAGGCCCATGTTCCCGGCCCCCGCCCAGCCCCCCTCAACATCCGTGTAGCTCACAGTGAAGGTTCCGTTCCCAGGCACGATTTCGCCGGGGCCATTGCCCCAGAATATGCTGTTCAGGATCGCTGCCTGGGCTGAGTTTTTGCCCAACAGGCCTCCTCCGTTGGTTCCCGCGAGGTTATCGGCCACCGTGACATGGGTGAAGGTCCCGCTGGAGCTGGTCAGACAGATGCCGCCACCACTGCCCAGTTCGGCCTCCCCCAGGGCTACCAGGGAATGCTCCACAGTTAATGTACCTCCGTTGTGGGCGTGGATCCCGCCACCATCTCCCACGGCCGTGTTCTCCAGGAGTTCACAGTTACGCAGCGTTGCTTGGCCACCATTTAGACAAAACGCTCCGCCATCCAGCCCGGCCCGGTTTCCACGTAACAGAGTATTGGCGATCACCGGCGCGGCTTGATTCTCCGCGTAGATGCCCCCGCCGCGTCCCGCCGCCTGGTTCCCGACCAACTCACAATCCTCCAAGAGCGCACTGCTGCCATCGAGGTACAAGCCGCCCCCAGCGCCAGTTGCGGCCAGGTTGTGTTTGAAGTCACAGCGCACGATCTGCGGGTTTCCACCGTTGCGCAGGGAGAGACCTCCTCCCCGTTGATCGGCCCGGTTGCCGAGTACTTGGCAGTTGCGGATAGTGGGCGAGGCGCCGACAATGCGGATGCCGCCGCCATAGGTGGCCTGGCCTCCGGTCAGCGTAAAGCCATCGAGCACGGCGCCCGGCCCCTCGCCCGCGACAAAGCTCACCACGGTGGCTTGGCCGCCGGCGTCGACAACGGTATTGGCCGCTCCTCCGGGCGCCACCACCAGAACATCATGGCCGCGGAAGTCCAGGGACTCAGCGTAGATACCGGCGGCCACGATGACCATGTCCCCGGACTGGGCCACATCCAGGGCTCGCTGGATCTCACAAAAGGGGTCCGTCTGGGTTCCATGCCCCGGGCAGGCCGGGTTTGTGCCATCGACATAGTGCGTGTCCCCGGCCGCCGGACAGGCAAAAACCAGTGCCAAGCTCAAGCGGACGGCGATTCTGGGAGCGGTAAAAACCATGGGATGTGGCAGCCGTCCAGCCCTCCAGGGCGGTAGTGGGCGGCTAGTGCGTGCTAGGAACACCCAAACTTACCTCTTGCGCCGCGGTCAAGCGGGGAAATGTCTCATTTGGCAATCAGCGGCAAACAGCCACGAAAAAGGCCCGCGGTCGCCGAGGCGGCCGCGGGCCTGTTTCACTGATTTGAGCTCACTCAGGGACAGAAAGTAATGCTCACCCCGTCCGACAGGTTATAGCCAGCCGGACCGCCGCCGCCGGCCGCGGGATCGCGGTACCAGAACTGGTAGTTCCAGGTGCTGCCGGCGGTCACCTGCCCGGAAGGAGCAGGCGGGTTCGCCAGGTCCACGGTCTGAATCACATCACCCCAAATGGAGGTTTGTTGCACTCCAAAGCGGTAGAGGCTGCCCCCCACGCAACGGTAGCCATCGCCAAAGGCGGTCTGGATCTGGTTGGGACCGTAGAAGAAGATGCCGTACTGGTTTGCCGGGCATGCCCAGCAGTACAGCTGCAGGCTATTGTCAGCCACACTCGTGGAGCCCGTGGCTCCGGCTTGCGCTCCGCTGCCCACGGAGTTGGGCGCGCCAATGCAGTAGTTGGTGGGCGCCGAGCAGGAGCCCGGGCCGTCGAGGGCCATGCTCAAGCTGCCGCTGGTGCCGGGCTTGAAGAGGCCCAAATGGCCGGTGCCCGGATCGGGTCCCGCATCGGCGTCGAAGCCGAAGGTATACATGGTGCCCCAGCGAAGGGCGTTGGCGTTTTGGTTTTGTGCGTAACTCTGGGTCGAGAAGGTCAGGTAGCCGCCGCCTTGACTGTGGCTCCAATCGGTTCCGCTGTAGGGCTCGCCGCTGTGGTAGTCCACATCGCCGAAGTCCACATTGGTCACGGTTATGCCGCTTTCCACGGGGATGGCGAAGCTCGAAGCTGATTGATCCGAGTTAAAGTTCTGCACGGCGTACTGGTAGTGATAGGTGCCATTGCCGTTGTTCGTCACGGTGTAGGCCACATAAAACGTCCCGTTTAGGCCACTGCCCATTTCGTTCACATTGGTGACCTTTGTGATGTTCACATTCGGATCATTAGCCGCCCAGGCGTAGATACCAGCCTGCTGGGTGACCGTGTCCCCGCCACCTGTGATACTGTTGACGGAGTTCACATTGATCTGGCGCCAGGAGGCGTTGTTCACCGCGTTGCCCGCCAGATGGTCATCGTTGGCAATGTACTGCACCTCGCCGAAATACTCGGCTCCCGCGTTTTGCGCGGGATCCATATCGCTCACCGCCACCTGCAAGCGCCCGCGGATCGAGCTGGCCCCGGAGGGGCTGTCATAGGGATGAGTGTGGGAGCCATCGAGGGCATTGACCTGGTACTTGGGACCGCCGCTAGAACCATCATTCAGGCTGGCCCAATAGGTGTCCGCGCAGCCGATGCCGAGGGTGTCGCAGTTGGTCGCCTGACAGTTGCCACAGCCCGGTTCACTCAGGGCGCAAAAACTGTGCTTGAGCCAGCTCTGCCCGAGCTGCTCGAAGACACCATCCTTCAGACGGAAGATGTTTTGGGCAATTACTGGGTGACGCACACCGTTGCCATACCAATCGAGGACGACGTTCCCGATATTGCAGGATTGGGTCGCCATGGAATAGGCTGCGATCCCACCTGACTGCCCGTAGTAGCGGAAGTCATTTGAGTTGCTCCCGTTGTAGCCCACTCGATGGGTAATCACATCAGCCTGGGAATAGGCCGCCGGGGATGAGGCACAAAGGGCACCGAGGGCAAGGGAGAGCAGGAGAATGCTACGCATGGGAATTATGTGTTCTAGGGATGGATGGGTGGTAAGCCCCAAGCCTACGATGGGATTGGATACCTGGGAAGGTGGTTTATCCTCTGGCCTACCATCTGCCCCGGCCAGCCGGCGATCATGGACTGCCTCAGGGCCAGCAATCGGCATCTGTGGCCCCTAGAGCCGGTTACTGCCCTGGCCCGGGGCCGCGTCTAAGGCGGCCCAGCTCCAGCGCCCGGCGCCCCTTGCGCGGGCAACGCCCCGAGGCTGCCCGCGAGTCGCCGCACCTCCCCCAACAGTCTGCGGGCATCGCCGTGGTCGGGCTGGAGCTCCAAAACGCGCAACAGCTCCCGCTCCGCACCAGCTAGATCCCCTCCCCTGGCCCGGGCCATGGCCATGAAGAACAGCACGCCGGCCTCGTCATCTGTCTGCCCCAGGGCCTGTTGGTAAAGAGCCAACCCTTCCTGCAGCCGGCCCTGGCCACAGAGCAGACCAGCCAGATTCTCCCGGGCCTGGTTGAAATCAGGATCGAGCTCCAGCACGCGGCGGTAACTGGCCTCGGCGCCTTGGCCATTGCCAGCGAGGGCCAAGGCGGTGCCGCGGTTGAAGAGCAAGACCGTGTTGTCCGGATGGAACACGAGGCTGGCGTCGAAAGCATCTAGGGCTCCCGGCAAATCTCCAGCGCCGGCCAACAGTCGCCCCAGGCCGACACCAGCGGCCAAATGCCCCCCATCCCGAGAGAGCACCAAGCCATAGAGTTCCGCCGCCTCCGTCCCAAGGCCCGCGTTGCGCCGCAACTCCGCCAGGGCCCAGAGGGCATCCAGCGGCGCTCCTGGCTGTTCCACCAAGTGTGACAGTTCAACTGCGAGGCCCTCGCCGCGCCCCGCCAGAGCCCGGGCCCAACTGCCCGCCAGGCGTTCAGTCGGCGTGACACGCAGAGCCCAAGCTGCGAGGAAGGCGGAAGACGACACGGCCCTCTCCAAGGCGGGCTGCAACTCCTCCAGCGTTGCGGTCCCCAGCTTCCCGCCGGACTCCATGTAGGCAGTGCGCAGGCCTGCGCGTTGGGCGTGGAAGGAGTCCAGGCGCCATTCGTGAAAGCGCACGGCGGCGCTGTGTGCCCAGAAGCTGCACAGCAGCACCATGAACCCGAGGTAGATGCGCCCCGCGGGTCTCAGGCGTCCCCCGCGCTTGAGCGCAAAGGGAGCCAGCTTGGCGTCGGGCTCGCGCAAAAGCCGGACGGTCAAAATGCCCAGGGCCGCCAAGATCGCCGCCCAACCCAAGGTCAGCAGAAAGGGGATCAGGCCGTAGAGCCCGCGAAAGGTCAGAAAAGCCCCCAGGAACAAGAGGCCCAAGAGGGCTTCTTCCCAGGGGGCGAAACGCGCTCGCCGCTTCTTCGGCTCACGCCGCGGCTCCGCCAAGAGGGCCGGTCGCCCGAAGCCGAAGTAGAGGGCATCGTTTGGGCAGACGCTGACACAATCCAGGCACTTCATGCAGCCCGGATCCACCACCATGCCGAAGTCCGCCACTTCTCGATGAACCAGAACATCGGAAGTACAGGCCGCGGTGCAGGCTCCGCTGCCGTCGCAGGCGTCGGTGACGCGGATGCGCCCGGGAGCGAGACGATCCGCCACGCCGAAGATGGCTCCATAGGGACAGGCGTAGGCACAGAACCCCTTGGAGCCGAGGATATAGATGACGGCGAAACCACACACGGCCAAGGTCACAAGTCCCACGGGCCAGGAGGGCATGGTGGCCCAAAAGTCCTCCTTGACCAGTTGCGTTTCGCGCAGACCGAGGGCATCGCCGATCCACAGGCGATAGATCAGGGGCCAGAGAAACATGTAGCCAAAGGCCAAAAGCGGCACGAATACCAAAAGGCGCGAGCGCAGGGGCCGCGGCCGCAGGCCCACGCGCACCAGCAGGTAGCGGCAGAGATCCTGCAGGGCCACCAGGTGACAGGCCCAACCGCAGACAAAGCGCCCCAACAGCAGTGTCCCCAGAATGGCCAGGGCGAAGAAGATGAAGCCGGCGTTGATGATGCCGTGCTTGGAGAACTCCATGGCCTCGGAGGGCTCCACCGGCGAGAGGGTGGTGCCCGTGGCCAACCACTGGGCGATGTGCAGGGCGATCAGCAGATGCACCAGCAGCAGGGCGGCGGCCCGCCAACGGCTCATCCGCGACTTGCCTATCTGTTTACTTTCGCCAGCAATGCCCACGCTTTGATTCTCCTAGGCCACGCGCCGGGACACAAGCAGCATGCGGGACACAAGCAGCATGCGGGCCACAAGCAGCATGGTAAAGGCGCCGGGACAGCCCGCCCCCAGCGGACGCGCTCGGCCCTTCCCCCGCCTGCCTCGCGGGCCCACAATGCGCCCCATGGAAGACCCTTTCGTCATCCTGATTCTGACCCTGGCCTCCCTGGCCGGCGCCACGCTCTCAGGCTTCATGGGCATGGGTGGCGGCATTCTGCTCTTGATGATCATGTTCCTGGCGGGCCTCGATCCGGCCCTGGTCATTCCCGTCCATGCCCTGGTCCAACTGGCGAGCAATGGCACGCGCATCATAGCCTACCTCTCCCATGTACGCTGGGCGCCCCTGGGCCTGTTCGCCCTGTGCGCCCTGCCCTTCCCGGCCCTGGGCCTGTTGATCGCTGATCTCTTGGACACGGAGTGGACGCGCGTGGCCGTGGGCCTGGTGGCCATCACCGCCACCTGGTTTCCGGCCACCCGCGGCCTGGGTTTGAGCGAGAAAACAACCTTCGCCCTGCTCGGCGCAGTCGTAGGCACCTGCGGCGTGGTGGTGGGCGCCACCGGCCCGCTGATCGCGCCCTTCTTCCTGCGCGGCGGCTGGCGCAAGGAACAGATCATCGCCACCAAGGCCACCTGCCAAGCCTACAACCATCTACTGAAGCTCGCAGCCTTCAGCCTCCTGGCACCCACGGTTACCGGCAGCCAGTCCTTCGCGATCCTCGATCAACTCGTCCTGGCGGCGCCGCTGCTGGCCGCCGTCGTCCTGGGCACTTTCCTCGGCAAGCGCTTGCTCGGACACCTAAGCGAAACGCGCTTCCGCCAGCTCTACCGCTGGCTACTGACATTGATCGCCCTGCGCTTGCTGCTGACGCCCCTGCTGGGTTAGTTCGGGCCCGCCGCTGGCCTCAATCGCAGAAGGTCATCGACCAGGCATCGGACAGGTTGTAGCCGGCGCCGCCGCCCCCCACCGCCGCCGGATCACGGTACCAGTATTGGAAGTTCCAGGTACTGCCAGTGGTGATCCCGCCGCCGACCTGGGGGCCGCCGGTAAAGTCCAGGGCCTTGCTCGCCAGGCCGAAGACATCGGAAAAGACAGGCGCGCAGCGCACGATGGAACCGCCGACACAGAGCAGTCCATCACCCAGGGGGAGCGAGGCCGTACCCGGGCCGTAGAAGAAGACTCCCGGCTGCATGGCTGGGCAGGGGCTGGCCAGCAACACCAAATCGTTGAGGGAGATCAACGGAGTGCCGAGGGTGTCCATGTGGGCTGACACACCTAGGGAGCTGGGGTTGGGTGTGCAGTAGGCTTGGCCTCCATCGCAGGGCGAAGCGAGTTCGCCAGGATGATCAAAGAGATAGCGCACCTGATCCGCTGAGAGGGCCGCGTCGTAGATCTGGATGTCATCGATGGAACCGCTGAAGAACTCGCCACCATTGTCAAGGGTACCCAAAAACCACGCCGTCGCCGGCGCGCCAGCTTCCGCGGTGCCGCTGGCGGAACCGATTCTGATGCCGTTCTTATAGAAGCTGACATCGTCATTAAAATCGCAGACGACTGCCACATGAACCCAGACATCCGTGGCGATCCCGGTGGTGGCCGTATAGTCCTGAATGCCAAAGGTGGTGTACAGGAGATCGCTACCCGAAAGCCCGAAGCCCCAGGCACCGGAGTTGGCGATGATGCGCTGGATGCCGTCGGTATTGCGCGGTTGGATCCAGGCCGCCACGGTCAGATTGTTGCGCACGCGGTTCAGCGCCGTCGAGCCAGTCCAGCGTCCGCGACCATCCACGCCATCGAAGTAGACGGAAGTGTTGGTGCCCGCCGCCGCCCCGACATTCCCCAGCATGACACCGCCATAGAATGTGCCGTTGTTGCCGTTCCCGGAGGCGTCGATCAAGTTGAAGGTCCCGGGCGCTTCATCCAGTTTGAAGTGCGCCACCAAGTCCGCTGCGCCGTCCTCCACGAGCAGCGTCACCACAGTAGTGTCTTGCAGGCCACTGCCATCACCAGCCGTATAGGTGAAGGTATCGATTCCGCCCAGGCCAGCGGCCGGGGTGTAATCCAGCTCGTCGCGACCACCGGGGCCAGTTCCCGGTGAAAGAACGATGCCGCCGCCGTTGGCACTGACCGCATCGAAGGCGTCAATGACCACGGTTTCACAGTTACCGTCGATGTCGTTGGCCAGCACATCAAGGCGCAGGGGAGCGGCGCCCGCGGGCACGCGGGCCTCGTCGGGAAAAGCGTGGGGCGGCACCGGTTGGCCGAAGCCGGAGGACGAGGTCAGACAACCCACCGCGTCACGGTAATCCATAATGACACCACTAGTGATTGGGCCAAACTGATGGCAGGCCCCACACATGACGACGCAGGACGGATCCAGGCAGTGGGGTGCGTTCCAGTTGTGGCCCAACTCATGGGCCAGCACACCCACGCGGCCGTCAAAACTGAGATTCCACTGAGTCAATCCGTAGGCCCAGTTGAGATTGCAATAAACCCCCACGTAGGCGAGTCCAATGATGTTGCCGTCCATCTCCTTGCCCACGGCCAAGTGTGCGGCGCCCCGAGAAATGGCCCCCTGGTTTGCATTCCACTCGTTGACAAACTCACCGAGAATCGTGCCGGGGTCGTAACTGGTATAGGGATCCGGCTCCACGGCCCGCACGATGGTCGCTGTCAACAGATGCTCGATCTGCACATCCCGGGCGTAGATCACATTCATGGTGTTGAGCACGGCATCGATGTCGGCCACCGTGTTCGGCACCGAGGAACCGTTCAGCAGGTAGCAATCGTAGTCGCAATCGAAGGCCAACTCGGCGATGGTGAAACAGTTGTTCAGGCCCGACTCAGCGGTCAGGTCCTCGCGCTCGGCGCCTGAATCCGGCGCGGGAGGGAGCAAGTCCGTGCCACACTCGTAGCGCTCCAGGACCGAGATCAGTGGCCGGTAGACCAGGTGCTGCCCGCGAGTCGCACCGGGAATCGCTCGGGACAGGGGCGCGACAAACCAGGTCTCAGCGCGCGTCAGGCGCACGGCTCCCACCCAACCATCAAAGAGCGGGCTGGCGGCCGCGACTGACTCGGGCAAGCCCAGGACCGTACCGCGGTAAGTGCGGGGAGCCGACACGGGAGCCACTTCCAGCTCAGCGCCCCCGCGGTCCACAAGCACTTCGAAGCCCGGGACTCGTACGGCCTGACGACGCAGGTCGATGGTCTGCACAGTGCCCGCCACGGGCAGCTCGAGCAGTAGGCTCTCCGGCGCCTCCCCGGGCACATCGGACACATAAGGCACGTCGAGCACAACAATCTCGTACTCCAGCGGCCCGAAGGCCTCCTCGATCAGACGGTCGCGGCGCGCGGCGGGAGATTCAGCGGCGGCTTCTGGAACGGGCAGGGTGGCGAGAATCGCTAGGGCGAGGGAATGCAGCATGGGGTGGTTGGCATGGGGGGGCTTGTGAACAAGTGAGCCCCAAACCTAGCACGGTCCCCCGAAGCCGTGTGCAACCGCTCCCTAAAGGTTTCCCCAGGCGGGCCTATTGGCAGAAATCCACCCGCACACCGCCGGTCAGGTTGTGGCTGGAACCGCCTGGCCCACCGGGATCGCGATACCAAAACTGGAAGTGCCAGGAGCTCCCGGGCGTAATCTGTGCCCAACTCTGGGGCGGGGCGGTGTTGTCCAGGGCATAGGTGATAAAGCCCTGGTTGCCGGTATTGACCAGGCCTAGGCGCGCGATGGAACCGGAGACACACAGGCGTCCATTGCCAAAGGGCTGATCCTGCTCCGTGGGCCCGTAGAAAAAGACACCGAATTGATTGGTCGGCAAGGCGACCGCCGCCAAAACCAAGTCGTTGGCTGCCACACTGGCCGTCCCCAAGAGAACGATCTCGCCGGTTTGCCCCGTGTTGTTCACCGATCCCGGACAAGTAGCGGTAAACCCACAACACGGTCCCTGGAAGAGGC
>NYXZ01000078.1 GCA_002686595.1 Planctomycetota bacterium | reverse complement strand
GGCTCTGGCGCTACGCGGCTCTGGCGCTACGCGGCTCTGGCGCTACGCGGCTCTGGCGCTACGCGGCTCTGGCGCTACGCGGCTTTGGCGCTGCGCGGCTTTGGCGCTGCGCGGCTTTGGCGCTGCGCGGCTTTGGCGCTGCGCGGCTCTGA
Source organism: Planctomycetota bacterium (assembly GCA_002686595.1). Classification (GTDB taxonomy): domain Bacteria; phylum Planctomycetota; class UBA1135; order UBA1135. Next base: position 29,256 of record NYXZ01000078.1, on the reverse strand, counting down.
CGCTGCGCCGGTCGGCGGTAATCTATTTCCGCGTGCGCAAGTACTGCTCGATGAACTCGTCTATATCTCCATCCAAGACCGCTTGCACATTACCCTTCTCCACATTCGTGCGGTGGTCCTTGACCATTTGATAGGGGTGCAGCACATAGCTTCGGATTTGACTGCCGAAGGCGATCTCTCCCTTGGCGCCATAGAGACTGGACAGCTCTTTGTCGCGCTTGGCCTCCTCCATGCGGCGGATTTTGGCCTGCAAGAGCTTCATACCCATGGTCCGGTTCTTGTGTTGACTGCGCTCGTTCTGACAGCGCACCACGATGCCGGTGGGGAGGTGTGTGATCCGCACCGCGGACTCCGTCTTGTTGACATGTTGCCCGCCCGCACCTCCGGCGCGCATGGTGTCAATCTTCACATCCGCCTCGCTGATCTCCGTATCGTCGGCATCGCTCAGTTCCGGAGTGACATCCACTGAAGCGAAGGCCGTGTGGCGCCGCGACTGGGCATCGAAAGGGCTGATGCGCACCAGGCGGTGCACCCCTGTCTCGGCCTTTAGATAGCCAAAGGCATGGGGCCCTTTGATGTGAATCGTCGCCGAGCGGATGCCCCCTTCGGTTTCCTCTTGATAGTCCACCTGTGAGACGCCCATGCCCCGCCGCTCGCCCCAGCGGATGAACATGCGCAACAGCATCCCCGCCCAATCGCAGGAATCGACGCCGCCGGCTCCCGCGGATATCTGCAGATAGGCATTGCTGGCGTCATCTGGTCCGCCGAGCATGACTTGGAAGTCAAGTTGATCGAGCTCCTTTTCAAGGACCGTCGCAACGCGCTCAAGTTCCTCCGCAACCTCCTCTTCGCCCTCCTCCTCGGCCATCTCCATCAGGAGCTCCAGTTCCTCCACGCCATCATCAACGGCCTTGACCGGATCAACGATGGCCTTGGCAGCCTTCATCTCCGCGATCAACGCCTGGCTTCTATCCTGGTTGTCCCAGAACTCCGGCGCCGCCTGGAGTTCCTCTATCTCCTTCTGGCGACTGACACGGCTGGAGTAGTCAAAGACTCTCCTTTAGCTGCTCCAGCCGGTTGCGAAACGCCTCGGCGTTGTCCTTGTGTTCCTTGAGCGTGGCCATGGCCGGGATTCTAGCGGGCGGCGGGCCGCGCACCAGAGGTTTCATTCGATACTTGTTCTAGGAGTCCGTTGATGAACTCCCTACTACGGCGAAGCCACCGTCGCCGACGGCGGCTTCCGTCTCGCCGAGCCGTGCTCAACTACCCAACAGGGCCGCTTCCGCCGTCTCGCTTTCGCCTTCCTTGCCTCGTCGCCCATGGCTTCGCCTAGCGATGGCCGTTTTCAAACGGGCTCCTAGCGGCCGTCGAGGATGCCGCGTTCGGCGACCAACTTGGTGATGGTCTTGCGGTCTTTTGGCACGAGGTCCGTTAAGACCTCACAGCCGTTCGCGGTCACCACCACCACATCCTCAATCCTTATGCCGATGTTCGTCGAACTCTCGTAGACCCCTGGCTCAACAGTGAAGGCCACGCCCGGCACCAGTGGTTCGCCGTAAACTCCCACATCGTGAACTTCTAGACCGATGTAGTGGCAAGACCCGTGGCGGATCAGCTTGCCCAGGCCGCGCTCCCGCAGCACCCTGGCACAAGCACGCTCCACGTCGGCGATTGTCCCCCCCGGACGCACGGCGGCAATCCCCGCGGCCTGGGCCGCCAGAACCGCGTCGTATAGTTCTTCCATGCGCGGCGTGAACTCGCCCGACACCGGCCAGGAACGCGTGATGTCGGTCGTGTAGTGGTCCAGTTCGGGACCGTAATCCAAGAGCACCATGTCGCCTCCCTCCAAGCGCCGCGAACTGGCCGAGTAGTGGAGTATCAGGGAGTTCGGCCCCGAGCCCACGATGGCGTGATAGGCGGGGCCAGAGCCGCCCTCCCTTTGGTGCACCCAGCCCATCAGGGCGTCCAGATCCCACTCCCCGATGCCGGCCCGTGTGGACCGTATGGCCTCCACCATGGCGATGGCTCCGGCGCGACCGGCGCGACGCATGGCGTCGATTTCCTCGGCGGTTTTCACCCGCCGCATGTCAAAGAGTTCACCGTCGATGGGCTTCACCTCGACCCCGAAGCGCTCCTTGAGTTGCTCCGCCAGGGCCTGCTCACGACTCGCCCGCCCGTCGAGGGGATCCGCCGCGCGCCGCCGATCAAAGGGACCGGCGCGGTCAAAACAACCAGCCTGGGCCACATGCGGATGTTTGGAGATCCAGATGGTTCGCGTCTTGGCAGTCAGTTCTTCCAGGACCTCCAGCAGTTCGGAAGCGGGCCGCACCTCTGTGAAACCCGTCAGCTCGCCAACCCACTCATCGCCACTGTCCCACAACTCGCCTTCCCAGGCCTCCTTGTTTCGCGCGGGCGACGGCAGGAAAAGCACCTGACGCCCGCTCGCCGCATCCATCAAGAGTGTCGCCCCCGGACTCTCAATACCGGTCAGGTACCAGAAAGTCTTGTCCTGACGGAACTCCAGGTAGGCGCGTGTCTCTGGCAGGCCGCGGAAGAGCAGCAGACCCTCATCGACGCGCCCCAGGAGTTCCTGGCGCCGGCCCCCGTGGAAGGCAGCTCCGAGGCCGCATGTCTGCTGCGCCTTTGCCGAAGCTGTGGAACTGGCCGGAGGAGGATCCAGGGCCAGTACCGGAAGAGCAAGGGAGAGGGCGACGAGGATTGCGGCACTGGTGGCTTTCATGTCTGGCATCCTATCAACGTGCCACTCGCTTATACTCCCGGCCATGACAAACACGCAAGAGAAGCGACCCGTGCTCGAAGGACGTCTGGTGCGGCGCTACAAGCGCTTCTTGGCGGATGTGGAGTTGCCCGGCGGAGAAGTAGTCACCGCCCACTGCCCCAATACCGGAGCCCTGACCGGCTGCCAGGATGCGGGTTCGCGGGTCATCTTGGTCGATATGCAGAACCCCAAGCGCAAGTACGCCTACACCTGGCGCGCGATCCGCATCGGGCGCACCTGGGTGAATGTTGATACGGGCCAACCCAACCGTGTTGTGGCGGCGGCCCTCGCGGCCGGGGAGATCCCCGAACTGGTCGGCTACGAATCATTGCGCCGCGAGGTGCCCTACGGTGCAAACAGCCGGATCGATGTACTGCTTCTGAATGCCGCCGGCGGCCGCTGCTTCGTGGAGGTCAAAAGCACGACATTGGTGGACGGCCCCCACGCCATGTTCCCCGATGGCGTTACGGCCCGCGGGCGCAAGCACCTGTTGGAACTGCGAGACATGGCCAGCCAAGGCCACAGGGCAGTGATCTTTTTCTGCGTCGGTCGTGACGATGTGGATAGCTTCGGCAGTGCCGACCACATTGACCCGGCCTATGGAGAGACCCTGCGCCAAGTCCTTGAAGAGGGCGTTGAAGCCCTGGCCTACGCTTGCCATGTCACGCCGCGCCGTATGCACCTCACCAAGCGCCTGCCCCTGAAGCTCTGAGCCTTGCTCGGCTAAGAGCCCATTAGAAACTCCCTGCTACTGCTTCGCCTCGCAACGGGGCTTTTTCAACGGACTCCTAGAGCGACACGCCGTACTCGTCGCCCTTGCCCGGCAGGTACTGGGGGCCACCGGGGGGACCGATGGAACCTTTCCAGGGATCCGGACGAGAGAGGGGGCGCACCACATCCTGGCTGACGCGCACGGCGGCAAAGTAGCCGGCCCCGCGCAGAGCCGAGGCGATGAAGAGCGCCAACAGGTTGACCAGGGCCAAGGAAGCGATGGCGCCGTAACCCGGATCCTGCTCCAGACTGCCGGCGGCCTTCTCAAGTAACTGCGGGGCCAGCCACAGGCGCACCAGAGCGTCGATGGCAAAGAGGCCGGCCAGTGGTCGCAGGGTGCGCAGGGGATGGAGCACGATGGTGAAGAAGGAGCACATCCCGGCCCAGATCACCGAACGACCCTCGTGCAAGGCCACGCGCGTGCGTCCATAGGTGCCCCAGGCCGAAACCAGGGCGAAGAAGAGCGCGTAGAGGCCGTCCTGGATCCAACGCAGGTGAACCACATCGAGCTCGGAGTGGAGCGTCTCGAGTGAGCCGAAGTCCGCTTCCGGGATGCCCAGCAACATCTCCAGTACCAGGGTCTCAAAGGGCCAGTCGTAGATGACCCAGCCGCCGCAGGCCAACACACAGAGGGTCAGAATGAGCAGGCGGAAAAAGCGCCAGAAGTACCGGGAGCCGCCATAGAAAAAACGCCGCAGGCTGTGGCCGTGGGTTTTTTCCAGGAAGATCTGAAGCCAACCGCCGGCAAAAAAGACGCCCATGGCCATGGCCAGTAGAGCCAGCATCGCACCGGCGGAGGCCGTGGCCGAGTTAAGCGTTGCCAGACCGGCGGCGTGATCCTGGCGGAAGGTGCGGTCGAGCTCCAGGGCCAGGCTCTTCGGTTCGTAGTTGTGCGCCGTTTCGCCTGCGAACCAACTCAACCAGGGATGTGCCGCGGCATAGGCCAAGAGGCTGGTCAAGGTACCGATGACGAGCCAGATCGGAACGCGCCCCGCGGCTTGGCGGAAAGCCTCCAGGAAGAGCGGTGACGAACGCTGGTGTTTTACGGTCAGGGGGTTCGCCATCTCAGCCGCCAATCCCCTCGAAGAAGTGCAGCAGGTGTGCATAGCGGCTGAAGACCCGTTCGGTCCAGCGCGTGGCACTGACCTTCTCGGTCTCCTCAAACCATTGGTTGTCGGACATGTCCAGGTCGAGGTAGATGCCGCGGTCCGGGTCAATCACGGCCGACTTGAGCTTCTCCTGGCTGCTGACCTCGATGCGCTTCCAGTTCACGCCGGCCTGCTCTTCACGGGTCCAGGTGTGCCGCTCGCTGCGGCCACCGGCGAAGGTCAGTTCCAGCTCCACCGGCAGGCGCAACTGGCCCTGACGTTTGAGCAGCACCTCGATCTCCCAGGGGCTACCGTCGTCCCCCTCGTCCTGGTCCAGGTCGTCATCCTCGTCCTCCTCGTCCTCCTCCGGGTCATCGGAGACCAATGTGAAGGGGACTCCCGGGGAGTCCTGGCGCCAACCGCGCTGGTCCACGGCTCGGGCCTGGGTGACGGACACACTCCAATCCACGGTCTTGGTGGATTGAAACAGGTCTTCGAAATACCAGCTCGCCTCGACCCCGGCGCCAGCCTCGAAGGCCGTGAAGAAATCCTCCGGGTATGGATGGCGGTAACGCCAACTCTCTGAGTAATGCCGCATGCCCTGCAGAAACGCTTCATCACCAAAGACGCCGGCCATTGAACGCAAGATCACCGCCGGCCGCGGATAACTGTTGGTGCGGTAGCTCTGGCGATCCACATAGGTCCAAGCGTCCATGTCCACGGGATCGCTGTGGGGATCTCGCAAGTAGCCGGCACGGTCGGCCCAGCGCGGATCGTCGTGACGCGTGGCAAAGGCCAGCCGCGGCTGATCGCGCCAGTAGTCCACGAACCCATTGGGGCGCAGGGGCTCAAGTTCGATATCGAATGGCAGTTTCCAGCGGCGTGCACTGAGGATGTTGCTCAACTCGCCTCCGCCCGGCGCGGCCCCCAGGGGAACGCCATTGATCGGTAGCGAGGCGTAGGTCGTCGTGGCCCGCGAGGGCCCGTAGCGCCGCACCAAGGCCTCGGAATCCGCGTAGGAGTTGAAGCCCTCGTCGAGCCAGGCCGCTTCGAACTCGTTGTTGCCCACCAGGCCGTACCAGAACTGGTGGCCGGCCTCGTGCACGGTCACGCCCTCCGGCGTGTACATGTCCGGCTCCGTGAAGAGCCGCGTGCCACAGGTGAAGATCGTCGGGTACTCCATGCCCCCCGCGGCCCGCCCGCCCCAGGAAGGATCGACAACCGTGATGTGCTCGTAGGGGTACTCACCAAACCACAGGCCATAGAAAAACAGGGCCGTGGCCGTGGCCTCAAAGTGGCGCTCGCGCTGCTCCCAGCGCTCCGGATGGATCAGCACCGTGACGTCCACATCTCGCAGGGCCAGGGCCTGCGGAGCGCGTCCCAGGGCGGCCGCGGCACGCTCCACTTCCTGCGGGAAACGGGCAGCCCACTCATCGTAGTGGAAGGTCTTCGGGAAGCGTGAGTAGGCCGGATCGGCAGTCCAGGCGAAGTCGTGCACCAGAGCCCGCTTGCCCGTGTTGTCCAGACGCTCGCGGTCCGCCAGGGAAGGCGCTAGAAAACGCGTCAACACACGGTCGCCACTCACTTTCGGTGGGCCGGCCTGAACTCCGCTGGCCCCGACCTTGTTCTCAAACCGCGCCGGAAGATCGAGGGTCACGTCATAGGTGCCGTAGTCTGCATAGAACTCCGTGGAGGCATGAAACTGGTGACAGTTCCAACCCTGGCCACCCTCGTAGACACCGAGCTTGGGGAACCACTGGGCCACGAAGTAAAAGTCACCGGCGTGGCCGGTGCGTCGGCGTACACGGGGCAGCAATGAACTCCATTCGAGTTCGATTTCGATGGAAGCCCCGGGCGCAACTGGGAGCGGAAGATCCGCCCACAGCACGGTGCGGTCCTCGCCATTGCCGTCGTCGGGCTGGGCATAACGCAGGCTGGAGGTGACCTCCTGGCCGTCCACGGCCACGCGCTCGACCCGCTGCCAGCCCCACTCGTTTTTCACCTTGCGTCCGCGCAAACGGCCCTTGGACTCGGCTAGATGGGTTGAGCGATTGCCCGAAAAAGCATTGAGATAGAGATGAAATGCCAGGTTCTGGACCTGATCCCCGGTGCGATTGGTCCAGGTGATCGTCTCGCGGCCTTCCAACTCGTGGGTCTCCCCGTCCACGCGCGCCTCGATGACGTAATCCGTGCGGCAGGAACGGTTGTCCCTGACCTCCTCCACAGCGCCCATGGCCATCCCTCCCAACAGCCCCAGACAGGCCAATCTCATGGTCGAGGCAAGGATAGAAGCGGCACTGGGGATCATGGGGGGGGCATCATGCGCCCCCGCTGGCGAACGGGCAAGATCGATCCCGGCTCACGCCCCTCCTTATATAAAGTAGCTGGCCCCGAGGTGGCTCAACCGTCGCTTCTCCGACCAGCCCCGACCGCCGCGAGATTGAGCACTATCTGAGTCCCAGGGCCCCGCGGGGCCTGCCAGGCATCCCTAACTCATTTGGTATCAGGGCCTTAGGTCTCCATAGATTTGCCCCAATGCGGGCCTTTTCCCCATTGGGCCAGGGCTCTGGGTGCCGATAACTCTTTTGGAGATCCCCCCACTAGGGCAGGTGACCACTATGACACCGAACATCAATCCCAATGCAGCCCCGGATCCGCGCCGGGGAGTGACCTCGGACATCACGCGCCAGAACCGCCAGGGCATCGCCCGCGGCGTGGAACGCGCTCGCCAGGCACAGGAGGTTGAACGTGAAGCCGCCGCCCAGGAGGCCCGCGCCAGCAACCGGGAAGAAACAGACAAAATTGATCTCTCCAGCGCGGCCCGCACCTATGGCGAGGCTCGCTCTTCCCGTGCCGAAAGCAGCCAGGCCCGCACCGAGCGCATCGCTGCCCTGGCCGCCGCCCATCAGGACGGCAGCCTGAACAACTCTGAGCGCATCGAAGCCGCCGCTCGCAACATGCTCCAGGGAGAGGACCTCTAGCGCCAGACTGGGACGAGCTTGAGCTAACGACGGCGCGCTGGCGGGTTGATCCGCCAGCGCGCCGTTTTTTTATCGCCGGACCGCTCCCTTCCCCCTCGCTGCCGGGGACCTAGAACTTCAGAGCAACCGTCCAATCTGCCAGGCGGCGAAACGGATGAAGCGGCGCGGGGAAAGCAGGGCCAGTTCCCAACTCTCGCCGGCTTCGCCGGGATGGGCGTCGTACCAGGCGCGCAGATTCTCCCGCATGGTCAGGTCCGAGGCATCCAGATGAATGGCCGAAGACCAGATCACCATGCCGGTTTCCGCGGATAGCAGGTCCACCTGCACCGCCAAGCGTTGGGGCGGGAAAGGATGCCAGGCCGTGACCGTGCCGATCAGGATGCCATCGAGTTGGAAGCGGCGGGAGAGCTCGATGATCGTGTGCGTGCGGTAATAGCCGCGGCGATAGGGATCGCTGCGTTGGATTTCAGCCAGGTCCGCCACTGAAAGGGGCACGATCTCAAAGGGCGTGTTCCCGGAGAACTCAGCGAAGAAGGCCTGCTGAAAGGCATTGGCCTGATTGTGGTCTAGGTTTGGACCGGCGAAGGGCACCTGCCCCACGCGTTCCAGACTGTAAGTATCGAAATCGCTCGCCACCTGGGCAGTGGCCAAGAGATCCACTTGGGCCGGCACTGACTGGCAAGCGGACAGAAGCGCCACCATGACACTGCTACCCATAAGGGCCAGGGTTTTCATCGTTGCTCCCCTGATTCGGTTGTGACAGCTGTGTCCCGCGCATCGCTGAGGGCCTGCTCCCAATTGAGACGCGTTTCAATCAACAGCTTTTCCGCCTCCAGACGACGGATTTGGGCCGTGGTCAAGCGCGCCGCCAGGTCGAAGTTCTCGGCCCGCTGACTATCGCGCTCCCCCCGCAGGGCGATCTGCACTGCCTTCAGATCTTCGTGGCTGGTCCACAAATCGTCATAGAGCGCCTGGGCACGGGCCAGGGCTTCTTCAAGTGACTCGATCTCGATCCGCAGGCTATCGCGTTCGTCCACGGTCTCCTGGTAGAGCTCCAGGATGTACATCCGGCTGCCCTGGGCGCCGGCTGTCTCTCGCCGCAGGGGCGCGGGAGCCGGGCTGACCGAGCCCTCGCCCTCGCCCGCCACCACACTGCCATCCCAACCGTAAAGCGGACCTTCGCCCTCCATGGACGCGGTCCACTCCCCCGGCTCCTCCGCCGGTGGCACGGATTCGACACCTTCCTCGGCCTCTATCCACGGAACGGCGCTGCAGGCGCTGAGCGCGGTTATAAGACTGATGGTAAACAGGGCCCTGAGGTTAGTGATCTTCATGGTTTGGCTTCTTTAGTTGTCGGCGTGGCCAGCATGATTGTCTGGGCCCGCATGGTCGGCGTGTTCTGAATGATGGCCGGGCTCCTCGCCTACGTTCGCGCCCTGCTCCCCGGCAGTCTGTTCGACACCGGTCGTTGGACGGTCGAGGCGCACGACTGTCAGTTCCCCACAAGAGCACTGCAACTCAACCGCCAACACGCGGCCGTCTTCCTCTAGTAGGCGGGCACGCTTGGAACAAGGTGTCCGAGGTGCCTCTAATCGAATGCGCTCGCGCTTGATGATTACCGGTTCCATGACTGTTTTTCTGCTTGATCGGGTTGCTTATGCCAGCAGGTCGAGTTGGCTGCCTGCGGCTCCGGCCGGGGGCGGGCTGACTGGTAAATCGGCGTGGTGATCTTCTAGAGTCGACGCGTCCACTTGCTGCTGGCTTTGCTCTTGCTCGCTTGACTCACGCCCTTCTTCCGCTTCCAAGTCGAAGGGGCGGCGCGGCTCCTCGTGGGTTTTTTGGTTCTCATCCACGGGGGACACGAAGCTGGGTTCCACTCTTCTGATGGCGCCGTCCATAGCACTAGTCGTAGTGACTCCCGATCAAGGCGCTCAGATGCTGGTTCAATCGATACAAGGCGCGAGTGTGGACTTGGCTGACGCGCGATTCTGTGACGCCGATGATCTCGGCAATCTCGCGCAGGAGCAGCTCCTCGCCGTAGTACAGGGTGATCACGGTCTGCTCCTGTTGCGGGAGATCGGAGATCGCCGACACCAGAAGTTCCTTCATCTCATCCCACTCGGCACTACCCACCGGATCATCACTGTGCGGATCGCGCAACATCGCTGCCAGTTGTTCAGAGGGGCCGTCGTCGAGGGAAGTGATGCCGGCGCTCCTGGCGCTGTGCATGATCTCGTCGACCTCATCCAAGGTAACGCCCAGCTCCTCGGCAATCTCCTCGGGACAAGGCATGGTGCCCGTGCGTTGTTCCAGTTCCCGCACCACGCGGTCCAAATCGCGCACCTTCTCGCGCCGCCCACGGGGCAGAAAGTCCAACTTGCGCAGTTCATCGAGAATCGCCCCACGGATACGTGTGTAGGCATAGGTCGAAAACTTCAAGCCGCGACTCTCGTCCCAGGAGTCAGCAGCGGCGATTAGGCCCAACATGCCAAAGCCGAACAAGTCGTCGCGGTCGGCCCCCGCCGGTAGGTCAAAGGACATGCGCCCCACCAGGTGCTTGAGCAGGGGAATGTGATCGAGAATCAACTGGTCCCGGGGACTGTTGACCGCGTCCCGCGCATCTTGCCAATCAAGCATGGCTGCGTCCCTCCACCAGTTCCCTGGCCGACCCTCCCTGGACCTCTAGCCCCGGCGCCCGCTCGGGCACCGTGACGGGGACCTGGTGTCCCTGCGTGTCCTTCACCGCTTTCGATCTCATGTGCTTGTCTCTGTTGCTCCGTCGGCTTTCTCCTCTTCCCCTGCCCGTTCTTCCGTGCGCTGTGCGGCGGCGGCCCCAGCCACCGTGACCAAGCTGATAACCAGCCAGGCCAGGGCGCCGCGGGTGACGCTCGTCAGGACGCTCACATCCAAGCAGAGGGAGTAAAGAACCGTGGCGGCTCCCAAGAGGGCTGCCAGGCGCTGCCCGAGGGCTCGCCAAACCGCCAGCGCGGGAACATCGCCGGTCCGTTTATCGACCATTTGCACAAAAACCCTTTAGCGGCCAGAAGCCGCCAGGGGTCCCTCCCAAAGGCGTGTGAGGCGCGCCCCCAGTTGATGTAAACAGTTAGTGGCAAGCGACTTGTGCTCCCCGAGTGCAAACGGTGCGCCCCCCGCTCCGCTGCGCCCGATTGAAGCTGCTTTGGGCAACCAACCGGCGCTGCGCGGCGAACGAGCCAAGAAGCGCTCGCAGACCTGCTTGAGTCGCACGGCCGTTGCCTGGGCTTCCTCGAAGCTGCTGGCCAGGTTGATTATCAGGCTCGGCGTGGGCACTTCCGCGCCACTCTCGCGGCTCCAAGAATCCATGGCCTTGATTAAGCCAAAGGCATCGGTGACGGCCGGTAGTTCAGGCGTGGTGACCAGCAACACTCGATCAGCAACCGCGGCGAAGGTCAGCACATCGGGCCCGATGCCCGAGGCTCCGTCGCCGATCATCACATCGAAGTCGCCGGCGATCTCCGCCAGACCGGCTAGCAGACGATTGCGCCGCTGCTCGTCCGTTCCCACCAGTTGCCGATCGCCGCTGGCGGCCGGCAACAGCATAAGGCCGCCCGGTCCCTCTACCAGGCAGTCGGCGAAGGAGCACTTGCCCGACATGGCATCTTCCAATGTGCGCCTCGGCCGCAGGGATAGGACCAAGTCCAGGTCCGCCAGCCCCAGGTCCAGATCTACCAGCAGAACGCGGTGACCGCCGCGGGCCAGGTGCACACTCAGGTTGGCGGCCAGCGTTGTCTTCCCAACGCCTCCCTTCCCGCCAGTTATCAATAGGAATGGCACGGGCAGGGAGCGCACGCCCTGAGTCGCGGCGGCGCAGTTCGCCACCGCCGGAGGCGTGGCCGGACCAGATGACAGCCCTAGCGAGGTATGCACGGCGTTCATCGCAGCCCTCCGCGCAGCATGAGATCCGCGAACTGCTCGGCTTGCGGTCGATGCAGCTGGCCATTGACCTCGGAGCTGTCCGACATGAAGGCCACGGGCAACGCGTTGTTCGCGATGTACTCGAGAACTGGTGCCGGTCGACGGGTCTCATCCAGTTTGGTGAGGAAGCAGCCTGCCAGAGCAGGCCCGGCGCAGGCCGCCACGGCTTCCCCCACCGAACCGTGTCCCAACGTGGCGGGCAAAACTACGAAGTTTTGCAGTTCGGCGACGTGTCGGCCATTTGCAACGCAGGCCTGGGCCAGGGCCGCAAGTTGGCCGCTGTCACGCCCGGGATGGCCGGTGGTGTCGAGCAACACCACATCAAGCCCCGGCGCACGGGCTAGGTAGTCCATTAGGTCAGCACCCTCGCGCAGTTTGAAGAGGGGCACATCCAAGAGGGCCGCGTAGGCGCGCAACTGCTCCACGGCTCCGACCCGGTGAGTATCCAGTGTGGCCAAAGCGACCTTGCGTCCGGCCCGCACCAGGCGTGTCGCCAGACGCACCAGACAAGTGGTCTTGCCCACCCCGCTCAGGCCCGAAAACGACAGGACACGCGTGATGCCGCGGGACGGCAACTTGGGCGGAGCAGGAAATGTCTTGCCGATCTCCGAGGCAGCCAAGTCAATCGGATGGCGCCCCTCTTCCATGCGTTTGGCCACGGCCTTGCAGATGTGTTCGACGAACTCCGCTGAGGCACCGCTCGTCTCAAGACAACGGGCCACCTGGCTGGTAACCGGTGGCGTTGCCTTCGGCGTCGCCAACGGCGTCGCCGCCACACGCTTATCCCGTTGCTCGGACACGGTCTGTGAACCCGCGCCGGCCTGTTCGGCAACCGCCAAGGTGACTCCCCCATCAGGGGTCTGCTCCTGGGTTAGAACGACAGCTCCTGAGCCATGGGCGCGACGGGCACGCTCCAGGGCATCACGCAGATTCTTGCCTCGAATACGGTGGATATGCATATCAGTCCTCCATGCGGACAATGGCTACAGTTTCCACGGACTTCGCGGGAACCACTTCGTTGTAAGAGAGCACCGCCACCTTGGGCAGCGACGCCTGGACAAGTTCGTTTAGGAAGCGGCGCACATTCGAACGCACCAAGAGCACCACATCCTTGCCGCCGCGGGCGGCCTGGGCGACGGAATCGCCCACGCGCTCCATCAGGTCTTTCAGCCAAGCGGCGTCCACCGGCGGACCATCAGTTTCACCGCCGGCGGTGCCCACGGCGCTGGCCAGGCGATGTTCGACGGTGGGGTCGAGGGTCACAGCGTGCACCGTGCCGTTGCGATCAGCGTGGGTTTCGCACAGGGCGCGCCCCAGTCGCTGTCGGACGAGTTCGGTCAGGGTCTGGGGATCCTTGGTGTGCTGGGCGTGGTCGGCGAGCACCTCCAGGATGGCTGGCATGTTGCGCACCGAGACACCCTCGGCCAAGAGGTTCTTGAGCACCTGTTGTACCTCGCCAAAGCCCATCTTCTCCGGCAGCAACTCCTCAACCACCGCCGGTGAGCTCTTGCGCACATTCTCCACGAGCTCCTTCACATCATCGCGCGTCAGCACCTCGCCCATGGCGCTGCGCAGAATCTCTGAAAGGTGCGTGACCAACACGCTAGTGGCATCAATCACAGTGAAACCCATGATCTCCGCCTCGTCCCGCGCGCCTTCGTCGATCCACCAGGCCGGCAGTCCAAAGGCCGGGTCCACCGTTTCCTTGCCCACCAGTTTTCCGCTGGCGGTACCGCCGTCCATCGCCAGGAAGCCCTTGGCCTCCAGTTCGCCGGAGGCCACCTCCTGGCCGCCGACCAAGACACGATAGGCCGCCGGGTTCAGGCGGATGTTGTCCTTGATGCGCACCGGCGGAAGCACGACACCTTCCTGGGTGGCAAAGCGGCGCCGCAACTGGGCGATGTGCTCCAAGATGCCGTTGCCACCCTTGTCCTGCACCAGCGGCAGCAACTGGTAACCGATCTCCAGAGAGACGCGATCCACCGGCAGCAAGTCCTCCACATGATCGCCGCTATCCTCTTCTTCTGTCGCGCCGGGCATGGCTGAGCTGGGCTCCAGTTCGGTTTCCAACAGGTCTCCGGGGCCGGAGATATCCCGCGTTTGACGCCAGGTCAGGGCCAACACCGTGGCCAACACGAAGAAGGGGAGCTTCGGCATGCCCGGCATGAGGCCGATGGCGAACATCACACCGGAGGCGATCAGGGTGGCCTTCGGGTGTCCGCCCACCTGGGACATGAGCCCTTGGCCCAGACTGCGCTCGGCGGAACTCTTGGTGACGAGAATGCCGGCGGCGGTTGAGATGAAGAGCGCCGGAATCTGGCTGACCAGTCCGTCACCGATGGTCAGCTTGGAGAAACGGTCCACAGCATCCGAGAAACCCATGCCACCCATTGAGCCGATGGCAATGCCACCCACCAGGTTCAAGCCGGTGATGATCAGGCCCGCAATCGCATCGCCGCGCACGAACTTGGAGGCGCCGTCCATGGCGCCGTAGAACTCCGCTTCTTGGGAAACCGTGGCGCGCCGATCGCGCGCCTGGTCGGCATCGATCAGGCCGCTGTTCAAATCAGCGTCGATGGCCATTTGCTTGCCCGGCATGGCATCCAACACAAAGCGTGCGGCGACCTCGCTGATGCGCCCCGAGCCCTTGGTGATCACCACAAACTGGATGATGATCAGAATCAGGAACACGATCATGCCCACCATCAGGTTGTCGCCGCCCACATACTCGCCAAAGGCGCTAATGATCTTGCCCGCTTGACCGCCGGTCAGAATCAGCCGCGTGCTGGCCACATTCAGCCCCAGACGGAAGAGCGTCGCGAAGAGCAGGATGGTGGGGAAAGTCCCCAAGGCCGAGGAGCTCTTGGCATTCATGGTCACCATCAGCAACAGGACACCGGTGGTCAGGTTGAAGGCGATCAGGAGATCGAGGAACCAGGGGGCTACGGGCACGATCAGTGTCACCAAGAGGCCCAGGGCCGCCAGGCCCATGATCCAGTCCGCGTAGCGCTTCAGGAACTCGCCGGCGGCGGCGGCGCCGCTGGCCTTCTCTGCTTTGTTGCTCATCTGTGAACTCATCTGTCTCGTTTAGGCGCTGAGCGCTTTCATGCTGCTGCCCTGCAGGCGGTAGACCCAGGCCAAGACACCGGCCACGGCCTGGAAGAGGTCCTCGGGAATGGCCTCGCCGATTTCGACCCGTGCGTGCAGGGCGCGCGCCAGGGGTACATCTTCAAAAAGCGGCACTTCAGCTTCGGCGGCCAGGGCCTTGATGCGCTGGGCCACCTGGTCCACGCCCTTGGCCACGACCACCGGTGCCGCCGTACCCACGGCCTCGTCGCGCTCATAGCGCAAGGCAACCGCATAGTGTGTCGGGTTGGTCACCACCACCGTGGCCTTGGGCACATCCGCCATCATGCGGCGTCCGGCCATCTCTCTTTGGAGTTGGCGAATGCGACCTTTCAGGTGTGGATCGCCCTCGGTGTTCTTGAGCTCGTCCTTCACTTCCTTGCGCGTCATGCGCATATCGCGCTCGTGGGTATGTCGCTGCCAATAGAAGTCGATGACTGAAATGGCTGCGATGGCCAGCAGGCCGCCAATGGCGCAGCGCGCCACGATGGTTCCCAAAGCCACCAAGAAAGGTCCGATCTCCATGTCCGAGAGATTCAGGATGTGCCCCAACTGAGCCCGAGCCACAGCACCGACAACGCTGCCGATGACGATGATCTTGAGCAGCGCCAAACTGCTCTTGACCACTGACTTGGCGCTGAAGAGGCGCGTGAAGCCCTTGATCGGACTGATCTTCTCGGGATCCGCCGCCACCGCCTTGGGAGCCAGGCGGAAGCCCACCTGGCCAAAGCCCACCAAGAGGCCCACCACCAGAATGGGAGCCACAAAAATGCCCAGGGGCAGCAGCGCCCCATGGCCCGCATCCACCAGCAAGGTGCCCAGGTCCACTAACTCCAGAGAGTCGGTGCCCAGGGCCGGTAGGGCGCGGAAACTGTCGACGATCATTTCGCCCCAGGACTGCACCAGGGGCCCACCGCCCAGGGCCAGGCCGGCAAAGGCTGCCATCAACATGGCCGCCACCAAGACTTCGCTCGAGAGGGCCACCTGTCCCTTTTCGCGGGCCTCCTCACGCCGACGTGGCGTGGCATCTTCCGTGCGTTCGTCCTTCGGTGCCTGGTCAGTCATGGATCAACTGTCGAGGCCAGCGAGGCCCGCCTCCAAACCGTTCATCAGGTTTTCGCAGATGCCATCCACCGCCGGTTGGAAAAGCGGGGCAAACAGCAACATGGCCACCAGGGCCACCACGATGCGCAGGTTGAAGCCGAACTCCAGCACATTGAGCTGGGGCACGGCGCGCGTCAGAAGGCCCATCAGCAAGGACACCAGAACCAGTAGCGTCAGCACCGGTGCGGCAAAGGTCAGGCCCGCCGCAAACATCTGGCTAAACTGAGCAAGAGCCACATCCAGCAAGTTGTCCGATAGTTCCACGCTTCCCACGGGCGCGCGCTCAAAGGACTGCCCCAAAGCTCTGAGCAACCAGTGGTGGCCGTCGATGGCCAGAAAAGAGAGGAAGAAGAAGACCTCATAGATGTGGGCCACCAGCGGTGTGCTGATGCCGTTCACCGGATCCACCACGCTCGACATGTTGAAGCCCATTTCGTAGCCGATGATTTCGCCGGCCACGCGCGCTGCCAGGATGGCTGCCTGCAGCAGAAAGGAGAAAAACAGGCCGAGCATGATCTCGCGCATGACCAAGATGGCGTATTGCACCGGAGCGGTCTCCGCCGCCAGTGGCTCTCCTGTCACTGCGAAGAGCAGGAATGACAGGAAGAAGATCAGCGCCACCTTGTAGCCAGAGACTCCGATGCCGCGGCCAAGAAGCGGGGCGGAGATGACCAGGGCGCTAGTGCGCACGAGGTACAGGCCAAAGGCCGGCAAGATTCCGGGGGCGAATTCCATGGCTGCGGTGCGCTAGCTGAGGCCGAACTCCACGAGGTGATTGAGGACACGGGTGGTGTAGTCTCGGGCCAACTGCAAGGCGGGAATAAGCAGTACGAGCACCACCAACATGACGGCGAACATCTTCGGGACCAGGCTCATGGTCTGCTCCTGCACCGAAGTCAGGGCTTGGAAAAGACTGACGGCAACGCCAACCACCAGTCCCACCAGCAGCACCGGACCGGCGATGACAATGGTCGTCATGAGCAGGTCACGCACCAGGTCAGTTACTTGTAGGTCGAGTGCTTGCATGTCAACTCAGCCCGTGACAAAGGATGTGACCATGGACTCGCAGATCAAATGCCAGCCATCGACTAGCACGAAGAGCAGGATCTTGATCGGTGTTGAGATCATCACCGGCGGCAACATGAACATGCCCATGGAGAGCAGCACACTGGAGACCACCAGGTCGATGACCAAGAACGGCAGGAAGAGCAGAAAGCCCATTTGAAAGGCTGTTTTCAGTTCGCTGAGGACGAAGGCCGGAACCACCACGCGCATGGGAAGCTCTTCATCCGCGACTGTGGGTGTGTACTCCGCCATGTCGGCGAAAAGGACCAACTCACTTTCGCGGGTGTTCTTGACCAGGAATTCTCCGAGTTCGTCCCAGGCCACTTCGGCGGCCTCGGCGGCCGTCAGCTCGCCGGCGTCATAGGGCACATAGGCCGCGTCATAGACGCGCGCTCCCACCGGACCCATCACGAAGAAGGTCAGGAAAAGGGCCAGGCCCACGATGACCGGGTTGGGCGGTAGGTCATTGACCGAGAGTGCGCGGCGGACAAAGGAGAGCACGATTACAATGCGAGTGAAGCTCGTAATCGTGATCAAGATGGCCGGCAAGAGGGAGAGCACTGTCAGCAGGATGGCGATCTCCACCGCCGTGCCCAGGCGTCCGCCTTCGTCGGACGCGTCCACCAAGCTGGGCAGGCTACTGCTGTTGAGACTGGGCAGCGTGGGAACGGACACTGCCGCCGGTTGCCCGGCGGCGCCTTGGCCTAGAACGGCCTGTGTACTGGCCGCTTCAGCCACGGGCGCCAAAGCGCCCAGGAGGGCAAGCAGCGTGACAAGGAAACTACGCCAGGGCTTCATCAAGCCACCACTCCCCCATCCTTGATGCGCGCCGGTGTGGTGTCCGCTTGGCGCACTGGTTGGCGCGGGCCGCTGCTTTCGAGCAGCCTATTGAAGTCCATCAGGTCCACCGCGCCTTCCTGGCCGCAGACCTGCTCCTGGCCGACAACTGCGTCCAGCTCGGCGATGAGGGAAACGCTCTTCTCCGCCAAACCCAGGGCGAAGGTGCGGTCGAAGCAACGCACGACCGAGACCTGGCGGCCCTTTCCCAAGGGCAGGACATCCAGGACCGCGAGGTGGCGTTCCTTGGCGCGCGCCCGCAGGGAGTCGGCGAACAGGCGGCGAAAACCCCAGGCCAAGCCCAGGGTGGCTATGACCAGGAATCCGCAGACAAAGATGTAGCGCGTGAGGTCCGGGCCTTGGGTGCCGCCAAGGGAACCTGCGGGCCCGTCCTGATTGAGCAGGGCGAGGGGGATTGTGGTGAGATTGTGCATGGCGGGTTTGGAGGTGGCCGCAGAACGGCGGCTCGACCGGCCAAAAGCAACGCCTGTGCCAAGGCCCTCACCCGCCCTGACACCCCCTTGAAGGCCGATTTACAGCTCTTCATCAGCGGCCTGGGGCTCAAATGTGTTGTTTTTATCGACAGTGTGGCGGTATTCGCCACAGGCCCTCAGGCTTTGGGCCCGGGCTTCCGATTCTGGTCAAGCGGAGGAAAGGACCGCCTAGCACCATGGAGAAAAGCACCATCACCCAGCCCGAGCGCCGCGTCATTCACCAGACCAACAACTTCCTGACCCTGTGTCTGGCCCACGGCGAGCTCGCCCTGGATTCGGAGGACGACGGCGAACGGGCGGAGGCCCTGGCCACCATCTTGGAGGGCGCCCGGGAAATGGCCGATTGGCTGGCAGCCCACCGCCGCACCCTAGAGGCCCTGCGCCGCGATCGTGACCGCCCGCTACCGCCTCTCGACGCCAGCGCCTGATCTGCTCCTAACCTGCCAGGTCGCAGGAGCGCCCGGTGTCACCGGCCTCTCCGTCCCGCAGATAAAAGGAAAGGTCCCGCCGCGACTTGCGCGTGCGACCGAGCAAATCTCCCAGGCGCTGCTTCTCGGCTTCAACCGCAGCGGCGGCGATGGCGTTCATGCGAGCCACATCCTCGATGGCCCGGGTCAAGCGGTCTAGTTGCTCCCGTTCCAATCCACGGCTCCAAGCATCCAGACCGTACAGCGTGCTTTCCGGCAGTTGGCAGCGGCTCCAGACCTCCGCCAGGCAGCCATCTTCCCGTTGATCGTCATCTAGCACGGCAAGGAACTCCCCCAGGCGTCTGCGCGTCCCCTGGAGTTTTTCCATGGCGCTCTCAAAGCTACGCTGGCTGCTCATGGTTGGGTGCTTACCTGGTTGACCTGCAATTGGTCCCAGGCCTCCAGCAGTGTGGCCAGCACACTGCGCGCCTCGGCTACGGGCTCTTCGCTGTGCTCCGTCATGGCAGTGCACAGACGCTCTTCCACAAAACGGTAGAGCTCATCGAGATTCTGCTTGAGAGCTTCATCGCCACCGGTCGGCTCCTTTAGAGCGATGCGCAACTCACACACGATGGCGTCGGCGCGTCCCACCCAATAGGCGAAACGTGAGCTGGTGTCAGCCGCATCACAACCCACGGCGCGGTCCAGGAAACGGATCGCCCCGGCGTACAACATACGCACGATCTTGAGGGGCGGAGCGTTTTCAAATGTGTCCTGCTTATAGGCGGCGGCGGCGTTCTTGGGGTTCATCAGCTTTGTATAGGGGGGGAAGGAGTGTTGTTGGCGCTAGCTATTGCTGGAGCCCGGTAGAGACAAAAGCGCATTGCTGAGCGCCGCGCCTTGGGCCTGGAGTTGGCCCATGACCTCCTCCAGCGTGGCAAAGCGCGCCACTAGGTTTTGTTCGAACATCTCCAAGCGCCACTCAGCGCCCTCGATCTGTTTTGTGAAGCGTTCGATGTTGCCGTTGATGGCGTCCGTGCGCGCATCGAAGAGACCATCTAGCACGATGTTTTCGCCGGGGTTGCCTGGATCCGGCGGTCCCTCGAAGGTGCCAAACATGTGGTCGATGGCCCGATAGAGACGATCCGCCAAGCCTGTATCGGCAGTGGTGTCTGTGTAATAGTCGGATGTGTTGGGCGCGGCCCCGCCGTTGTCGAACCCATCCGTATCCGCGAACAGATCCGAGAAGAGCGCGAGGTTTTCATCCATCTTTGAATCCAGCGTCGCGCTGTCGATGGTGAGGGTTCCATCGCTGTTGGTGTCTATCCCGATCAGGCTCATGGTTGAGAAGCCATCTGGATCGTTGAGCACTTCGTCGAGGTCCACGTCATATAGCGCCCGCTGCACCTCCCCGCGCACCGAGGTCAGGATGGTGTCGCCGAACAGCTCGCCTCCCGCGCCACTGTCTTCATCGTAGGTGTTCTGGGCGTTGACGAAGTTGATGACCTCGTTGTAGGCGTCCACGAACTCCTGGACCTTCGTCTTGATGGCCTCCTTATCCGCGCTCACAGTAAAGGACATCTCGTTCCCAGGATCCGCGGACAGGAGCGAAAGGCTGACGCCCTGAATCACATCGCTGAAATCGTTATCCGTACGTTCGACGAGGATTCCGTCCACTGTTGCCGAGGCGTTTTCACCAACGACGACATTGTTCGAACCACCGACCGCAGGGTCGGAAAGGGTCAGGCCCGCCACAGCACTCGCAAGATTGGTGACCCTGGCATCCACACCCGTGCTGTCTGACGCCAGCACCAACTGCCAATCAGGGTTGCTGGAGGTTCCGGCGTTGATGACCGACGCCGAAACATCATCACCAGCCTGGCTGTTGATCTCAGCCGCAATCTCATTCAGGCTTGAGTCCGCCGCGTTGAAGGCGATGTTGTAGCTGTTGCCGTTCACATCGAAGGACACGCTCTGCCCATCCACCGTGCCCAGGTCAGCATCCGGATCGACAACACCGTCAAAGGCCCAGCGATCCGTGGTCGCCATGGCATTAACTGTCAGTGTGTGCGTGCCGGCTTGCGCGCCGCTGCCAGCACTGATGGAGGCCAGGCCATCCTGAGAACTCTCGACGGCGAAGGAATAGAGGCTGTCCATGGTGGACAGCTCCTGGGCCTTGGACTGCAGGCTTTGGACGAACCCTTTAAAGGTCCCCACCAGATCGAGCTTGGTCTGCTCGGCCGCCTGGTTGTACTCCATAATCTGGATCGGAATCCGTTCCAGAGCCACGAGTTGGCTGATGATCGAGCTGGTGTCCAGGCCGCTCGCCAGGCCGCTGAAGGATATTATTCCCACGATTAGTCTCCCTTGGTCATGATGCGCATCTGGTCTTCCAAGGGCGTTATCGGGCGTTTGGCTGGCATTGCTTAGCCCCCATTTTCACCATCCTGTGGCTTTGTGAACCGGCTCCTAATGTGGAACATTTTTCCGGAAGTCTTTTCCACAACCGGAACTGGATGCGCGCTGTCTGGCGCAAACGAGTCGCACCACAATTGGATCGGGGCCCCGCCAGAAGCGGGACCCCGCGCCAATTCGCCAAGGGGCGGAGAGGCCGGACGAGGCCCGACCTCTCGTTTCAATCTACCCCAGCAGGCTGAGAGCCAGCTGCGGCTGCACATTCGCCTGGCTGAGGACGGACACGGCCGCCTGCTGCAGGATCGAGTTGCGGGTCAGGTCAGCGGTCTCGAAGGCCACATCCACGTCGCGGATACGGCTTTCGGCGGCTGACAGGTTCTCGCGCACATTCATGATGCTGGCGGAAACACTCTGCAAACGGTTCTGGGAAGCACCCAGAGAACCGCGAGCACTGTTGACCGTATCGATGGCCGCATCCAGAGCGGTGATCGAGGTCTGAGCGTTTGTCACGTTCAGCACATCGTTACCGGCGATACTCAGACCTACGCCAGTGGTGGTGTCAACCAGGCCCACCGAGATGGTGTCCCCGGCATCGATGCCAACCTGGATGTCAACGGTGGCCGCGCTGCCGTCGAGCAGGGCGATACTGTTGAACTCGGTACTGGAGGCCACACGGTCGATCTCCGCCAACAGGGCCTGGAATTCCACATCCGTGGTGGCCTGGTCCGTTGTGGACATGGTGCCGTTTGAGGCCTGGACCGACAGCTCGCGCATACGGCTCAGGATGTTGCTCACTTCGTTGAGAGCACCTTCAGCGGTTTGAACCATGCTGATGCCGTCAGCAGCGTTACGACCCGCCACACTGTAGGAGCGGATTTGAGAGCGCATCTTCTCGGAGATGGCCAAGCCCGCCGCGTCGTCGGCGGCCGTCGCAATGCGCAGGCCGGAAGACAGGCGGGAGTAGTTTCCTTGAAGGCGCGAGGTAACCGATGAAAGGTTACGCTGCGCCGTCATGGAGGCGATGTTTGTATTGACTCGAAGTCCCATTATCGAAGTCCTTTTTGGTTAGGGTTTGGTGCGCGGACAGGAAAGTGGCAACCGGCCGACAGCATGAGGGAGAGCAGTCGGTCGGCAACCACTGGGAAAGGACGCTGTCCGCGAACGTCCATCCTTGGGTTTGCCCGACTTCTGACCGCCGGTTGAATCAGGTTGTGAAAAGATTGCGCTGCCCCTACCGCCAGCTCGCAGACCCCATGGAGAGAGGGTCAGCGTGCTAGTTGCGGTAGGTCGCGGCCTAGCCCTGGAGCAGGCTAAGGGCCAGCTGCGGCTGCACGTTGGCCTGGCTGAGGACCGAAACAGCGGCCTGCTGCAGGATCGTGTTGCGCGTCAAGTCCGCTGTTTCATAGGCAACATCAACGTCGCGAATGCGGCTTTCAGCGGCCGAGAGGTTCTCGCGCACATTCATGATGCTGGCGGAAACACTCTGCAAACGGTTCTGGGAGGCGCCCAGGTTGCCGCGGGCACTGTTGATGGAATCGATGGCCAGATCGATGGCAGTGATCGAAGCTTGGGAGTTGGCGACATCGGTGACATCGTTGCCAGCCAGGTTCAGACCTGCGGCATCGGTGTTGACGTCTACCAGGCTAATCGTGACCTGGTCACTGGCGGCGGTCCCGATGCCCACTTGGATATCAAGCGTCGCGGTTGAACCATCCAAGAGACTGATCTCGTTGAACTCAGTGCTGTCGGCGATGCGGTCGATCTCGCTCAGCAGCGACTGGAACTCCACATCGGTGGTTTGCCGGTCCGTGAGGGACATGGTGCCGTTCGCCGCTTGGACGGACAGCTCGCGCATACGGCTCAGGATGTTGCTCACTTCATTGAGCGCCCCCTCCGCTGTCTGGACCAGGCTGATGCCGTCCTGGGCATTGCGCCCGGCGACTCCGTATGAACGGATTTGTGAGCGCATTTTCTCTGAAATGGCCAGACCGGCCGCATCATCGGCGGCGGTGGCAATGCGCAGACCCGACGACAGTCGGGAGTAGTTCCCCTGCAGCCGCGCTGTCACTGTGGACAAATTTCGCTGTGCTGTGAGGGATGCAATATTGGTGTTGACTCGAAGGCCCATTTGAACTCCTTGGCGTGGTTTCTGTTGGCTTCTCGATTCCAGGCGACGGATGCCGACCTGCTGAATCGTCCCTGTTCTCGGAGGCCCACCGCGCCCCATGAGCCTCGCTTGTGTTTTCCGTGACATTTCTCGATGAACTGACCCGGAGCCGGGACCGCCACGCCCCACCAGCTGGCCTGTGTGAGCCCGCGCCCCTTACCGTTAATATGTGTCCATGCCCGCCCACATCCTGATCGCCGACGACGAGGAGCAGGTCCGCTCCGGTCTGGCCAAGATCTGCCGCGCCGCCGGGCACCTGGTCTCGACGGCCGAAAACGGCCAAGTGGCCTTGGATCTGGCCCAGCGCCAGGAACCAGATGTGGTGCTGCTGGATCTGGAAATGCCCGTAATGGGCGGTTTAGAGGCCCTGCCCGCGCTCAAAGCCCTGCCCTCGGCCCCCTCCGTCGTCATCATCACCGGCTTCTCCGAGGTCTCAACGGCGGTCGCGGCCATGCGCGAGGGCGCCTCCGACTTCCTCGAAAAGCCCGCTCGTCGCGAACTCGTCACCGGCGTGCTCGACCGCGTCCTGCGCCACCGAGCGGTCCTGCGGGAACGCAATGGCCTGCGCCGGGCGGTTTCCGCCCTCCATTCCGGCCCCATGATCGGCCATTCCGAGGCCATGGTGCGCGTCCAGGAACACATCGCCAGGGTGGCCTCTACCCCCCGCACAACGGTCCTGATCGGTGGAGAATCCGGTGTCGGCAAGGAACTGGTGGCGCGCGCCATCCACGACAACTCCGTCCGCAAGGACGGCCCCTTCGTGGCCCTCAACTGCGCCGCCCTGGCCGCCCCGCTCTTGGAGGCGGAACTCTTCGGCTACGAATCAGGCGCCTTCACCGGTGGCCTGACCGGCGGCAAGGAAGGCCTGCTCGCCGCGGCCGACGGCGGTAGCCTGCTGCTGGACGAAATCGGCGAGATGGCCCCGGAACTCCAGGCGAAGCTCCTGCGCGTGCTGCAGGAACGCACCTACCGGCGCGTCGGCGGCAACCGCGATCTGGCCGTTGACCTGCGCATCATCGCCTCCACCAACCGCGATTTGACCGCCATGGTCGAGGAAGGCAGCTTCCGCGAGGACCTCTTCTACCGCTTGAATGTGCTCTCCATCGAGGTCCCGCCCCTGCGCTCGCGCGCCGAGGACATCCCCGAGCTGGCGGCCCACTTCCTGGAACTCTTCGCCCGCGAGTTCGGCCACGGGGAGGGTCACACGCACCTCTCCGAGCTGGCCCTGGAGCACCTGGTGCGCCATCCCTGGCCCGGCAACATCCGCGAGCTGCGCAACACCATGGAGCGCGCCGCCTTGCTCTGCCCCGGTGCAGCCGTGTCGCCCGAACATCTGGGTTTGACACATTCCGCCGCGCCTCGGACCACCGTCGCCGCCGCGAACGACCCGCGCCTGCTGCCCCTCACGGACCTCTCCTTGAAATCAATGGAAGAGGCTCTGATCCGTCGCGTGCTGCAGGAGACCGCCGGTAATCGCAGCCAGGCCGCCCGCCTGCTGGGCATCAATCGCACCACCCTCTACAACAAGCTGCGCACGTTTGAGATAGCCTGAGGGCCCGCCCCCGGCGATCCCCCGGCGGAGGGCGCCGATTTGCCCGCCCCAGAATGTCCCATTCCATAGCCCGCTATGGAGTAACGACTTCCCGCATATTTATAGGCAGCCCGGTGTTGTTTTATACAACACCTGTCCCGGCCTAGGACGGAAGAAAAGGACCGCAGCTCCTTCCGCCACCTGGAAATCATTTCTGTTTTCCGGCTCTCGACCATCAAGCGTTTCCGCCGCCCGGGTCGAAGAAGGCGCCTGGCACCGGCATTGCGAACAGCCCGTGCCGACGCCGCACCCAAACGGGCCAGCGACAGCGCACATGAGCAACAGAGAACACAGACAAGAGCACTCCGGGGGCGCAACCCCTGGAGACCAGCCTCGCAAATCCCGCAGCCCGGAGTCCGCAGGCCAGGCGATTCTGGTGGTTGACGACGAGCCGGCCATAGCCGCCGCCTTCGGTCACGCCCTGCGCCAGGCGGGCCACCGTGTAACCACCGCTACTACAATTGATCAGGCCCTGGCCGCCCCCTGTCCCGCCGTACTGGTGGCCGACATCGACCTCGGCGATTGCACGGGCCTAGACCTCCTTGAATCCCTGCGCAGCCGCGGCGACGACCCGCGGACGGTTTTCGTTTCCGGCCTGCCTACCTTTGATGATTGCCGCCGCGCCATGCGCCTGGGCGCTGTCGAGATGCTGCAAAAACCCTTCCCCATGGAAGAGCTGCTGCGCGCCGTGGACGATGCCTGCGCCCTTGAGAATACGAACACAGCCGCGCCACAAAGTGGCGAATCCCCTGCCCCCGTTGAAGCTCAAAGTTGGCAGCACAATTACCCGGCCAGGGCCGAAAGCGTCGAGCGCGCCGCCCGCGACCTCAGCGCCTATCTGCTGCGGTCCTGCGTGTCCCCGGCGACCCGCGCCCGCTGTGCCAGCGCCTTGGCCGAGGTCATGGACAACGCCTGGCGCCACGCCGGCGACTCCACGGCTGCCAGCCCCATCACGGTTAGGGCCTGCCTCACGCCCCGCAACCTGGAGCTCACGGTCAGCGACCACGGCCTAGGTGCCACGGCCCAGAGCCTTGAACAGCGCGAGCGCGGCGTCAACGAAAGCGGCCTGGCGCGTGCCGCGGCCTTGGCGGAAAGCCTGCGCCTCGCGAGCCGTCCAGACCAGGGCACGACCGTTCACTTGACCTTCGGCGTGCAGCGCGCCCTCTTCGAAGACGAGGAGATTGTCGACCTCACGGAGCTCGACTTCCTGACGCCGGCCAACGCGCGGCGTGTTCTGCGCGCCGTCGCCGACGAAGAGGCCAGCCGCTTTCACCTTTCGCCGGCCATCGCCGTGGCCGTGGGCCGCTACCTGGCCGCCGATGGACCGCGCCACACTTCCACCACAGCTTCCGGCAACCCGCGCCACACCTGCTGAGCCATGAGCAACAACCAATCAGACGCCCCGGCCCCGGAGCCGCACCAAGGCGAGGAAGAACCGTCCCTGCTCTGTGACGAGGAGGACCTGTTCGACTTCCCGCCCCTGGATGTGGCCTTTGAAGGTGACGATCCCTTCCTGGATATCGATCCCTTCGCCGATCCGGTCAGCGACGGTGAGCTTGAAGACATGCAAGGCGACGTGCGACCGACGCTAGCTTCCGATGCCGCTGGCGAGCAGCACAGCGACGGGGCAGTTGACAATCACGCCGAAACGTCTAACGGCCCTGGTGAAGCAGTGGCTGCCCAGCCGCTGACTTCGGCCAACGACGACACCGAGTCCACTGATCCCGCCGAATGCCCTAGCGGCGCAGAGCCAACCACAGGCAACCCTGGCAGCACCCGGCGACCCGCTGCGGTGCACGCCCTTATTGCCCTGGCGCTAGTGATGAACCTGGCGCTAGTGGCGGTGGTTTGGAAGACGAGCTTCGGCCTCGAACAATCACTGGACGGCATGCGCGCCGATCTCAGCCACGCCGCCCAGGAACGCGAGCTGCAACAGGCCCTGCTCCTGGCCCAAGCCAGCCGCGACAACTCCTCCGACGAAACAAACACGATCACCTCCAGCCGCGCCAAGACAGAAACTGGAGCCACCACCGACCAAGCCCAACTCGCCCTGCACTTCGCGCGCCAGGAACTGGCCGACGGCCAATGGGCCTTCGCCCGCCAACGGCTCTACCGCCTACTGTGTGAACTGGATCAACTCGGCGTGGACGCCTCTCTGGAAGCCGAGGCTCGCTTCTTGATCGCGGAGAGCTACACCTCGGCCGCCGGTGTCTCGCCTTTCACCGCCAATGCGGCCAGCACCCAGGCCATGGAGGTCCGCTGATGAACGCCATCCTGCTCTGCACCATACTCGGCCTGGCTCAATCCCAGGAATCAGATCTGCGCGTGGTCCTCGAACAGACCACCGCCGGCACGCTCTGTTCGGTCAGCGCCCAGGGCGTCACCGCCCAGCAGGCCCTCTCTGCCATCGCAGCGGAACTGGACAGGCCCCTGACATTGACTTCTCCCGAGCAATGGGCGCACGCAGCAGAGCCCTTGACCATCGAACTCGTGCAGCGGCCCTTGGAGGATGTCCTCGACTTCATCGCGGGCAGCGCCGGTCTGCGCGTGGAGCGCGAACAGGACTTCCTAGCCCTGAGTCCGGAGCTGCCGGCCACTGCACCCAGCGACGTTCTTCTGCAGCGCGCCTCCAACGCCTGGCAGCGGGCCATGAAGAACTTCCCCGCCGACGAGCAGGTGGAGACGGCCCTGATGACATTGGCCTCCATCGAGCTGGCGCGTTCCGATGACGAGAAAGCCCGTGAGTACTGGGGAGCATTGGTGGACAACCGCCCCGAGTCCGATTTGGCGCCCCGCGCCATTTACAACTACGGCCTGTCCCTCGAACGGACCGGCCAGTGGCGCACAGCAGTCGAGTGGTTCACGAGCCTCGCCAACCATCTGGCCGCTGACGAGTTGCGCGAAGCCGCTTGGCTCGAGCTCGCCCGCTGCCAATCGCGCCTCGGTGATGCTCGCCAGGTGCACTACCTGATGGACACCTTGGACGCCGAGTTTCCCGTCAGCACCGACGAAGCCAAAGCCGACCGCCTGTTGATCAGGGCCCGCGCCTGGAACACACAAAAACTCCCGGTCGACGCCCTGCGCTGCCTGGATTTGGCGGAGCGCACCGGCGCCACCGTTCTAGACGAGCGGGAGTTCACCAGCCTGCGAGCCCAGGCCCTCGAGCTGTACGGCATGCCAGAAGCTGGCGCCCTGGCCTGGCTCGGCTTCAGCCTCGATGCTGCGGGTGCGGATCTGGCCCTAGCCTTGGAAGAGGCGGCGCGTCTGGCACTGGTTTCCGGTGAGGAAGCCACCGCCATCTTGATCGAATCCATGGCCCGTGACCGGGGTGTGTCGAGTTCAGCCGTGGCCGACATCGCCTTTGAAGCCCGGGACAACATGGGCCTGACCACTCAGTTTACATCAACACACGCTGCCGAAGCTGGCTCAGCGCAGGGCCCCGCCGCTCGGTTGGATGCCGCCGAGCAGTCCTTGGCGAATGGACGAATCGATTTGGCCCGTTCCTCAATCGCAGTGCTGGTTCCGGGCTCCGCCGCCTTCGACGAGGATACGCGGACGCGCCTGGCAATCGTCTGGGCCAGTTGCCTAGCCGCAGAGGATTCCAGCTCAGGCGCCCTCGACAACGCCGTCGCTTTCCTGCGTGAGACCGTGCGTTCCCTTTCCGACCTGGAACACCGCCGCCGCATCTACCTGGCCGCCGCCCAACTCCTCGAGAACGCCGGCGACACAGCCGGCGCCCTCAACGCCTACCGAGGAATTCTCTAATGATGAAAACCACCTACGCCACGAACTTGGCCGCCGCCACCTTGCTGGTGGTTCCCGCCCTAGCCCTCGGCACCGATGCCGGCAGTGGCTTGCGTTCGGCCTTGACGGACACCATTCGCGCCATCGAAACGCTCTCTGGGCTAACGGAGGAGATCGATCAGGGCACCGAGGACGCCTTGTCGCAGGTGCGCCTCTTGACCGAGGCCCCGATTCTCGACGACCAAGCGCGTGACCAGTATCTCGTCCAACTGCGCCAGGAGGTCGGACAGTTGCGTATGCGCGAGGAGCTCGGCCTGCCGGCCGCCAAGGCCGCATCCGCTGCCCCGGGCAATGCGGTGACGACAAGGGCTCCAGCACCCAATGCCAATGATGCGGCCGCGGCAACTACACAAGTCGCAAGCAACGCAGCGGCCGCCGCTCCCAACACAGCCAGCACTCGGACGGCCGTCAGCAACTCGCCCGGCCAAGCCGTTACCACGGGCCTCGACGACCGCCTGCGCCTGTCCCTCAGCGGGCAGCTAGGCCAGCCCGCAGAAAACAAGCCGCGGGCCAGCGAGTCCATGGAAGCGCAGGGCTTCAGCGCCGATCCCCTGCTCGAAGCCCAGGCCAACTATCGCGCCGGACGGTACGAGCGAGCCTTGGCCCTCTTGGCCTCCGCCGCGGCTGGCAGCGAAGTCAGTTGGTGGCGTGGCCGTTGCCTCGAAAAACTCGG